>NZ_LSKQ01000176.1 GCF_001557115.1 Erythrobacter sp. CCH5-A1
CCCCCGCCGCGACATCGAGGCTGAGGGCGCGGGCGGTGTCAGTGGGGTCGGCGGACATGGCGGGGCTCTCCTGGCGCGCGGGGGGAACGGCGGGGGCTGCGGAAGCCGCAGCGGCGAGCAGGGCGACAAGCTTTGCGATCATGGGGCTGCGCCTCCGAGCTGATTGACGAGCGCATTGATCAGCGCCTGGGTTTCCTCGCCGACCTGCGGCTTGCCCGCACCGTCCCCGTCGGGCTTGCCGTCGGAGGGGGACAGGCCGGTGCCGAGCGCGATCGCGGCGATCGCCTGGTTGCTGGGATCGCCGACCGCTGCGCCGCCCCGCCCGAGCCGGTCGATCACCGCCGCAAGCGTGGGCAGCGTGCTGGCTTCGAGATCGCCGCGCAGCAGCCGGTCTTCGGCGCTGAGGCCTGCCTCGGTGCGTGCGGCGAACTCGCCCGAGCGGGTCTCGATGCGGCCTCGGCACAGCGCCATGATCTCGGCGACGCGCGGGGGATCGTTGCAGATGTCGCTGCCCTCGATCGCCTGGAACAGCACCCTCCGCTCGGCCGCTGAAAGCTGGGCGAGGCGCGCGTCGAGATCGGCCCGGCTGAGCTGCGCGACGGCCGGTCCGCTGTCGGAGAGTGCGGAAATCTGGCGCGCGGGCGCGCTGCTTTCGGCCGGGGAGAGCCGGTCGGCCGCCTCTCCCGCAAGGCTGGCGCGCGGCGCGCGGGGGAGGGCGGGCGCACCGCTTTCGTCGAGATAGGCGCGGCCCGGCCCGGTGGCGGGCGCCTGCGCGGGAAGCTCGATCTGAAGCGCTCCGGTGCGGTCGATGTCGGGCGCCGGCGCCTCCTGCGCGGCCAGACCCGCCGCTGCCATGGCCGCTGCCGGCCAGACAAGCCTGATGCGGGAGCGCGCCATGCCTCGGCCTAGCCGCCCGGCGGGGGCGGCGGCGCGAACTGCGCGCCGGTGTTGCTCTGGGTGATCTGGAGATTGGACCCGCCGGTCTGGGTGATCCTGAGATCGGCCAGCCCGTCGCCGCTCTGGGTCCATTCCAGCCGGTTGCCGCTGTCGAGCTGGGTCGCGGTCATGGCGTTGCCGTCCCCGATCTGGGTGAGGCTCGCGCGGTTGTCACTGCCGTCCTGCACCAGCACCAGGGTGTTGTTGTTGCCACGCTGGAGGATCGCGGCGAGCGACTGCGCATCGGCGCTGGTCTCGCTCTGCATGACGATTGCGGTGTTGGCATCACCCTCTTGTGCCAGGCCGAGCTGGGCGGTGCCGGTGCCGTCCTGCATGACATCGGCGCGGTTGTCATCGCCATCCTGCGCGATCCGGGCGATCTGCGGGGCGGGGCCCTTCTGAGTGAGGCGCGCGCGGTTGTCGTTGCCGTCCTGCGCCACGCGGGCGAGGCTGTCGGAATTCTGCTGGGTGACAGTCGCTTCGCTGCCATCACCGATCTGGGAGACGAACACGCCGCGTTCGGGCGCGCTCTGGGCAAGCGCCGGGGCCGGGCCAAAGGCCAGCGCCGCCGCAGCGAGAAAGGCGGCTGCGCTCGGGGAGCGGACCGTTCCGGGCTGTGTCATCCGCGTCATCGCACTCTTGTAACGCAAAGGAAGGCTCCGGGCGAGAGCGGGTCTCGCCCGGAGCGTGGCCGATGGCCGCTTACGGGTTCTGCGTGACGGTGGCGGTGTTGCCCGTCCCGTTCTGGATGACGGACGAGTAGTTCCCGTTGCTCGTCTGGGTCACGGTCGCGGTGTTGCCGCTGCCCGACTGGTCGATGATCGATTCGTTGTCGAGCCCGCCCTGGTTAAGCGTCGCCTTCTGGCCCGAGCCAGTCTGGGTGAGGGTCGACAGCCCGTCCGAGCCGGTCTGGTTGATATCGGCCATGCCGCCCGAGCTGCCGGCTGTCTGGGTCACCGTCGAGCGGTTGAAGTTGCCGATCTGATCGACGAACACGGTGTTGCCCGACCCTGCCTGCTGGACGCCCGAGGTGTTGCCGAGGCCGGTCTGGATCACGCTGATCCCGCTGTTTGAAGCCGTCTGGGTGATGTTCGACAGGTTGGTGTCGAGCGCGGTGAGGCCGAGCAGGTTGGTCTGGGTGACACTGGCATTCGACCCTTCGGCGCCGACATCCTGGGTGATGTTCGATTCGTTCTGCTGGCCGCTCTGGCCGACGATCGCCCCGGCACCCGCGTACTGGGTGATGATCGACTGGTTGGTCGGGAAGAAGGTCGGCGCGGTGGTGTCGGCCGACTGGGTCACGGTCGCCGAAGCGCCATCGGCGGTCTGGACGATCTGCGAGTTGTTGTCGCCATAGCCGCCGCCCTGGGTGACATTCGCCGTGGCATCGCCGCTCTGGTTGATTTGCGAATTGTTGAAGATACCGGTCTGGCGCAGCGTCGCCGATGCCCCGTTGCCGCTCTGGACCAGGCCCGAGCGGTTGAGATCGCCGGTCTGGGTGATCGACGCTTCGACCCCGTTGCCGGTCTGCTCGATGCTCGAGAAGTTGCTGCGGATCACGTCGCCTGACGGGTTGTCAGTGCCATCCTTGCCGCGGGTGCGGGTGCCGTTGCCTGATTCGACCGTGGTCTGCGTGACGGTCGCGCGCGAGCCTTCGCCCGACTGGGTGATGAAGGAGTCGTTCTCGTTGCCCGTCTGCAGCACGCTGGCAAAGCCGAGCGTGCCGCTCTGGGTGATCGAGGAACCGTTGAAGCTGCCCTGCTGGTTGCTGCTGGCTTCATTGGATTCGATCGCCGCATCGGCGTAGCCGGTCTGGTTGATCGAGGCGACGTTGCCTTCGCCGTTCTGGGTGATGGTGGCATCGGCCCCGAGCGCGAACTGCGCCGGGTTGGTGGAGAAGCCCGCCGAGGTCTGGCTGATCGTCGCGCTGTTCACCGCGCCGCCGGCATTGGTCTGGTTGACCGTGGCGATGGCCGCGCCGTTCTGGAAGTTCTGCGTGACGCTCGAGTTGTTGTCCTGACCGTTCTGGGTGATGAAGGCGTCATTGTCGGTCGAGGTGGTCGAGCTGTAGATCGAGGAGTTGTCACCGCCGGTCTGCTGCACGGTCACCTGGCCGCTGTTGGCATTGCGGCCCTGCGTGACGAGCGAGAAGTTCTGCCCGGCTCCGGCCGCGTTCTGGGTCTGGTTGACCGAGACGGTGCTCCCCGTTCCCGAGCTGCCGAAGCCGTTGACGTTGTCCTGGATCACGGTCGAGACGTTGGCCTGGCCCGCGGCGGCGCTGCTGGCGCCGGTGTCGGTCTGGACGACGTCCACCCGGCTTTCGGGCGCGCGGTCATCGGCCAGCGTGGTGACGTTCGAGGTCGATCCGGTGACGCCCGACTGGTCGACGGTCACGGTGCCGCCGCCGTTCTGGGTGACGTTGGAATCGCTGCCCGTACCGGCCTGCTTGACCGTCGCGACCGCGCCTGCGCCGGTCTGGTCGATCTCCGAGGTGTTGGTGCCGCTCTGGGTGACGGTGGCCGCGTTGCCGGTCCCGCTCTGGTTGATGTCCGACTGGCTCTGCGCAAAGGCCGGAGCCGCGATGGTCAGCGCCATGATTGAGGCGCCGGCAAGGATCGTCTTCTTCATTTCAAGTTCCTCGTTGAAAACAGGTTGTCTTGCGAATGATCGATGTTGTCCGGTCCGGGCAGCAGCTTGCGCCGTGCCCGGAGGGTTGAAGGTCACATGCCCTGGGTCACGGTCACCGTTCCGCCGGTGCCGGTCTGGGTAATGGTCGACAGATTATTGTCGCTCGACTGGGTGACGGTCGCGGAGTTGAGCGAGCCGTCCTGCAGGATGTTCGATATGTTGTCGTTGCCCGACTGGGTGACCTTGGCAGAGCTGTCGAGCCCGTCCACGGTGCCGGTCTGGGTGATGGTGCTGGTGTTGCGGGCACCCGACTGGATCAGCAGGGCGGAGCTGTCGAAGCCGCTCTGCGTGATTTCCGACCGGTTGCTTGCACCGGATTGCGTGACATCGGCCTTGTTGGCCGAGGCCAGGCCGCCCGCACCTTTCTGCGTGATGAGCGAGGTCGAACCGTCCGAACCGACCAGCTGGTCGACAAAGGCCAGATCGTTGCGCCCCGACTGCGTCACCGTCGATGTGGCGCCCGTGCCGGCTTGCAGCACGTCGGCAAGGTTGCCGGTCCCGGTCTGGTTCGAGAACGACCGGTTGTCGCGGCCCGACTGGGAGACGGTCAAGTCTTGCCCGACATCGCCCTGGAAGGCATTGGCGAGGTTGTTGTTGCCCGCTTGCGTGATCGTGGCGATGGCGCTCCGGTTCTCCTGCACCAGATCGGTCGTGTTGCCCGTGCCGCTCTGCCGCACCGTGGCGGTGAGGCCGGTGTCCGGATCGGCGACAGATCCCGGCGCCAGATCCCGCTGGGTGACGTTGGCGAGGTTGCCGGTGCCGCCCTGGTTAACGGTGGCGAGGAAGGTGCTGCTCCCCGGCTGGCTGAAAGTCTGCGTGACGTTGGCCGTGTTGGCCCCGTCCTGCGTCACGATCGCGTCCATGTTGCTCGAGCTGAGCCCGCCGGCCGTCTGGGTGACGTTGGCGATCGCGCCGTTGCGCTGGTCGAGCATGGCGTAAAGGTCGCCCGAACGTTCGCCGGTGGTCGTCTGGTTGACGATCGCCGCCGATCCGCTCTGCTGCCGCACGCTCGCGCTCAGGCCGGCCGATGACTGCCCGAGCGCCAACTGGTTCAGGGTCAGGACGGAGTCGGACTGCGTGACCGTTGCGTGAAGATCCCGCGAATTGGCAGCATATTGCACGATGTTCGAATTGGCCGAGCCGGTCTGGGTAAGGACCGTCCGGATCGTTCCCGACCAGCTGGGCCCCGCCGCATCCTGATCGATGTTCGAGATGTTGTCGTCACCCGTCTGGGTCACGTTGCCGACGAGGTTGAACCCGGGCGCCACCGCGTTCTGGTTGACGGTCGAAATATTGTCGTTGCCCCGCTGCACCACCGTCGATTCCGGGTCTTCGGGCCGATTGATCGTGTTGCCGGTCGAGGCATCCTCCTGGATGATGGTTGATTTGTTGTTTTCGCCGTTCTGCGTCACGAAGGCACCGGCACCCAGCGCTTCCTGGCTGATGGTCGAAGAGTTCGTGTTGCCGGTCTGATCGGCGCTCGCCCGGTTGTCGTTGCCGGTCTGCTTCACATCCGAGGTGTTGTTGCCGGATTGAGCGACCGTGGCACCGTTGCCGTTGCCGTTCTGGTCGAGTTTCGAGACGCTCTGCGCCAGCGCCGGAGTCGCGAAAGCCAGAGAAATCAGCGATACGCTTGCGATGATGGACTTCTTCGTTTTCATTGTCTTGTCCTCTTCTATCTTGTTGGACCCGCCGGACGAGGCTGCACGCTAACTCGCCCGGGCGGTGGGGAGGGCGGAACTGCCGCCGCTCCCCGCCCTGCGATCAGGGCTGGTTCTGGAACACGGTGGCGGTGTGGCCGCTGCCCGTCTGGGTGATGCCGGAAACGTCGCCCATCCCGCCTTGCGTGACGCCCGCGGTGTTGTTGTTGCCGGTCTGGATGATGGTGCTCTCGTTGAGCAGGCCGTCCTGATTGAGCGTGGCAAGGTTGCCGTCGCCGTTCTGGGTGACGGTCGATTTGCCGTCGTCGCCGGTCTGGGTGACGCGGGCGGTGTTGTCCTCGCTCGAAGCCGCCGAGACGAGGGTCAGGTTGCCCGAGGTGCCCTGATTGATGACCGAGCTGTTGCGGTCGCCTTCCTGCCGCAGATTGGCAAGGTTGCCGTCGCCGACCTGGGTGATCCCGACGAGGCCCCCGGCCGTGCCGGAGACGTTGCCTTCACCGATCTGGGTGATGTTGGCGATCTGGTCGCGGCCATACTGGTTGAGGCGCTGGTTGTTGCCTTCGCCGCGCTGGGTGACGGTCGCGCTCTGGTTCTCGTTGGTGATCCCGACAGGACCGAACAGGCCAGGGCGGTTGGCCGCGTTCTGATCGATCTCCGAACGGTTGCCGATACCGTTCTGGTTGACGGTCGCATCCGACAGGTTGGCGACGCCGACCACATCGGAGAAGTTGTTCGCGCCGGTCTGGCCCACGGTCACGTCGGCCGCACCCGCCAGCTGGCGCACGGTTGAATTGTTGGTCTGCCCGTTCTGCACCACGTCGACATTGGTGAAGCCGTTGAGCAACCCGCCCGCCTGGAAGACGGTGCTGGTGTTGCCGGTGCCGGTCTGGCGGACATCGACGGTCGAGCTGAACCCGGTGCCGGTCACCAGCGAGGTGTTGGTGGTGCCGTCCTGCAGGATATCGACCTGCGATCCGTCACCGTTCTGGGTCACGTTCGAGGTGTTGCCCTGGCCCAGCTGCCGCACGTCGAGATCGGACAGCGTGCCGCTTTCCGTCGCCGAGGCGATGTTGCCGGTGCCGGTCTGGGTGACGCGCGCGACGGCGCCGGCGCCCGACTGGGTGAAGGTCGAGCTGTTGGCGCTGCCGGTCTGGGTGATGGTGTTTCGCGAACCCTCGCCGGTCTGGCCGACGGTCGAGGTGTTGCCCGGCACCGAGCCCGACAGGTTGGTCTGGGTGACGGTGGTGCGCGACGAAAGGCCGCTCTGCGTCACGGTCGAGGTGTTGCGCTCGCCGTTCTGGCCGACACTGACCGCCGCCAGATTGGCGGACTGGGTGACGTTCGAGGTGTTGAATCCGCCGGTCTGGTCGACATCGGTGCGCGAGAACGAGCCCGCCTGGGTCACGGTCGAGCGGTTGCCTTCGCCGCTCTGGACGATGTCGGTGACCGAGCTGATACCGGTCTGCCCAATGATCGAGCCGTTGTTCGTGCCGTTCTGGCTGACGAAGGCATCGGCCGAGATGCCGCCCTGCGTCACGCGGGAATCATTGCCCGTCCCGTTCTGCGTCACCTGGGTGAAGGCGCCGTTGCCGGTCTCGATGATGTTCGAGATGTTGCCCTGGCCGGTCTGGCCGACGATGGCATCCGAGTTGTCGCCGCTTTGCGTCACAAAGCTGTCGTTGCCGTCCACGGCCGGATTGCTGTTGGTCTGGTTGACGAGGATGCTGGCGTTGTCCCCGGTCTGGCCGACGTTCGAGAAGTTGGCGTTGCCGTTCTGGTTGACGGTCGTGTCGGAGCCGATCGCATTCTGGATGATGCGCGAGACGTTGTCGGTGCCGTTCTGGGTCACATCGACATCGCTGTCATCGCCGTCCTGCTGGACGCTGCTGTCATTGCCTTCGCCGGTCTGGTCGATGTCTGCGGTGCTGTCGCTCGCGGCCGCCGACTGGGTGACGGCCGAGATATTGGTGCCGCCCGCCGCGCTGTTCTGGTCGACGGTGATCGTGTTGTCGGCGCCGTTCTGGGTGACGGTCGACGAATTGGTGCCGGTGCCCTTCTGGGTCACGGTCGCCTCGCCGCCGGAGCCGCCCTGGGTGACGGTCGAGCTGTTGGGCACGCCCTGCGCCAGCGCGGCGCTCGCGAGCGACAGCGCGATCAGCGATACGCTGCCGGTGATGGGTTTCTTCATTGTTCGGATCCTTCTGTGTCGGAAATTGCAAAAGACAGGCTCCCGCTCCGCAAGCGGGCGAGCGCTGCGGTTGCGGGAATGCGGGACTGGAGAAGATCGGATATGCTGCGGGAAAAGAATGCCGCATCGCCCGCCGCAGCGCCCGGAGCGTGGTCCGGCGCGGAGGTATTGCTGAAATCGGGCCTGTGCCGCTCGGTATTCATTTGTTGCATCCGCCTGGGCGATAGGCGATACCGAGCACTGGCCACGGCGCGTCGAGACGCTGGGACCATCAGGTTATCGCATACCTTACCTCGCGCGCATCGGAGTTGCCGCTCCTTTGCGTGCTTTGTTTTTCAGCCCCTTGGTGTTGCCGCACCGCCGGACTGGTTACCCCCCTTGAACCCTCACGATCACAAGGGAATTCCTTGCAGCGTCACGATCCGTCCTTCTGGCCGCCCCGCTGCTTGTCCTCCAAAGGCTCGCCATCGACCACCGTCAGCGCCGTGAGCGAGCCTGCCCGCTTGAGCGCCTTCTGGATGTCGCTGGCATCATATTTCCCGTCGCGCTCGGCGCGGTAGGCGGCGAGCAGCGGCTGGGCCGCCGCCATGTCCTCGAACCGCCACAGATCGAGCTCGACGCCCTCGAGCACGAGGCCATAGACCGCCTTCTCGATCGCCTGCTGGAGCGCGACCTGATCGGGCTCGTTGGAGGTGAAACCGGCCTCGGCCTCGAGCAGCTCGCGGAAGGCGACGAACTTGAACGCGTTGGCGCCGATCGCCTGGCTGGCGATCGTCTTGGAGGTTGTCACGTTGGCGAGCACCTCGCCGGTGCGGACCGAGACGGCGCGCAGATAGACCGTGACCGTGTCCTGCCGGTATTCGGTCCGCGCCCCGATGCCGAGGAAGGCCGCGCCCGCTCCGCCGGTGACGGTGTTGGTGTCGTAGCCGACGATCCCGCCTTCCAGCAGCACGCCGGCAAACAGCAGCGCGGGCAGCGCATTGGGATCGACTTCCTGCTCGCCGAGATAGCGCTTGCGCATCTCGCCGATGATCTGGCGTTCCTTGAGCAGGTTATCGAGCCGCTCGCGCTCGACCACGGTGAACCATTGGCGGTTGCCCGCGTCCTGAAGCGCGCGCACCAGCATAGAGCTCGCGCCCTGGGTCACCGCGCGCGACAGGGTCTGGCCGGTCTCGGTCGGCTTGAACTGGCCGGTCTGGTCGGTGAAGCCATAGACCGCGATCGCCACCGGGCGCTGGGGCACGGGCAGCTGGTTGAGCAGGGTCTGGGTCTGGGTCTTCTTCGGGAAGTAGGCGAGGCTGGTGGTGGTTGCCAGCGTGTTGCGCCCGTCCTGCGGCGCGCTCATGCACCCGGCGAGCGGGGCGGCGGCCAGCGCGAGCAGGGCAAGGCGGGAGACGTGTTGCATGGTTGGGATCAGTCGACTTCGATGAACAGCGGGACAACGATCCGGGTTTCCTCGCCGGTCGCGTCATCGCGGATGATGATGGTCACTTCCTCGAGCGTCCGGAAGAAGTTGATGGTCTGGCCGCCGAAGCTGATCGTGCCCGATTCCTGCGGGTTCTCGCCGAAGATCGCATCGACGATCTGCGAGGACAGCGCCGAGAGCAGGCGCGATTGCAGCTGGCGGGCGAAGATGTCGGCCTGCGAATTGCTGCTGGTCGCGCGCGGATCGCGGAAATCGTTGTTGGCGTTGGCGACGCCCAGAACGTGCTGCGAATTGAACGGGTTGCCGCCGAAGGTCGGGCTGACCGGCTCGTAGGTCATGTCCTGCGCGCAAAGCGGGGAAGCGCATAGCGCTGCACAAGCCGTCAGGCCTGCTTTCCAACCTCGCATAAATCCCCCCACGGCATATTCAATGGTGCCTCAAACACGATCCATTTTGGATGTGAAATGTCTTGCGACTCGGCACCCGGTGTCCGCGATGGTAGGGCTTATCAACAGGGAGTAAAGTTTGTTAACTATTGTTAGGCTTACACGTCAGGCTTTCGGAAGGGTCCGCGAGGCGCAGTTCTGAGGCGCTTTCCCGAGGGCAGGGGCACACCGCTTTTGCGCCGCTGCACCGATTTTGCGATTCTTTCCGCTCGCCCGAAAAAGCGACTCAATCGAGCCACTTGCGGCGGCGATGGGCGTCAAAAATAAAAAAGGGCGACACCATCGCTGGCGCCGCCCCTTTTTCGCGTCGATCCGAAGATCGGTGGCAGACGAGCTTACTTGAGCTCGACGGTGCCGCCGGCTTCTTCGATCTTCTTCTTGATCTCTTCGGCTTCGGCCTTGTTGACACCTTCCTTGACGGCCTTCGGCGCGCCTTCGACGAGCGCCTTGGCTTCGGTCAGGCCCAGGCCGGTGATGGCGCGGACTTCCTTGATGACCTGGATCTTCTTCCCGCCGTCGCCGGTCAGGATGACGTCGAATTCGGTCTGCTCTTCGGCAGCCGGGGCATCGCCGCCGGCAGCCGGGCCAGCAGCCACGGCAACCGCAGCAGCGGCGCTCACGCCCCACGCTTCTTCAAGCGCCTTGGCGAGGTCGGCGGCTTCGAGCACGGTCAGCTTCGAAAGTTCTTCAACAAGCTTGGCAATATCGGCCATGATGGTTCACTCCAAATTGGTGGCGGGGCGGACTTGCCCCAAGGAATTGTTTCGACTGGCGAAAAACGTCTCTTAAGCTGCGTCCTTGTCCGCATAGGCGGCGAACACACGGGCGACCTTGGCGGCCGGAGCGGTAACGACCTGGGCGATCTTCGTCGCCGGGGCGTTGACCAGCCCGATGAGCTTGGCGCGCATCTCGTCGAGGCTCGGCATCGTGGCAAGCGCCTTGATGCCGGCTTCGTCGAGCACGACCGAACCCATCGACCCGCCGACGATTTCGAGCTTGTCGTTCGACTTGGCGAAATCGACAGCGGCCTTGGCAGCCGCGACCGGGTCGTGCGACCAGGCCAGCCCGACCGGGCCGGTGAGCATGTCACCGAGCCCGACATAGTCGGTGTTCTCGAGGGCGAGCTTGGCGAGACGGTTCTTCGCAACCTTGTAGGACGCACCAGCATCGCGCATCTTCCCGCGCAGGTCGGTGGACTGGGCCACCGTCATGCCGAGGTTGCGGGTGACGACCACCACGGCAACCTCGTTGAAGACCGCATTGAGCTGGGCAACCGCGTCGGCTTTCTGCGAACGATCCATGCCATACTCCTTCACATTTGGCCGACCGGGATGGCTCCCGGACGACCGGCTACGTTTGTCCATGCGCGGGGCCGCAAGGGCTCCGAACACGGGCGAGTCCGTCGATAGGGAAGGAGGGTGTGCCATCAGGCACGAGCGCGGTGTCTGCATCGTCGCAGGCCCAGCGCGAAATCTCTTTTCCCCGTCTAGGCTGGAAATTAAGACCGGCATATTCCGGTCACCAACTGTCTCGGACGGATGATCCTCGAAAGGATCGGGCGGGGCCAATAGCCATGAGCGCCCACAAGTCAAGCGGATTGTCCGGGGGGCGGGGCTGTCATGGTCGCGCGGATCAACCCCTAGTGGGCGGCAAGTCGCTGGTTTGTCGCGCTCCCGGGGTATAGAACGGTACGATGGACAGCTCCAATCCCGCCGAGTCCCCCGCCGCCGCCAACCCGGCCGGCCGCGCGCTGCGCTTCATCGAGCAGGGGCTCCTGATGGTCGCCGCGCTGATGACGCTGGGCGCGGCCGGGGCGGAGGTGGCGGCGGTCTACCAGCGCGGGAGCATCGTGCTCGCCGACATACTGCTGATGTTCCTCTATACAGAAGTGATCGCGATGATCGCGGTGTTCTACACCGGCAAGGGCAGCTCCTTCGTCTTCCCGATCTTCATCGCCATCACCGCGATCGCGCGTCTGATCGTGCTTCAGGGGAAGGACATGCAGGCGGAGAACGTGGTGTTCGAGGCGGGCGCGATCCTGCTGCTGGCGTTTGCGGCGCTGGTGATGGGGAAGGTACGCTCGGACTAGCGACGAGGGCCGAGGCATCGCTGCCCCGGCCCCATTCCAGAAGAATCAGTCCGCCTGATAGCCGAGCAGATCGCCCGGCTGGCACTCCAGCTCGCGGCAGATCGCGGCGAGGGTGGAGAAGCGGATCGCCTTGGCCTTGCCGGTCTTGAGGATCGACAGGTTGGCGAGCGTCAGCCCCACCCGGTCGGCCAGTTCGGTCAGCGTCATGCGGCGGGCGTAGAGCAGGTCGTCCAATTTGACCATGATGCGGGCTCCTTCGAGATCGTCGTTGCTGGGGGGCATCACACGGTCCCTTCCAAATCTTCGCGCATCGCCGCGCCATGGCGGAACACCCGGGCGAGGATGAAGAGGATGATGACCATCAGGATGCCCGTCAGATCGAGGCTGTCGCCATCGACCAAGAGGTGTGCGTCCTCGACCGTGTTGGCCCACTTGGCGACGATCTCGGCGAGCCATGCGGCGGGCCACAGCAGCAGCTGCACCGCCAGCATAAGCCATGCCATCAGGCTCAACCGCTCGGCATTGGCGGGTACGAAGGGTTCGCCTTCGGCCACAGTATTGATGATCGCGCGCAAGCGGCCGAAGAACATGAACATCGCGGCCAGCACCAGCAGCAGGATTGCCAGCAACGAGAGAGTGGGAGCCAGCGGCAGGGTGTTGATTTCGATCTCGGCGCCATCGGCGAAGCCTTTCAGGATGTCGCCGCGGGCGAAGGACAGGACCGCGATGGCAAAGGTGATAGCGGCTGCGCCGAGGCCGACCACGACCTGCAGGATGACGGTGAGGATCTTGCCTGCCAGTAGCAGCAGATCGGTTCGGGGGTTCATTGCGGGTCTCCTATCGAAGCGGTGTCAGGCGACCGGGGGCAGAGCGAAGGCGGCCGGAGTTTTGGCCTGCGCCGGGGGAATGGTGACGATCGCGCCGATCGAGCCGAAAGTGAGGAGAACGGCGGCGCAGGCGGCGAGAGCGCTGGTGGCAAAGCGGGTCATATCGTTTTCCTTTCGAGGGCACATCGTAATTCGATAAAGCCTCTCTAATCCGATTCGCGGCATATCGTCAATCAATAATATTGAAAAACGATATTTAGCGCGTCGTTTTGCGGTAAACCCTCCGGATTGGCGCCCGCCAGGCCTGCAACCGCCCAGCTTCCCGCCGTGCCCGCATTGACATCGTGCAGGGCCACTCCTACATCGCGCGCTCTCGACCGCTTCGAGCAAGGCTGATTCATGCGCGGGAATTGGCCTCAGGATGGAAGCGGCGCAGGCCAATTCGCGACGCAATTTGCAATGCTGCTGCCAGCACCGGCCGGATAGTCGGGGTTGGCCAAGCGGCATTTGTGCGTTGGAATGGCCGCTCTTTCGCGTGGAACGACAGCGATTTTTCCCGTCCGCGCGAGCGTCTCTCGTGCGGCCCAATTGAAGAGGCAAGACCCCTCCATGGCCACCAAGGCGAAGCCGCCCGTCACCCGCAGCCGCAAGGCGCAAGGGACCGCCAAGAAGCGCATCCGCAAGATCTTCGGTGACATCCACGAAGTGGTGCAGATGCCGAACCTGATCGAGGTTCAGCGCGAGAGCTACGAGCAGTTCCTGCGTTCGGACAAGGCCACGGGCTATGTCTCGGGCCTCGAGAAGACCCTCCGCTCTGTCTTCCCGATCCGTGATTTCGCCGGCACCGCCGAGCTCGATTTCGTCCATTACGAGCTCGAAGAGCCCAAGTACGACACCACCGAGTGCCGTCAGCGCGGCATCACCTATGCCGCCCCGATGAAGGTGACCCTGCGCCTGATCGTCTTCGAGGTGGACTCGGAAACCGAAACCCGCTCCGTCCTCGATATCAAGGAGCAGGACGTCTACATGGGCGACATGCCGCTCATGACCGAGAACGGCACCTTCATCATCAACGGCACCGAGCGCGTGATCGTGTCGCAGATGCACCGCTCGCCGGGCGTGCTGTTCGACCATGACCGCGGCAAGACCCATTCTTCGGGCAAGCTGCTGTTCGCCGCGCGCGTGATCCCCTACCGCGGCTCGTGGCTCGACTTCGAGTTCGACGCCAAGGACATCGTCAACGTCCGCATCGACCGCAAGCGCAAGCTGCCGGTCACCGCGCTGCTGTACTCGCTCGGCCTCGATGCCGAGGACATCCTCGGCTACTTCTACAACACCGTGACGTGGGAGCGCGCGAAGGACGGGTGGAAGATCCCCTTCGTCGCCGAACAGTGGCGCAACGCCAAGCCGACCTTCGCGCTGGTCGACGCCAAGACCGGCGAGGAAATCTTCCCCGCCGGCAGCAAGATCAGCCCGCGCGCGGCCAACAAGGCGGCCAAGGACGGCCTCACCGAGCTGCTGCTTCCCACCGAGGAAGTCGTCAGCCGTTATGCCGCCGCCGACATGATCGACGAGAGCACGGGCCGCATCTACATCGAAGCCGGTGACGAGTTGACGCTCGAGCATGTCGAAACGCTCGACAAGGCCGGGATCGACCAACTGCCGCTGCTCGACATCGACGAGATCAACACCGGCCCGTGGATCCGCAACACGCTGAAGGCCGACAAGGCCGAGAACCGCGACGAGGGACTGGAAGCGATCTACAAGGTCATGCGTCCGGGCGAACCGCCGACGAAGGAAACCGCCGAGGCGCTGTTCGAAGGCCTGTTCTTCGATGCCGAACGCTATGACCTGTCGGCTGTGGGCCGCGTCAAGCTCAACATGCGTCTGGGCCTCGAGTGCGAGGACACCGTCACCACGCTGCGCAAGGAAGACATCCTCGCGGTGGTGAAGGAGCTTGTTGGCCTCAAGGACGGCAAGGGCGAAGTCGACGACATCGACAACCTCGGCAACCGCCGCGTGCGTTCGGTGGGCGAGCTCTTGGAAAACCAGTACCGCGTCGGCCTGCTGCGCATGGAGCGCGCGGTCAAGGAGCGCATGAGCTCGGTCGACGTCTCGACCGTGATGCCGAACGACCTCATCAACGCCAAGCCCGCCGTTGCGGCGGTGCGCGAGTTCTTCGGCTCCTCGCAGCTCTCGCAGTTCATGGACCAGACCAACCCGCTCTCGGAAGTCACCCACAAGCGCCGCGTCTCGGCGCTCGGGCCGGGCGGTCTCACCCGCGAGCGCGCCGGCTTCGAAGTGCGCGACGTTCACCCGACGCACTACGGCCGCATCTGCCCGATCGAAACGCCCGAAGGCCCGAACATCGGTCTGATCAACTCGCTGGCGTCGTTCTCGCGCGTCAACAAGTACGGCTTCATCGAAACCCCCTACCGCAAGGTGGTGGACGGCAAGGTCACTTCGGACGTGATCTACCTCTCGGCGATGGAAGAGCAGAAGCACACCGTCGCGCAGGCGTCGGCTGAGCTGAACGCCGATGGCTCGTTCGTGGAAGAGCTGGTCTCGGCGCGTCACAACGGCGATAACCTGATGGCTCCGCGCGAGCACATCACGCTGATGGACGTCTCGCCGAAGCAGCTGGTTTCGGTCGCGGCTTCGCTCATTCCGTTCCTCGAAAACGATGACGCCAACCGCGCGCTGATGGGCTCGAACATGCAGCGTCAGGCCGTGCCGCTCGTGAAGGCGGAAGCGCCCTGGGTCGGCACGGGGATGGAAGAGACCGTGGCGCGCGATTCGGGCGCGGCGATTGCGGCCAAGCGCGGCGGGATCGTCGACCAGGTCGACGCGACCCGTATCGTGATCCGCGCGATCGGCGATGTCGAACCCGGCCAGTCGGGCGTCGACATCTACACGCTCCAGAAGTTCCAGCGTTCGAACCAGAACACCTGCATCAACCAGCGTCCGCTGGTGAAGGTGGGTGACGTGATCGAAGCCGGCGACATCATCGCCGACGGTCCCTCGACCGACCTCGGCGAGCTGGCGCTGGGCAAGAACAGCCTCGTCGCCTTCATGCCGTGGAATGGCTACAACTACGAAGACTCGATCCTCATCAGCGAACGCATCGTGAAGGACGACGTCTTCACCTCGATCCATATCGAGGAGTTCGAAGTCATGGCACGCGACACCAAGCTCGGGCCGGAAGACATCACCCGCGACATCCCCAACGTCGGCGAGGAAGCCCTGCGCAACCTCGACGAGGCGGGCATCGTCTACATCGGCGCCGAAGTGCACCCCGGTGACATCCTCGTCGGCAAGATCACGCCCAAGGGCGAGAGCCCGATGACGCCGGAAGAAAAGCTGCTGCGCGCGATCTTCGGCGAAAAGGCGAGCGACGTGCGTGACACCTCGCTGCGTCTGCCCCCGGGCGTCGCGGGCACCATCGTCGAGGTCCGGGTGTTCAACCGCCACGGGATCGAGATCGACGACCGTACCCGCGCGATCCAGAACGAGGAAATCGAACGCCTGCGCAAGGACGCCGCGGACGAGCGCAACATCCTCAACCGTGCGACCTACAACCGCCTGCGCGACATGCTGCTCGGCCAGACCGCTTCGGCCGCTCCCAAGGGGCTGAAGAAGGGCATCGAAATCACCGAGGAGGTCCTCGAGGAGATCGACCGCCACGAATGGTTCAAGTTCGCGGTCGCCGATGACGGCCGTCAGGCGCAGATCGAGGCGGTGAAGAGCCAGTACGACGAAGCCGTCGCGCTGATCGATGCCAAGTTCCACGACCGCAAGGAAAAGCTGGAGCGCGGTGACGAGCTGGCTCCGGGCGTGCTCAAGATGGTCAAGGTCTTCGTCGCGGTGAAGCGCAAGCTCCAGCCGGGCGACAAGATGGCCGGCCGTCACGGCAACAAGGGCGTCATCAGCCGCATCCTGCCGATCGAGGACATGCCGTTCCTCGCCGACGGGACGCATGTCGACCTCGTGCTCAACCCGCTGGGCGTGCCTTCGCGCATGAACGTCGGGCAGATCTTCGAGACGCACTTGGGCTTTGCCGCCCGCGCGCTCGGCCACGAGATCAAGGGGCTGCTGGAGGATTGGCGCGCCGCCAACCCGAACGCGGCCGAAGACTACGCCAATGTGGCGCCGCCCGCGGCCGTGCTCGAACGTCTCAAGGACATCTACGGCGAGCAGTATGTCGAGGACCTCGAAAGCCGTTCGACCGCGGATATCGTGGAACTGGCGGGCAACCTTTCGGCCGGTGTGCCGATGGGGACCCCGGTGTTCGACGGCGCGCGTGAAGCCGACGTTTCGGACATGCTGGTCAAGGCAGGGATCGATTCCTCGGGCCAGAGCGTCCTCTATGACGGCCGCACCGGCGAGGCCTTCGACCGCAAGGTGACCGTGGGCATCATCTACATGCTCAAGCTCCATCACTTGGTCGACGACAAGATCCACGCGCGTTCGATCGGCCCCTACTCGCTCGTCACCCAGCAGCCGCTGGGCGGCAAGGCGCAGTTCGGCGGTCAGCGCTTCGGGGAGATGGAGGTCTGGGCGCTCCAGGCCTACGGCGCGGCCTACACCCTGCAGGAAATGCTGACGGTGAAGTCCGACGACGTGGTCGGCCGCACCAAGGTCTACGAAGCGATCGTCAAGGGCGACGACACCTTCGAGGCCGGCATTCCCGAGAGCTTCAACGTGCTCGTGAAGGAAATGCGCAGCCTCGGCCTCAACGTCGAACTGAAGTCGATCCTCGACGAGGACGACGACGGCGAGATGCTGGAGGCAGCGGAATAAGGCGATGAGGGCCGCGATTTGCGCTCTTTTGATTTCGGGTCCGATAACCGCCTGCGGTTCATCGGATGGTCTGTCGAAAGAGCGATTGCCCTACGAGGACAGTATCGAATGCGCCTACTCTGCTGTCAGCGTCATGGGTCAAGAGAAGGAAGCCGGCCGCGATCCGAGTCGCTTCGAAGCTGTCGGAAGGCAATTCATAGCTGACGCGGTCGCGGAAGGTGCAAAGCTCGGCAAGTCACGCGACGAAGTTGATGCTGACATGGCGGCATATACGAACGAAACAGCATATAAGACCGGTGACGCGGCCAAGTCACAGAAAATGCTCGATGTCACCACATTGGAATTATGCCTTGTGCGTTCCGGCCAAGGTTAAGGGAACACAGTCATGAACGACCTGACCAAATTCACCAACCAGCTGGCGAAGCCCGAAACCTTCGACCAGATCCAGATCGGCATCGCCTCGCCGGAGCGCATCCGCTCGTGGTCCTATGGCGAGATCAAGAAGCCCGAGACGATCAACTACCGCACCTTCAAGCCGGAGCGTGACGGGCTGTTCTGCGCGCGCATCTTCGGCCCCGTGAAGGACTACGAGTGCCTGTGCGGCAAGTACAAGCGCATGAAGTACAAGGGCGTCGTCTGCGAAAAGTGCGGCGTCGAAGTCACCGTGACCAAGGTCCGCCGCGAGCGCATGGGCCACATCGAACTGGCCGCGCCCGTCGCGCACATCTGGTTCCTGAAGTCGCTCCCCAGCCGCATCGGCCTGCTGCTCGACATGCAGCTGAAGCAGCTCGAGCGCGTGCTCTACTTCGAAAGCTACATCGTCACCGAGCCGGGCCTCACCCCGCTCGAGAAGTACCAGCTGCTGACTGAGGATGAACTCCTCGAAGCGCAGGACGAGTACGGCGAGGACGCCTTCACCGCCGACATCGGCGCCGAAGCCGTGCGCACCATGCTGATGCAGCTCGACCTCGAAGCCGAGCGCGAAGCGCTGATGGACGAGCTGGCGACCACCAAGTCGGCGCTCAAGCCCAAGAAGATCATCAAGCGCCTCAAGGTCGTCGAGAGCTTCATCGAATCCGGCAACCGTCCGGAATGGATGATCCTCGAAGTGATCCCGGTCATCCCGCCCGAACTGCGCCCGCTGGTGCCGCTCGACGGGGGCCGCTTCGCGACTTCGGACCTCAACGACCTCTACCGCCGCGTCATCAACCGCAACAACCGTCTGAAGCGCCTGATCGAACTGCGCGCGCCCGACATCATCGTGCGCAACGAGAAGCGCATGCTGCAGGAAGCGGTCGACGCGCTGTTCGACAACGGCCGCCGCGGCCGCGTCATCACCGGCGCGAACAAGCGTCCGCTGAAGTCGCTCTCCGACATGCTCAAGGGCAAGCAGGGCCGCTTCCGCCAGAACCTGCTCGGCAAGCGCGTCGACTATTCGGGCCGTTCGGTGATCGTGACCGGTCCCGAGCTCAAGCTGCACCAGTGCGGCCTGCCCAAGAAGATGGCGCTCGAGCTGTTCAAGCCGTTCATCTACGCGCGTCTGGATGCCAAGGGTCTCTCCATGACCCTCAAGCAGGCCAAGAAGTGGGTCGAGAAGGAGCGCAAGGAAGTCTGGGACATCCTTGACGAGGTGATCCGCGAGCACCCGGTTCTCCTGAACCGCGCGCCGACGCTGCACCGCTTGGGCATTCAGGCCTTCGAGCCCGTGCTGATCGAGGGCAAGGCGATCCAGCTGCACCCGCTGGTCTGCTCGGCCTTCAACGCCGACTTCGACGGTGACCAGATGGCGGTCCACGTGCCGCTTTCGCTGGAAGCCCAGCTCGAAGCGCGCGTGCTGATGATGTCGACCAACAACATCCTCTCGCCCGCCAACGGCAAGCCGATCATCGTGCCCTCGCAGGACATGGTTCTGGGGATCTACTACCTCTCGATGGAGCGGCAGGAGAAGCACCCCGAATTCATCGAGGAAGCCGACGGCACCAAGATCGAGAAGCTGCCCCGCTTCAGCGACATGGCCGAAGTGCACCAGGCATTGGAGACCAAGGCGGTCACGCTCCACACCCGCATCATCGCCCGCGTTCCGCAGGCCGACGAGAACGGCGTGGTGGCGATGAAGCGCTTCGTCACCACCCCGGGCCGCATGCTGATCGGCGAGTGCCTGCCGAAGAACCACAAGGTGCCCTTCGACATCATCAACCGCCTGCTCACCAAGCGCGAGATCGGCGACGTGATCGACCAGGTGTACCGCCACACCGGCCAGAAGGACACGGTACTGTTCGCCGACGCCATCATGGCGCTGGGCTTCCGCCACGCGTTCCGTGCCGGCATCTCCTTCGGCAAGGATGACATGATCATCCCCGACGCCAAGGAAAAGCTGGTCGAGGAGACCAAGGAACTGGTTGCCGGTTACGAGCAGCAGTACCAGGACGGTCTCATCACCCAGCAGGAAAAGTACAACAAGGTGATCGACGCCTGGTCGAAGTGCGGTGACATGGTCGCCGACGCGATGATGGCCGAGATCAAGGCGCAGCCGATCGACAGCGAGACGGGCAAGGAAGCCCAGATCAACTCGATCTACATGATGAGCCACTCCGGCGCCCGTGGTAGCCCGGCGCAGATGAAGCAGCTCGCGGGGATGCGCGGCCTGATGGCCAAGCCTTCGGGCGAGATCATCGAGACCCCGATCATCTCGAACTTCAAGGAAGGTCTGACCGTTCTTGAATACTTCAACTCGACCCACGGCGCCCGCAAGGGCCTCGCGGACACCGCGCTGAAGACCGCGAACTCGGGTTACCTCACCCGCCGTCTGGTCGACGTGTCGCAGGATTGCGTCATCGTCGAGGAAGATTGCGGCACGCAGAACGCGCTCGAAATGCGCGCCATCGTGCAGGGCGGTTCGGTGATCGCCTCGCTCGGCGAGCGCATCCTCGGTCGCACCGTCGCGGAAGACATCGTCAACGCGGCGACCGGCGAAGTCATCGTTCCGGCGGGCACCCTGCTCGACGAAGCGATGGTCAAGGCGATCGAGGCGGCGGAAGTCCAGTCGGCCAAGATCCGCTCGCCGCTGATCTGCGAAGCCGAACAGGGCGTCTGCGCGACCTGCTACGGTCGTGACCTCGCCCGCGGGACTCCGGTGAACATCGGCGAAGCGGTGGGCGTCATCGCGGCGCAGTCGATCGGCGAGCCCGGCACCCAGCTGACGATGCGGACCTTCCACATCGGCGGCGCGGCGCAGCTCAACGAAACCAGCCACCTCGAAGCCATCTCGGACGGCAAGGTCGAGTATCGCGAGATGCAGACCATCACCGACAAGATGGGCCGCATCCTGAGCCTGTCGCGCAGCGGCGAAATCGCCGTGATCGACGCCGAAGGGCGCGAGCGCGAGATGCACAAGGTGCCCTACGGGACGGTGATCAAGTTCAAGGATGGCGACAGCGTCAAGATCGGCGATCGTCTCGCCGAGTGGGACCCGTTCACCCTGCCGATCATCACCGAACAGTCGGGCGTGGTGAAGTATCAGGATCTGGCCGAGGGCGTCACGCTCGAGGAGCAGATGGATGATGCCACCGGCATCGCCCAGCGCGTGGTGACAGAGAACCGGGCGACCGGCCGCAAGAAGAAGGAAGACCTTCGTCCGCGGCTCACCCTGCTGGCCGAAGGCAGCGGCGAGACCGAAGCGGCGCGCTACATGCTTGCTCCGGGCACGACGCTGTCGGTCGAGGATGGCCAGACGGTCGAAGCGGGCGACATTCTCGCCCGTGCGAGCCGCGAAGCCGCCAAGACCCGCGACATCACCGGCGGTCTGCCGCGCGTGGCCGAGCTGTTCGAGGCGCGCATGCCCAAGGACGTCTCGATCATCGCCAAGATCTCCGGCCGGATCGAATTCGTCCGCGAATACAAGGCGAAGCGCAAGATCGCCATCATTCCCGAGGAGGGTGAACCCGTCGAGTACCTGATCCCCAAGACCAAGGTGATCGACGTGCAGGAAGGCGACTACGTGAAGAAGGGTGACACCCTGATTTCCGGCTCGCCCAACCCGCACGACATCCTCGAGGTGATGGGCGTCGAAGCATTGGCCGAATATCTCGTCGACGAGATCCAGGAAGTCTATCGCTTGCAGGGCGTGAAGATCAACGACAAGCACATCGAGGTGATCGTTCGCCAGATGCTGCAGAAGGTCGAGATCACCGACGGCGGGGACACCACCCTGCTGCCGGGCGAACAGGTCGATCTGGCCGAGATGCTCGAGATCAACGCCAAGCTCGCCAAGGGCAAGCAGGGCGCGACCGGCAATCCTGTGCTGCTCGGCATCACCAAGGCTTCGCTGCAGACCCGCTCGTTCATCTCGGCGGCCTCGTTCCAGGAAACCACCCGCGTGCTGACGCAGGCGGCGGTCGAAGGGAAGAAGGACACCCTGATCGGTCTGAAGGAGAACGTGATCGTCGGGCGTCTGATCCCGGCGGGCACGGGTGCGGGCATGAACCGCCTGCGCGTCACCGCCAACAGCCGCGACGCGGCGCTGAAGGCGGCGTGGAAGCGTCAGCAGGAAGCCCTCTCGGCCTCGGGCCAGCGCGAAGTCGAGCCGGCCGCCGATGCGATCGGTTCGGAAGAGAAGATGAAGGCCGCGATGGCCGCGATGGCGGCCTCCGCCCCCGCGGCGAGCGTCGAGGACGAGGGCGAAGAGTAAGCTCTCCGCCGGGCGTCCCGCGGCCTCACGAAAAAGCCCCGCCCGCGCTTCGGCGCGGGCGGGGCTTTTCTTTGAGCGGGGTCTGCGCTGTCAGGTCCTGGTGCGGCGCTGCTTGCGTTCCTTCAGCTCCGCAGGCGAGGGAATGACCGGCGCAAGTTCGGCGATGACTTCGGCAGCGGAAATGAACTGCGCCTCGCCCGCGCCCGGTTCGCCGCGGTTGACGAAGCGGGTATAGCCCGCGATCGGCGGCGGGTAGTAGCCGGGCGTGACGCGCGGCAGCACGATGAACATCGTGAAGCCTTCCTTCCCCTGCGCCCTGGCCTGTAGCGCAGCGTGGAGCATAATCGAATCGATCCCGGAATAGAGGTCGCCGCCCGCGAAGATCGGCCATTGGCCGTCATCATCGGCCTTCTTGGCCATCATCTTGGACTTCGCCACCTGGTAGGTGGCCTTGCTGCGGCCTTCGAAATTCCCGACTTCCGCGTAATTCTGGATCAGTGCGAACAGCGCCTTGTTGTCGGTATCGCGCTGCAGACGCACTGCCAGCAGATCGTCATAGCGGGCCTGCCACATCGCCTCGGGCGTCTTGGCGAGCGCGCCGAACAGCTCGGCCTCGGAGGCACCTTCGCGCAGGCGGCGGTTGACTTCCATGACCGCGCCGAAGCTGGGCGCGGTCCATTCCGAGCGCGCCGCGAAGTTGCGCCGGGCTGCGGCAAGATCGCCGCCCTGCGCCAGTTTGACGATCTCGAACAGGTCGAGCACCTCGACCACCTGGGCGGCGTTGTCCTCGGGCTTGCCGTCGGCGCGGCGCGCGGCAAGGTTGGTGCGGGCGAATGCGGCGCGGGCATCGGCCTTGTCCCACTGCCCGGCCAGCGCATGCGACAGGGCGGCACGCGCGTAGGGGAGCGAGCCCTTGCCGTTGTCGCTCTTCAGGCCTTCGGCGACTTCGATCAGCGCTTCGTTCTTGGCGGCGGCGTCGGCGAAGCGGCCCACTTCATCGAGCCGGTTGGCGTAGCCGATCAGCAGCGGCGGCACCATTCTGGCATTGGCGGCCATCCGCGCTTCGGCTTCGGGCGACAAGCCGCGCACGAAATCGCTGTAGTCCCTGATGACGATGCTCGGCACGAAGCTGTATTTCATCGTACCCTGCGCTGCGAGCGAGGCTTTCTGCGCGGCCTCGGGATTGCCCATCCGCAGGTGCACCTCGGCCTCGATGTTCGAGAAGGACAGGCCCATCGAGCGGTCGAAATAGGGGTTGCCGGCGAGCTTAGCGGCGGCCGCCTCGCTGCGCGCCTTCTCGACATCGGCGAGCGCGGCGGGGTAGTTCTTGGCTTCGATGTGATGCAGCGCGCGCGCGAGGATCAGCGGCACACGGCGCACCGCGTTGGCTTCCGCCTTGTCGCCGTCGATGAGTTCGGAACACACCGCGACGCCTGCCTCGCCGAACAGCCGCTTGGAGGGATCGGGGCTCTCGGGGGTCGGCGCGAACAGGCCGAGCAGCGTGACCGCGCCGAGCAGCCGGGCAAAGGTTTCGCCGCCCGTGACATTGTTGGGTTCGCCATCGCAGCGCAGATAGCGCGAGCCGAGCTTCTTTTCCTCGGCGCGCTCGGCGGCGCGTTCCGCGGCAGTCTGGGCGTGGGCGATGGACGTGTTGCAGGTAAGCGCGGTCAACGCGACCGCAGCGAGCAGTTTTTTCATGGATGGGCCCCTGTTTGCGACGTGCTGGTTTCAGCGCAATTTTCGCGACGACGCAATGCCTTGCAGGCACTGTCCCGGGTGGAAGCGCAAGAGTTGGCGCAAGATGAGATTAGCTATTGCGAAGCATTCGCAATACGGGCATGAAGGGGATGTGCCCACACGCCGCCCAATCTGACCGTAAGCGAGGTAAGATGCCCCACCACCAAGCCCCCTCCGCCAGCACCCGCAAGGTCATAGCGCAGCTGCTCGCGCCGCCCAGGGTAGAGCGGCTCGGCCCGATCGCCGGCCGCTTTGTCCATGCCCTGCGGCTGATCGCGGTGCACGATGCAGCGGGGCGCGATCCGGTGCCGGAGCTGGCCGCCCGGCTCGGCAGCGTCGAAGTCGCGGCCAAGGCGCTGATCCTCGCCCAGGCGATTGCCGCCACCTGGCCCGAGAACATCGCGGTCTCGCGCTTCTGCTGCCGGTTGATGAGCCACGACGAGGCGACCATCGGCGCCGTGGTCGATGCGGCGGCAGCGGGCGACCGGCGCGGGTTCGAGGTCGCGCTCGACGGGCTGGTCCGGGCCGACCGGGCGCATCGGCTGTGGGAGGCCGCACTGGCGCTGGCCTCCGCTGAAGTCCGCGCGCTCTAGCGGCTTGCGGGGCAGGGCGGGGCGCTCTACCGCGCTGCCCATGACGACCACGCGCTTTGCCCCTTCGCCCACCGGCCGGCTGCATGTCGGCAACATCCGCACCGCGCTCCACAACTGGATGCTCGCGCGGCAGGCGGGTGGCGGGACCTTCATCCTGCGCATCGACGACACCGATGCCGAGCGCAGCCGCGAGGACTTTGTCGAGGCGATCCGTGCGGATCTCACCTGGCTGGGCCTCACCTGGGACCGCGAGGAACGCCAGTCTGCTCGCCTGGATCGCTACCAGGCGGCCTTCGACGCGCTCAGCGCGGCGGGCCGCATCTATCCCTGCTACGAGAGCGCGCACGAGCTCGACGTCAAGCGCAAGATCCAGCTGTCGCGCGGGCTGCCCCCGATCTACGACCGCGCCGCGCTCAAGCTCACCGAGGCCGAGCGCGCTGCCAAGGAGGTTGAAGGTGTGCAGCCGCACTGGCGCTTCCTGCTCGACCATGCCGAGCCGATCGCATGGGAGGATGGCATTCGCGGGCTTCAGAAATTCGATGCCGCCCAGCTCTCCGACCCCGTGATCCGCCGCGCCGACGGATCGTGGCTCTACATGATGCCGAGCGCCGTCGACGATATCGACATGAGCGTGACGCAAGTGCTGCGCGGTGAGGACCACGTCTCGAATACTGCTGTTCAAATTCAGATCTTTACCGCACTTTATAGTGCACAATTCAGTGCAGCAAAACCACTGCCCCGGTTCGCCCATGAAGCGCTGCTGGTGGGGCGCGAGGGCAAGCTGTCGAAGCGCCTCGGCTCGCTCGGCTGCGACGCGTTCCGGGAGCGCGGGATCGAGCCCGAGGCGATCATCGCGCTGCTTGCGCGGCTCGGCACTTCGCAGCCGGTCGAGCCCATCGCCGACCGCGCCGTACTCACTGCGAGCTTTGATCTGTCCACCTTCGGTCGCGCGCCCGCCAAGTTCGACGAGGAGGATCTCGAGCGCCTCAACGCGGGGATCGTCCACCAGCTCCCCTACGAGGCCGTCGCCGCACGCCTGCCCGAAGGAATGGACGCCGCCGGCTGGCACGCGGTGCGGCCCAACCTTGCCCAGATCGGCGAGGCGGCGGAGTGGTGGCGGCTCGTCACCGGCCCGATCACGCAGCCTGCATTCGCCGAGGAGGACAAGGCGTTCCTCGCTGCGGCCGCCGCCGCATTGACATGGGGTGAGAACCCGTGGGCCGCGCTCACCGCCGCGCTCAAGGAAGCGACCGGGCGCAAGGGGCGCGCGCTGTTCCTGCCGCTGCGTCAGGCGCTGACCGGCATGGACCACGGCCCCGACATGGGCGAACTCCTCCCCTTGATCGGCGAGGCCGAGGCCCGTGCGCGGCTGGCGCAGGCGGCCGGGACTGGCTGACCCCCTCGGGCTTCGCTGGTGCGGCCCGCTTGTCCGGACTCTGCAACAATCCGCGTCGACAAGCCTGACGGCAAGTCAAGGCGGGGAGACACAAGGATGGCAGACGGCGTTTCGCGCAGGCAGGTGATGGCCGGTGCCGCAGCAGGAGCCGCGCTGGCGAGCGCGCCCGTCATGGCTGCCCCGGGCGAGCGGGAAGAGCGGGCGCTCACCCGGATCGCCTTCGGCTCCTGCGCGCATCAGGACAAGGACCAGCCGATCTGGGAGCGCGTCAACGCCTTCGCCCCCGAGCTGTTCATCTTCCTCGGCGACAATATCTACGGCGATACCGAGGACATGGCGCTGCTGCGGGCCAAGTACCAGAAGCTCGCCGAGAAGCCCGGTTTCCGCACCCTGCGCCGCAACGCGCAGGTGATCGCGACATGGGACGATCATGATTTCGGCGTCAATGACGGCGGCAGCGAATATCCGATGAAGGCCGAGAGCGCGGCGATCTTCCTCGATTTCTGGGGCGTGCCGGCCGACCATCCGCGCAGGCGGGCGCAAGGCGGCATCTACGGCAGCTATTTCTTCGGCCCCGAAGGCCGCCGGGTGCAGGTGATCCTGCCCGACAACCGCACCTTCCGCACGCCGCTGCTGGGCTACAGCGTGGAGCCGGCGGACAAGGGCCAGTATCTCGTCAACCCCGATCCGGATGCGACCATGCTCGGCCAGGAGCAATGGGAATGGCTGGAGGCCGAACTGCGCCGCCCGGCGAATTTGCGCATCCTTGCCTCGTCGACCCAGATCCTGCCCGACGCACCCGGCTACGAGGCGTGGATCAACTTCCAGGCCGATCACCAGCGCCTTCTCGACCTCATCGATTTCGCCCAGGTCGAGAACCTCGTGATCATCTCGGGCGACACGCACTATGCCGAGCTCTCGCGGCTCGACGCGCGCATGCCCTATCCTGTTTACGAGCTGACGTCGTCGGGCCTCACCGAGGTGTGGCCGGTCTTCGGCCCCAACAAGAACCGCATCGCCAAGGCGCCGCTGATGCCCAACTACGGGCGCCTGACGATCGACTGGGACACCCCCTCGCCCCGCGTGCTGATGGAGGTCGAGATGCTCGACGGCAGCATCGGCATCAGCCACGCGATAAGCCTCGCCGACCTGAGGCAAACATCCGCGCGCTGACCTGCAGGACGGTGGAGACGATCCCGATCAGAACCCAAAGCCGGCCCGAGCCTCTCCCCGCAGGTCCGGCCGCTCCGACGTAGGCGTGGCTTTTACTGGGAAGCCATCGGGGCAAAGCCCGAGCATATTTTTTGGTGCCCAGAAGAGGACTCGAACCTCCACGCCCTTGCGAGCGCCGCCACCTGAAGACGGTGCGTCTACCAATTCCGCCATCTGGGCACGGGGCCTCCGGTCATCGCTGCCGGGAGGCCGGGTAGGCGCGGGCCATTAGCGAAGGGTTCGGGGGGCTGTCAATGCAAACCTCCCATCGCCCGCGCATTTCGCCCGCCGGCCACGGCATCGCGCGCTTTCGACCCCTTGCCTCTCCTGCGCGCTTGCCGCAAAGCGGCGCTCGCAAAGCCACGAGCCAGCCATCACGAGCGAGCACACCCCCATGCCTTCCTCCCCGACGCCCACCTCTTCCCCCCTGTCCGGCAAGCTGGTCACGATCTTCGGCGGGACCGGCTACATCGGCAACTACGTCGCGCAGGCCCTCCTCTCGCGCGGGGCGCGGCTGCGGCTGGCGAGCCGGGCGCCGGCCAAGGCCCAGAGCCTCAAGCCGCTCGCCAACCTCGGACAGTTGCAGCTGATGCCGTGCGACGTCACCAACGAGGCCCACGTCGCTGCCGCGCTTGAGGGGGCGGACCATGTCGTCAACCTCGTGGGCGCCTTCGCGGGCGACCTCATCAAGCTCACCGGCGAGGCGCCCGGCACCGTCGCCCGCCTTGCTGCGGAACGGGGCGTGACCGCGCTCGTCCAGATCAGCGCGATCGGTGCCGACCCCGCCAGCCCCACCGCCTATGCGCGCGGCAAGGCGATGGGCGAGGCCAAGACCCTCGCGGCCTTCCCCAAGGCCACCATCCTGCGACCCTCAATCGTGTTCGGCAAGGACGACCAGTTCATCAACCTCTTCGCCGGCATGATCGAGCTGTTCCCCGTCCTCCCCGTGTTCGGGCCCGAGGCGAAGCTCCAGATCGTCCACGCCGAGGACGTCGCCGAAGCCGTCGCCCGTGCGCTCGAGCACCCCGAGGTGCACGGCGGCAAGACCTTCGAACTGGGCGGGCCCGAGCAGCTCACCATGATGGAGCTCCACCGCCGCATCGCCGCAGCGCAGGGGAGGAATCGCACCTTCCTCGCCATGCCCGATGGCGTCTCGGCGACCTTCGCCGCGCTCCCGCTCACCCCGATGAGCCGCGACCAGTGGACGCTGCTCAAGCCCGGCAGCACGGTGGCCGAGGGGGCCCTCGGTCTTGCAGACCTCGGGATCGAGGCGAAGCCGCTCGGCCTGTTCCTCGACAAGTGGATGCTGCGCTACCGCAAGCACGGTCGCTTCGGCGCGGCGAACGAGCGGGCCAAGCGCCACGGCTCCTGAGGACGACCGGCCCGCGGCGAGGCGCCCCGCGCCGGTCGCTGCCGCCGTTCACCAACCCGCGTCTCGGCCTGTCTGTTGGAGACACATGAGACACTGTCCAGGGCCGGAAAACCCTCCCCTCGCGCAGCATGCCGAAGGGGGCGGGCAGGAGGCAGGCGAAGGGCAGGCGAGGGGCCATGAGGGCAAGCCTAACCCCGCCCGAGGGCAGTAGGAAAGCGCCCAATTCGCCGCGTGCGGGGCCAACAATTCCCAACTGCCGGGAGCCGCGCTCGGCCCCCATCCGGATTTGCCAAAACTTGCGCCAAAAATCTGGCTCAGCCGATCGCCGTTGCCTTGAGGCTCAATCTATATATGATCAGATATAGGTTCGAACGATGCGCGAGGCTCGCTTGCACACCCTTCTCCGGCTGGGCCTCATCGGCGGCGTCCTGCACCTTGCCCCGGCTATGGCAATGGCCGAGGCCGCCTCGGCGGGCGAGGATGCAGGCGAGGGCAAACCTGCGCCGATCATCGTTACCGCGCGGCAGCGGGCAGAGGGGGCGCAGGACGTGCCCGCCGCGCTCTCGGTTGTGGACGCGCGCTGGCTCGAGCAGTCCTACACGCTCAACACCCGCGACCTCACCACGCTGGTTCCGGCGCTCAACTATTCCTCGGCCAATCCGCGCAACATTGCCTTCACCATCCGCGGGCTGGGGTCGAGCGTGGTCGCGGTCAGTCAGGCCAATGACGGGCTCGAACCGGGGGTGGGCTACTATGTCGACGGGGTCTATCACGCACGGCCGGCGACCGCCGCCTTCGACTTTTCGGACATCGCGCGGATCGAGGTGCTGCGCGGGCCGCAGGGGACGCTGTTCGGCAAGAACACCACGGCGGGCGCAATCAACATCGTCTCGGCCGCGCCGAGCTTCACCCGCGCCTACAATGCCGAGCTGAGCGGCGGCGAGCGCGCTTTCGCGCAGGGGCGCTTTTCGGCCACCGGGCCGCTTGCGGGCGAGACGCTCGCCTATCGCCTCTCGGGCACCTTCACCCGGCGTGACGGGGTGCTGCGCAACGCCACCAACGGCCGCGACCAGAACACGCTCGGCGCGCAGGCGGTGCGCGGGCAGGTGCTGTGGCAGCCCTCGGCGGACTTCCGGCTTCGGCTGATCGCCGACTTGGCCAATTTCGACAGCGAATGCTGCACGCAGGTGTTCCTGCGGGTCGGCACCAGCCTGCGACCGCCCGCGCGGCAATATCCGGCGCTGGCGGCAGCGGCAGGCTATGCCCCGCCGAGCACCGATCCCTACGACCGCCTGACCGATATCGACGCCCCGCTCGGCGTCGACACCAGCGAGGGCGGGGTTGCGGCGACGGCGGACTGGGACATCGGCCCGGCGACGATCACTGCGATCACCGCATGGCGCTTCTGGAACTGGGATGCGGCCAACGACCGCGATTACACGGGCCTGCAGATCCAGCTGATCCAGCGCATCCCCTCGCGGCAGGACCAGCTCAGCCAGGAGGTGCGGATCGCGTCGGATGGGGATCGCGCGCTGAGCTATGTCGCGGGGCTCTATGTCTTCCGGCAGGTGCTGACCGGTAGCCCCAATTCGGTGTTCGGCCCCTATGGCGCGCCGTGGCTGATCGGGGCGACGACGGGGGCGAATGCGACGCCGGTGCCCGCGAACCTGCTCGATGGCTACGGGCAGACCGGCGAGACGCGCTTTGCGGTGAACAGCTATGCCGCCTTCGCCGAGGCGAACTGGCGGATCGCGCCGCGCCTGACGCTGACCGGGGGGCTGCGCTACACCTACGAGAGCAAGGAGGGCGATTACAGCACGCGGGTGTTCGGCGGGCCGGTGGTGACTGCGCCCGCGCTGATCAATGCGCGGCTCGGCGTGCTGCGGCCGCAGACCTACTCCGCGCGCGACAGCGAGGGGAGCTTGTCGGGCCGCGCGAATATCGCGTGGGAGCCTGCGGACGATGTGCTGCTCTACGCCAGCTTCGCGCGGGGGTTCAAATCGGGGGGGATCAACATGTCGGGCCTGCCGCTCGATGCCAGCAACCAGCCCGCGCTGGCGACTGCGGTGATCGAGCCGGAGCGCAACACGACATGGGAGGCGGGGGTCAAGGCGGCGCTGTGGGACGGGCGCCTGACGCTCAATCTCGCCGCCTATCGCACCACGGTGCGCGACTTTCAGGCGACGGTGGTGGATTCGAGCCAGACCGTCGCGCTGCGCGGCTACCTCTCGAACATTCCTGCGGTGCGGGTGCAGGGGTTCGAGGCCGATGCGCGGCTCGCCCTCGGCAGGCTGACGCTGGTGGGCGCGTTGGCCTTTGGCGACGGGGAATACACCGATTACCCGGCAGGCCCCTGCCCGCTCGAACGCCAGACCGCGGCGACCGCGGCCTGCGACCTGACGGGGCAGCGCCTCGCCGGCCTGCCGCGCTGGTCGCAGACGCTGAGCGCCGACTATGCCGTGCCGCTTGGGCGGGGCGCGGTGTTCCTCCATGGCGACAGCAACTGGCGCAGCGGCTATCCCGGCGATCCGAGCCTGTCGCGCTTCACTGTCATCGAGGGCTACAACCTCACCAATGCCAGCCTCGGCTACCGCCGCGAGGATGCAGAGGGCAAGGGCTGGGAGATTGCTGTCTTCGCGCGCAACCTGCTCGGTGCAGACTACATCCAGAACCTGACGATCCAGGCGGGCAATTCGGGGCTGATCCTCGGCACGCCCAGCGATCCGCGCACCGTGGGGGTGACGCTCAGGTGGCGGAATTAGGCGCGTCTTGAGGGCGCCCCTCGCTGCGCTTCGGGGGCAGGGGGGCGGGGAGCAGCGCTTCGGCGATGGTGGCAAAGCCTGACAAGGCCGCGCGCTCGGCATCGCCTTGCAGTTGGCGGTAACGGGCAAGCACCTCCTCCCCCAGCGGCGTCAGCTGTGCGCCCGCCTTCTGGTTGCCGGGAGTGGTTGCCACTAGCGGTGCCTCCCAGCAGCGGTTCATCGCATCGACCAGCAGCCACGTGCGGCGGTAGCTCATCCCCAACGCCCGCCCTGCGCCCGAGATCGAGCAGTGCCGCGCGATGGCATCGAGCAGATCGGCCTTGCCCGGACCCATCGCGATTTCGTCGCCGCACATGATCTGGAGCTTGAGCTTGAGCTTGAAGGGCGACGGCGGCGTCATGGCGCTAAGGGTGCCGGGCGGGGCTGCGGGTCCTACGCCAAAGCCGCCCCGTACAGCGCCAGCAGGTCGGCCTCGCCCTTGGTCGCGGCGGCGGCGTTCCAGGCCGGGCTGTCGGACACCATCCAGCCGTGGTCGCCGGCATAGACTTCGACCTTGGCCTCGACCCCGGCGGCCTTGGCGGCATCGGCAAAAGTGGTCTTGTCGGCGGGGGCCTTAGCGTCGTCGTCCTGTGCGACCGCGATCAGCAGATTGGCATCGACCTTGTCCAGCACCTTGTGCGGGCTCATCGGGTAGTCCGGGCGGACAAGGCCGCCGCCATGGAAGCTTGCCGCGGCCTTGATCCGGGCGGGCACGGCAGCCGCGGTCCACACGGTGAAGGGACCGCCCATGCAATAGCCCTGCGTGCCGATCCCGCGCGCGGTGTCGACGCCCGCCTGCGTATCGAGCCAGGCGACGATCGCGGTTGCATCGCGCATGATCGTCTCGGCGTTCAGCTTGCCGCGCCACGGACCGACCTTCTGGAAGCCGCCTTGCGAGATGAAGGCGGCAAAGTCGGCGAACTGTTCGCCCGCGACGTCGCGGTAATAGGGGTTCACGACCAGCACGGCATGGCCCTTGCCCGCCAGGGTGCGGGCGATGTTGCGCTTGGATTCGCGGATGCTGGCGATGTCGGGCCACAGGATCACGGCGGAGTGCTTGCCCTTTTCGGGCTGGACGAAGAAGGCGTCCATTGTGCCGTCGGGGGTGGCGAAGCTGACGCCCTGTTCCTTGAGACCGGCCGCGGCGCTCGCCTTGCTTTCGGTGGTCCCCGAGGCGCAGGCCGCAAGCGCCGCCGCGCCGCTCAACGCGCCGAACTGGCGGCGGCTCAGGGTATCGCGGGCCCAGGTTTCGAGCTGTCTTTCATCGCACATGATCGGAGTCTCCCGTGTCTCTGGAACAAGGGCTTATCGCATTCCGGGCCTGGCCGGAAGCGCCGCGTTTCCTTGTCCCTGCACGGGAGAGAGGGTCAGACGCGCCGGACCGGCTCCAGCCGGTATTCGGCCCACTTCGGCGTGCCGATGCCGATGTCCATGTTGACCTGCTGCTGGTTCTTGAGGAACCAGGTGGCGTTGCGGGTATCGCCGAAAGCCGACGCCGCGTCACCGCTGCCGCGGTCGATCACCACCACCGCATAGCCCTTGGCCGAAAGCTCGCGCGCTGCGTCACGGTCGGCTTCGGTCATCGCCTCGCCGCTGCGCCAGGTCACCACGCCCGGGTGCTTGCCGCTCTGCGGCCGGACGAAATAGCCCATGGTCGGGTTCGCCGGATCGCCCATCGCAACCGGCTGACCGATCGTCGCGAAGGTGCCGCGCGGCTTGTCGAGCAGGCCCATGCCGACGAGCCCGGTGCCGATCACCGCGATGCCGGCGGTCGCCCCGAACTGACGGCGCGATACGGTCTGGCCTGCGCGCCTGCGCGACGTTGAACGATTAGCCATCGATATTTCCCCCTTGCTGCCCACGCGCCCCAAGAGCGCGAGGCGGTAAACCTCGTCGCGACCCTGGTTAAGGATTTGCACATATCTGGGCAATGGACAAGCGGCCAGTGGCTCGGCAACATGCGGCAAAAGAAAGAATGCCGGGGAGAGAGGAATTGATGGACGTGAGGCGCTGGACGCTGGGCGCTGCCCTGTTGCTGTCAGGTGGCATGCTGGCCAATTGCAGCCAGATTTTCGGCAGCGCCGAAGGGGGCGAGGGCGGGATCACCACCGCGATGCTGGTGGGCGCCGACGGCGACAGCGCCAACTGGATCAGCCACGGGCGCACCTATTCCGAGCAGCGCTTCTCGCCCTTGGACGCGGTCAACCGCGACAATGTCGGCCAATTGGGGCTCGCCTGGTATGCCGACATGGATACAGGCCGAGGGCAGGAGGCGACGCCGATCGTCATCGACGGCAAGCTCTACCTCACCACCGCGTGGAGCAAGGTGAAGTCCTTCGACGCGACGACCGGCGCCAAGCTGTGGGAATACGACCCCAAGGTCCCGGGCGAGACAGGCGTCAAGGCCTGCTGCGACGTCGTCAACCGGGGCTTGGCCGCGTACGGCGACAAGCTGTTCTTCGGCACGCTCGACGGCCGCCTGATCGCGCTCGACCGCGAAACCGGCAAGCCCGTGTGGGAGAAGGTCACGGTCGACCAGTCCAAGAGCTACACCATCACCGGCGCGCCGCGCGTGATCGATGGCAAGGTGATCATCGGCAATGGCGGCGCGGAATTCGGCGTGCGCGGCTTCGTCGCGGCCTATTCGGCCGACACGGGCGAGCAGCTGTGGAAATTCTACACCGTGCCCGAGGGCGGCGACGCCAAGGACCAGCCCGCCTATCTCCAGAAGGCGGCCGAAACGTGGAACATGGACGTCCTCGGCGCCAGCGACGCGATTGGGGGTGGCGGCACGGTGTGGGATTCGATGGCCTACGACCCCGAGCTTGACCTGCTCTATATCGGCGTCGGCAACGGCTCGCCTTGGAACCGCGCCTATCGCAGCCCCGCCAAGGACGGCTCTGGCGGGGAGGGGGACAACCTGTACCTCTCCAGCATCGTCGCGATCCGGCCCAAGACCGGCGAATATGTCTGGCACTACCAGACCACGCCGGGCGAGACGTGGGACTTCACCGCCACCCAACACATCATGCTCGCCGACATGGAGATCGAGGGCAAGATGCGCAAAGTGCTGATGCAGGCCCCGAAAAACGGCTTCTTCTACGTCATCGACCGCGAGACGGGCAAGTTCATCAGCGCCAAGCCCTATGTCTCGATCAACTGGGCGAGCGGGATCGACCCCAAGACCGGTCGTCCCATCGAAAACCCCGAAGCCCGCGTCGACCGCACCGGCAAGCCGGCGCTGGTGATGCCGGGCGCGTTGGGCGGCCACAACTGGCACCCGATGGCCTTCAGCCCGACCGAGAAGCTGGTCTACATCCCGGCCTTCGAGGCGGGGATGCTCTACGCGCCCGAGGCCGGCTGGAAGCCCGACAAGGCGCGCGGCTTCAATGTCGGCTTCAACCTCGGCGCGGGCGATCTGCCGCCCGACGGGGGCTTCCGCAAGCAGGTCGCGGGCACCTTGCGCGGGATGCTTGTGGCGTGGGACCCGGTCGCGCAGAAGCCGCGCTGGACGGTCGAGCACCCTGGCCCGTGGAACGGCGGCCTGCTCGCGACCGGCGGCGGGCTCGTGTTCCAGGGCACCGCGGGGAGCGAGTTCAACGCCTATGACGCCGCGAACGGCAAGAAGCTGTGGAGCTTCGCCGCCCAGACTGGCGTGGTCGCGCCGCCCGTTACCTACACGGTGAACGGCGAGCAATATGTCGCCGTCCTCGCCGGGTGGGGCGGGGCCTATGCGATCACGGTCGACGGCGACCTGCTGGCGAGGAAGGCCCCGGTGCGCAACATCAGCCGCCTGCTGGTGTTCAAGCTCGGCGGCAAGGCGCAGCTTCCCGCGCCGCCCGCACTTGCCGACCTGCCGCTCGACCCGCCGCCGAGCACCGCGCCCGCCCAGGTGATCGCGGTGGGGCAGGCCAAGTATGCCCGCTACTGCGCGGTGTGCCATGCGCCGGGCGCGGTCGGCTCGACCGTTCTGCCCGACCTGCGCCGCGCGGGCGCGCTGGAAAGCGCCGCCACATGGAGCGCGGTGGTGCATGACGGCGCGCTCAAGGATCGCGGCATGGCGAGTTTCGCAAGCTCTTTGTCGAAAGACGAGATCGAGGCGATCCGCGCCTATGTCATCAAGCGGGCGAACGAGGACAAGGCGCTCGAAGCGGGCAAGAAGATCGCCCGACGGTAGGGCGGGGGTTAGTCCCCCGCCGGCCCCCTGTAATCTGCGCCATAGACCGCCGCGCGGAATTCGCGGTGCATGTCGTTGTCGAAGGGTATCTTCTGCGTGGCGAAGACCACCGCCATGTCCTGCGCCGGATCGACCCAGAACAGCATCGAGGGGAAACCGTCCCAGAAGAACTCGCCGACGCTGCCGCGGTTCTCTTGCGGGGTCTGCGGCGGGGCGGTGCGCACGAACAGGTCGATGCCGAAGCCGCCGCTGCCCTTGCTGGGGAGCCACAGGCGGTTTTCGGCCCCAATGCGCGGATCGAGCTGGTCGGTGGTCATCAAGCGCAGCGTCGAAGGCTTGAGGATGCGCGTGCCATTGAGCGTGCCCTGTCCGAGCAGCATCCGCGCGAAGATCATGTAATCGTCCACCGTGGTGACGATCCCCGCGCCGCCCATCGTCATCGGCTTGCCGGTGAAATTGGGTTCGAGCAGCAGCGCTTCGGGCACCGGGACGAGCGTGCCGGCCTCCGCGTAATAGGCGCTCGCCAGCCGCGCACGGTCTGCCGGGGTGCGCTTCCAGCCGCTGTCCTTCATCCCGAGCGGCTGGAAGATGTGCTGCGCCACATAATCGGCAAAAGGCTGGCCCGAGAGCACCTCGACCAGCCGCGCCTGCACGTCGACCCCGGCGCTGTAATGCCAGTGCGTGCCCGGATCGTAGAGCAGCGGCACCTGCGCCATCGCCTGCGAGAATTCGGCAAGCGTCTTGTCGAAGGCAAGCGGTTGCAGGCGGTTCCAGGCGCGGTCGGCCGCGTTCTGCGGATCGCCGTCCGCGCCGTAGGTGAAGCCTGCGGTGTGGCGCAACACGTCGCGGATCGTGACCTTGCGGCGGGGCTCGCGCAGGATCGGCGAGCCATCGGGGTTCTCCCCGTCGGCGACCTTCAGCGCGGCGAATTCGGGCAGGTGCCATTCGAGCGGATCGTCGAGCCCGAACTTGCCCTCTTCCCACAATTGCATCAGCGCGACCCCGGTGACGGGCTTGGTCATCGAATAGATCTGGAACAGCGTGTCGCGCGTCATCGGCCGCGCGGTCTCACGGTCGGCATCGCCGGCAGTCTCGAAGCAGGCTTCCGCCCCATCCTTCCACACCAGAGCCGAGGCGCCGACGGTGCGGCCCTGCTTCACCACCGTGTCGAGGAAGGCCTCGATCTTGCCGCAGTCCGGGCGGTAGGGCGCCTCTTGTGCGGAGGCCGGTAGCGCTATCATGGCGAGCGCCAATGCGGCGGCGGTTCTGATCATTTCCCTCTCCCTCGCTTGCGGGCCGGATCAGCCCCCGAAGACGCCTAACCCCTGAACACGACCGTCCGGTTGCCGTTCATCAGCACGCGGTCCTCGGCGAACAGCCGCACAGCCTCGGCGAGCACCCGGCGCTCGATGTCGCGGCCCTTGCGCACGAGGTCTTCGGGGCTGTCGGCGTGGGTGATGCGCTCGACATCCTGATGGATGATCGGGCCTTCATCGAGGTCGGCGGTGACGAAATGCGCGGTCGCGCCGATGATCTTCACGCCCCGTGCGTGGGCCTGGTGATAGGGCTTGGCGCCCTTGAAGCCGGGGAGGAAGGAGTGGTGGATATTGATCGCGCGGCCTGCGAAATGGGCCGAGAGATCGTCCGAGAAGACCTGCATGTAGCGCGCGAGCACCACCAGCTCGGCTTCTGTTTCTTCGGCGAGCGCCCGCAATTGCGCCTCGGCGGCGGGCTTGGTCTCGGGGGTGACGGGGATGTGGTGGAAGGGAATGTCGCCGATATCGACCCGGATCGCGGCCTCGCGGGGGTGGTTGGAGACGATCGCGACCGGATCGATCGCCAGCTCCCCCGTGCGCCAGCGGTAGATCAGATCGACGAGGCAATGGTCGAACTTGCTGACCATGATGATGGTGCGGCGCGGCCGATCCTCGCGCGCCATCTTCCACTCCATCCCGAACGCGCCCGCCAGCGCGGTGAAATCCGCCCGCAGCCCTTCGGCGGTCGCGCCGTCGGGGTCGAACACCACGCGCATGAAGAAGCGGTCGGTCCCGCCCGCCTCGCAGCGGTCGTTGAACTGCTGCGCATCGAGAATGTTCGCGCCCCGCTCGAACAGGAAGCCGGTGACGCGCGCGGTGATGCCGGGCCGGTCGGCGCAGGCGAGGGTGAGGACAAGCGGCTGGGTCATGGCCGCTGCCCCTGCCGCAAGCGTGCCGCGATAACAAGACAGGGGCGCAGGCGGCCGCTCACGCGGCGAGGCCCGCGCTGCGCCGCAGGGGCGTTGCGAAATCGCCGCGGGTCGCTGCCCGCCACAGCCATTCGAGCGGGCCATAGCGGAACACCCTGAACCACGCTGCCGCGAGCACGATCTGCACTGCGAAGGCGGCAACCCCGATCAGCACCGTCGCGCGGGTCGAAAGGTCGTCATGCAGGCCGAGGCCGAAGCCGTAGAACACCGGCGCAAAGACGAGCGACTGGAGCACATAGAGCGTCAGCGTCATCCGGCCCGCGGGCACCAGCACCGCCAGCACCTTGTGCAGCGGCGTGTGCCAGGCCAGCACGAACAGCGCGATCTGGAAGAAGGTCGCCCCCACGGCGCGGTAGCGGGTGAACAGGGTGGTGATCGAATCCACCACCATCGCCGGGCCCTCGACGGGCAGCGTGCGGCTCTCGGCAAGGCTCGCCAGGCCCCACACCGTCGCGCCCGCGACCATGATCGCCACCCAGATGGCGCGCCGCGCCCCGGCGCGCGCGAACAGGTCTGTGCGTTGCAGCACCGTGCCGATCAGGAACAGGCCGACGATCTCCACCGCCCGACCGTTTTCCAGATAGAACGACCACTTGGCCGCCATCCCCTGCCACAGGTTGACCGCCAGCATCTCGGGCAGGCTGCCCGAGGCGAGCGTCCCGAGCCCGCTGTCGGCCCAGTAGAACGGCGTCTGTTCGGCCCAGCCGATACCGCGGCTCGCCGCCCATGCGCGGACGATCAGCGGCACCTGCACCAGCATGATCGCGGCCAGGGCCAGCAGCACGTCGTTGGCGCGGATCCGGTCGGTCGGGATCAGCAGCAGCCCGATCACCGCGAGCACCTGGAGGATGTCGCCGCGATAGACGATGGAGTGGAGCGTGCCGATCGCCAGCAGGATCACCAGCCGCCATACGAAGCGGCGCGTCGCATCGCCGCCGCGGGCGCGTTCATTGGCCATGATCGTGGCGAAGCTGAACCCGAAAAGTAGCGCAAAGATCGCATAGGCCTTGCTCGAAAACAGCGCGAAGACCGCGTCGACCCAGGGATCGGGCCGGGGCGCGAGCCAGTAGAGCTCGAACCGCTCGACACAGTGGACCATCAGCAGCCCGAACAGCGCGAAGCCGCGCAGGGCGTCGACCATCGCAATGCGATCACTTCCGGCTGACAAGACCCGTTTCTCCCCCCATGCTTATCGCTCTATGTGAACGCTAACATGGGGAGGAGGGGCAGCGCTAGCCCCTCGTGAGCGCCGCCTCGGCCTGCGCCATCAGTTCGGCGATGATCGCGGCGGCGGGCTCTTCCTTCGTCACCATACCGACCGACTGCCCGGCCATCACCGAGCCGTTCTCGACATCGCCCTCGATCACCGCGCGGCGCAGGGCACCGGCCCAGAAGTGTTCGATCTGGAGCTGGGCCTCGGCCATGTCGATCCCGCCTTCATCGAGCAGGGCTGCGACTTCGCGCTGCTTGGCGGTGAATTCCTCGGTGCCCTTGTTCTTGAGCGCGCGTACCGGGATCACCGGCAGGCGCGGGTCGACCTGCACGCTCGCCACCGCCTCGCGGGCCGAAGCGCGGAAGAAGGCCTTCTTGAAATCGGGGTGGGCGATGCTTTCGGTCGCGCAGGCGAAGCGCGTGCCGAGCTGCACCCCGGCTGCGCCCATTTCGAGGTAGGAGGCAATCGCCTCGCCCCGGCCGATGCCGCCGGCGACGAAGATCAGATGATCGCTCGCAAGCTCGGGCAGGATTTCCTGCGCCAGCACGGATGTGGAGACCGGGCCGATATGGCCTCCGGCTTCCATCCCCTCGATCACCAGCGCATCCGCCCCGGAACGCAGCAACTTCTTGGCGAGCGCGAGGGTGGGCGCGAAGCAGATCACCTTGATGCCGGACTCGTCCGCCTTGATCGCCTCGACGCTGCCCTTGGGCGGGATGCCGCCTGCCAGCACCACGTGCGTGACGCCATGCTTGCGGCACACTGCGATGAGATCGAACAGCGCCGGATGCATGGTGATGAGGTTGACGCCGAAGGGCTTGCCCGTCAGCGCCCTGGTGGCCGCGATCTCGGTGTCGAGCAGTTCGGGCGTCATCGCTCCGCAGGCGATCACGCCGAAGCCGCCCGCGTTGCTGATCGCGGCGACAAGGTTGCGCTCGCTCACCCAGCTCATCGCGCCGCACAGGATCGCGGTTTCGCAGCCGAGGAAGTCGGTGCCGCGCTGCATCAGCGCGGCGGTCTTGGGATAGGTTTCCATGGGAGCGGCGATTAGGCGCTGGCGCGGCTTGTCGCAAGCGGGCGTACAAGACAGTCGTGTGGCAATGGCGACGCTTGCGAGTCTGTCGCGTGACCGCCTTATGATTGCTTCATAACGAAACTTTCTTTCAATCGACCGCAAGGTGTAATCAAACCCTGCCATTGGCGGCACGTCAGCCGGGCCTCTCCTCTCCTCTCCCTGTTCCGGCTGGCATCGATTTGACGGACACATCTCGCAAAGGAACCCCCGCCATGCTTATGCGCATTGTCCTTCCCGCTCTGGCGCTTGCCGCCGCCACTCCCGCTCTGGCCGAGCCGGTCAGCGTCGTCGTGCCTTACGGCGATCTCGATCTCACCAAGGAAGCCGGCCGCAAGGCGCTCGACGCCCGTCTGGCCCGCGCCGCCAACAAGGTCTGCGGCCCCGTCAACGTGCGCGACCTGGCGCGCCTTTCCGCCCGCCGCGCCTGCATCGCCGAAGCGCGCGCTTCGGCCGAGCCGCAGGTGGAGCTGGCACTGAATGCCGCCAACGCCCGCCGCGTGGCGGTGCTGTCGGCCAAGCTGGCGGTGTTCGCCGGCCTCTGATCGCTGCACGGACAAGCAGAAGGGCGGCCGCGCAAGCAAGGCGCGGCCGCCCTTTTCGCGTCAGTCGTAGACGATCCGCACCTTGGCGGCCGCCGCCTTGGCGAGTTCCACGGCCGCTGCGGCATCGCCCGCGCGGGCCAGCGCCACGCCCATGCGGCGGTACGGCCGGGTGACGGGCTTGCCGAAGATCCGCACATCGGTGTCGCCCTCGCCCAGCGCCTCGGCAAGCCCTTCGAAGGCGAAGCTGTCCGAATCCCGGTCGGCAAGGATCACCGCGCTTGCCGCAGGGTGGGCGGCGATGCTGTCCGGCACCGGCAGCCCGAGGATTGCGCGGGCGTGCAGGTCGAACTCGGTCAGGTCCTGCGAGGCGAGGGTCACCATGCCGGTGTCATGCGGGCGGGGGGAGAGCTCGGAGAAGATTACCTCCTCGCCCTTCACGAAAAACTCGACCCCGTAGAGGCCCCAGCCACGCCCTCCGCCCTGCAGCGCCATGACGACCTTCGCGGCCATGTCCTGCGCGGCTGCCAGCGCGGCGGCGGACATCGCGGCGGGCTGCCAGCTCTCGCGGTAGTCTCCGCGTTCCTGCCGGTGGCCGATGGGTGGGCAGAAGCTGATGCCCCCGGCGTGGCGGACGGTCAGCAGCGTGATCTCGTAATCGAAGGCGATGAACTGCTCGCAGATCACCCGCGCCCTGTCGCCGCGCATGTTGGCGACCGCGTATTCCCACGCGGCTTCGAGCGCTTCCGCCCCGTCGACCTTGCTCTGGCCCTTGCCGGAGGACGACATGACCGGCTTCATCACCAGCGGATAGCCGATGCGCGCGGCGATCGCCTTGCATTCGGCAAAGCTCTCCGCATAGCCATATTGCGAGGTCACGAGGCCCAGTTCGCCCGCCGCCAGATCCCGGATCGCATCGCGGTTCATGGTCAGCTGCGCGGCGCGCGCCGAGGGGACGATGGTGAAGCCTTCCGCTTCCAGATCGCCCAGCACCTCGGTGCGGATCGCCTCGATCTCGGGGACGATGAGGTCCGGGCGGTGCTTCTCCACCGCCGCGCGCAGGGCCGCGCCGTCGAGCATCGAGAACACCTCGCGCGCATCGGCGAGCTGCATCGCGGGAGCATTGTCATAGCTGTCGCAGGCAATCACCCGCGCGCCGAGGCGCTTGGCGGAAATGACGAATTCGCGGCCCAGCTCGCCCGAACCGAGCAGCAGGATGGTGGCAATGTGGCTCATGCGGGCGGTT
>NZ_LSKQ01000177.1 GCF_001557115.1 Erythrobacter sp. CCH5-A1
TGATCCGCAGAAATTACCCCGCGGGGTGGAGAGCCGTCCACGACATCAGTTGCGGTCGGGCCGGTAGCCGGTGACGAGCGCGAAGTGGTTGGGGAAGGTCTTGGTGGGAAAGCTCGGCCGCATCGGGCCGGTGACGCCCGCCTTGGCCAGCGCGGCGAGGCGGGGGGTGACGCCGCGCTCCAGATAGTCGGCGCGGAAGCCGTCGATGCCGATGAGGACGGTGACGGGGCGCGGGGCCTCCTTGGCGGCGAGGCCGGCGGGGAGGAACAGGAGGGCGATCAGGGCGAGGATGGTGCGCATGGCCCGCCCCTAATCGGCCCTCGCGACAAATGCGAGACGGCGCGTGCTCAGACGTTGAACTTGAACAGCAGCACGTCGCCGTCCTGCACCACGTATTCCTTGCCTTCCTGCCGCAGCTTGCCCGCTTCCTTCGCGCCCGCTTCGCCGCCGAGGGTGATGTAGTCCTCGTAGGCGATGGTCTCGGCACGGATGAAGCCGCGTTCGAAGTCCGAGTGGATCTCGCCCGCGGCCTGCGGGGCCTTGGCGCCATCGGGGAAGGTCCAGGCGCGCGCTTCCTTGGGGCCGGCGGTGAAGAAGGTCTTGAGGCCGAGCAGCTTGTACCCGGCGCGGATCACCCGGGCGAGGCCGCTTTCGGTGAGGCCCAAGGCTTCGAGGAACTCGCCACGGTCCTCTTCGGGCATGGCGACCAGTTCGGCCTCGATCGCGGCGGAGACCACCACGGCCTCTGCACCCTCGGCGGCGGCTTTCGCAAAAACCTTGGCGGAGAGGTCGTTGCCGTTCGCGGCGTCCTCCTCGGCGACGTTGCAGACGTAGAGGACGGGCTTGGCGGTGAGCAGCTGGGCCTGCTTGAACAGGCGCGCTTCCTCGTCGTCATTGGGGACGGTGAGGCGGGCGGGCTTGCCTTCGCGCAGCAGCTCCAATGCCTGACCGAGCACGCTCGCCATCGCCTTGGCCTCCTTGTCGCCCGCCGCGCCGCGCTTGGCAGCAGCGGGGACGCGCTTTTCGAGGCTTTCGAGATCGGACAGCATCAGCTCGGTCTCGACCACTTCGGCGTCGGCAATCGGATCGACCTTGTTGGCGACGTGCTGGATATCGTCATCCTCGAAGCACCTGAGCACGTGGACGATGGCATCGACCTCGCGGATATTGCCGAGGAACTGGTTGCCGAGCCCTTCGCCCTTGCTCGCGCCCTTCACCAGGCCTGCGATGTCGACGAAACCGAGCTGCGTCTCGATGATCTTGGCGCTCTTGGCGATGGCGGCGATCTTCTGCAGGCGCTCGTCCGGGACGGCGACCTGGCCGACATTGGGCTCGATGGTGCAGAAGGGATAGTTCGCCGCCTGCGCCGCCTGCGTCTCGGTGAGCGCATTGAACAAAGTGGACTTGCCCACATTGGGCAGGCCGACGATCCCGCAACGGAAACCCATGATGAAAGTGCCTTGGCTAGCTGGAAAGCGCCGCCCTTAGCGGGGAGGGGAAGGGATGGCTAGAGCCTCACCGCCCGTGCACCGCCTTCACCAGCGGGCCGTAGGGCGAATTGCCGAGCCAGCCGGTCTGGACCTCGGCCGTCACCCGGTTGATCGGGGTCTGCGGGATCGCCCCGCCGCTCACCGGCAGGCGCAGGGGCCGCGTGCCGGGGGGCCGGGCGATCAGCGCGGCGATGGCGCGGGCGACGTCCATCGGGTCGTTGGTCCGGCCCGATCCGTCCTCCTGCCCCATGCGCGCGACATGTTCGGGATAGCCGGCGCTGTGCACCGCGAGCGAGCGTTCCTTCAGGGCCAGCGAATAGGCGTTGCGGTTGACCCACACCTTGGTGGGATAGCCGCCCGGCTCGATGATGCTGACATCGATCCCGTGCGGCACCAGCTCGTAGGCGAGCTGCTCGCTCATCGCCTCGAGCGCGAACTTGGTTGCGGAATAGTGGCCCGAATGGGGGACGATGACACGGCCCAGCTGGCTCGAGATCTGGATGATCAGACCGCGCTTCGCCTTGCGCATCCCCGGCAACACCGCGCGCGCCATACGGTGGGGGCCGAAGACGTTGGTGTCGAAGATCAGCCGGGTCGCCTCCATGTCCTGAACCTCGACCGGCGAGGTGATGCCGATGCCCGCATTGTTGACCAGCACGCCGAGCGGCCCGCCATTGATCCGCTCGGCCTCCTTCACGGCGGCGTTGACCTGCGGAAGCTCGGTCACGTCGAGGGGGATGACGTGGAGGTCGAGCCCCTCCGCTTTGGCGAGGGCAGTCAGTTCGTCGGCTTCAGGGCGGGGCAGGCCGCGCATGGTGGCGAACACTCGCGCCCCGGCGCGCGCCAGCAGCTCCGCGGTCAGCCGTCCGAAGCCCGAGGAGCAGCCGGTGATCAGCACGCTCGTGCCCTTGAGGCTGACAGCTGGGCTGTAGACCGGCTCGCCCGATTGCGCGGCGCGGGCGGTAAGGGCTGCGGTGGCGGCGGCTCCGGCGAGCAGGGCGCGGCGGTCGAGACGCATCGGGGGGCTCCTTTGGAGGGTGCGGGTCAACCAAGCCTATGGGCTTTGCGCCAGTCTGCAAGCATCGCGGGCCCCCGCAGGCGCACCAGCGTGCCGGTGTAGCGCTTCAGCTTCGCCTCGGTGCGCGGGCGCGGGCCGGAGTTCCAGGTCGCCACATACCAGAAGAAGGCCGCATCGAAGCGTTCGGGGCAGCCCTCGGGCATGTCGGAGCGCGAGCGGCCGTGGTGCGTCACGATCCGCCTGACCAGGCGCCACAGGCACAGAAGGATCGGGAAGTCGAGGTAGATGACGGTATCGGCGCGTGCGAGGCGGAGGGGAAGAAGGGAGCCGTAATGGCCTTCGATCAGCCATGCCTCCCGCCCCACCACCGCTTCGAGCCGATCGCGCAGCTCTTCATCCTCCGTCTCGACCCAGCCAGCCTGCCAGCCCAGCTGGTCCATGTGGACCAGCGGCAGGCCGAGGCGCGGGGCGAGGTCGCGGGCCAACGTGCTCTTGCCCGAACCGCAGGGGCCGATGATGAGGACGCGGCGCACGGCTCGGCGCTCAGCCCTGCATCCTGAGCGCAACATCGTTCATGAAACGCACGTCATCGCCTTCGGCGAGCCATTCCGCCTCCGCACCCACCGCGCCGAGCATGGCGGCAAGGTCGTCCTCCTCGGTCTTCGCAAAATTGCCGAGGACGTGGCCGGTCACCCGGTCCTTGTGCCCCGGGTGCCCGATGCCGAGGCGGATGCGGCGGTAGTCCGGGGCCCCCAGGCTGGCGGCGTGCTGGTCGATGGACCTCAGGCCATTGTGCCCCGCATGGCCGCCGCCCTGCTTCACCTTGACCTTGAACGGGGCCAGATCGAGCTCGTCGTGGAACACGGTGAGCGCATCGGTGCCCAGCTTGTAGAAGCGCAGCGCCTCGCCGACGCTTCGGCCACTCTCGTTCATGAAAGTGGCGGGCTTCAGCAGCAGCACCTTCTGCGTTCCGATCCGCCCCTCCTGCGCCCATCCGCTGAACTTCTTCTGCACGGGGCCGAAGTCATGCATGTCGGCGATCACGTCCACCGCCATGAACCCGACATTGTGCCGGTGGAGCGCATAGCGCGGTCCGGGATTTCCGAGGCCGACCCAGATTTGCATGACGTTCCCCTAGCTATCCCCCGCACAAAACGAAACGCCGGACTTCCCGCGAAGGAAGCCCGGCGTTCGGATACCGAAGAACCGGCGCGCGGATTAGGCGAAGTCGGCCTGCGTCGTGTCGCCTTCGCTGCTCTTGAGCGCGGAAGGGGCTACCAGCGTGGCGATGGTGAAATCGCGATCGGTGATCGCGCTCGTCACGCCGCTGGGCAGGGTCACGTCGCTGATGTGGATCGATTCGCCCACGTCGCGCCCGGTGACGTCGATGTGGATCTCTTCGGGGATCGAATCGCTTGCGCAGACCAGTTCGAGTTCGTGACGCACGATGTTGAGCACGCCGCCCTTCTTGAGGCCCGGCGAGGCGTCTTCGTTGACGAACACCACCGGCACCGAGACCTCGACCTTGCTGTCACCGGTCAGGCGCAGGAAGTCGACATGGGTCGGACGGTCGGTCACCGGATGGAAGGCGACATCCTTGGGGAGCGTGCGGACGGTCTTGCCACCGATCTCGATGTTGACGATCGAGTTCATGAAGTGGCCGGTCATCAGCTGACGCACCAGTTCCTTCTGCTCGACGTGGATCAGGGTGGGTTCTTCCTTGCCGCCATAGATGACAGCAGGGGTCCGACCTTCGCGGCGAAGTGCTCGGGAGGCTCCCTTGCCAGCCCGTTCGCGCGCTTCGGCCGGCAGGGTAAGAGTCTCGCTCATACGGATGCCTTTCGAATGCGTGTTTGATTGAAGTCTTCATCACGGCGCGACCGCCTCCAGGGATGACCGGAAGCGCCGAAGCGCGGGCCCTTAGAGGGGGATGGCCCGAAAGGCAACCCGTTTAGGAAATCCGCCTGATGCGGTAGCCCTGCGCCTCGAGCAGCGCGGCGAGCCCCTCCGGCCCCACGAGGTGCGCGGCGCCGACCGCGATCAGCGGCCTTGGCGCCCCGGCGAGCATCGGCCCGAGCGCCGCTGCCCAGCGGCGGTTGCGCGCCGTCAGCAGCGCCTCGCGCACGGTCGGATCGGCGAGCACGCCTTCGCGGGTCGAGGCCTTGATCGTCTCCGCATCCCCTGCGAGCCAGGCGCGTTGCAGGCGTTCGGGGTCGCTGGCGGTGGCCGCGCTGTCCCGGACCACGGCCGCGAGCATGGCCCGCTGGGCCGCTTCGGGCAGGCGGTCGAAGATCGCAAGCTGGGCGGGCGCGCCTTCGAGCTCGCGCACCTGGCGGTCTTCAAAATCGGCAATCAGCGCGCGGTCGACACCGTTGGCAGGGTCGCCGACCGTATCGATCCGGGCAAGCGTGAGCGCGGCGGCCCAGGTCTCGGTTCCGGCGAATTGTGCAGGCACGATGCCGCCGCGCTCCATCAGTGCTGCAAGCGCCGGGCGCAGGTCTGGCGGGAGCCGCTCGTCGAGCGGGGGAAGGCCGGGGCTGCGCGACAGGTTGGCGAAGGTGCGGGCGAGCGCGGCGTCATCGTCCAGCGTGGCGATCTCGACCACCAGCAGGTCGGCGCGCTTGGCGGCGGTTTCGATGGCCGGCGTGCGCCAGCGCGCAAAAGCGGGGAGGGCATGGATGGTGCCCACCATCCAGCCCTCCACCGACCCATCGGCCGAAGCGATTTCGTAGAGCAGCGGGGCGGGCGGGACCGGACCCTCTGCGGGCTCACCGGGGACATCGCTGCACCCGGCAGCCAGAAGGAGGAGGAAGGGGGCGATGATCCCCGCGGCGCACCGCAAGACCATCGCCCCGGCAGACCCTGCCATTACTTGACCCGGCTGACCTTGATGCCCTTCTGGGCAAGGTAGTCCTGCACGCTCTTGGCGCCCGCAAGGTGGCCTGCGCCGACCGCGATGAACACGGTGCCGGGCTGGTCGAGACGGGTGTCGATCCATTCGGCCCAGTTGCGGTTGCGGCTGTAGAGCAGCGCTTCGGCGACCTTGGGATCGTCCATGCCCTCGTTCATGACCGCAGCGAGCTGGTCGGCATCGCCCTCGATCCACTCGGCGACCATGCGGTCGAGCATCGGCTTGGTTTCGTCGATCGACTTGGCGGCCTCGATCAGGAAGTTGACCTGCGCGTCCTGCGGCATGCCGTCGAAGATGCCGAGCTGGAACTCGGCGGTCTCGAGCGCGCCGGTGGTCTTCGCGCCGACCTTGCCAAGCAGCACCTTCTCGACGCCGCTTTGGGGGTCATAGCCTTCGAAGGTGAGCGGCAGGAGCGACATGGTGAGGCCCACCATCCACGGCTTCATCCCATCGAACTGGGTGGCCAGCATCTCGCCCGGAGGCGGGACCAGGCCCTTGGCCTTGGCGTCCTCGTACTGGGCACGGGCTTCGGCCGGGGCCTGGGCGAGCTGCGCAGCCTCGATCTTGCTGCCCAGCTGGTTGAGCGCGGCGGTGTAGGTCGCCTTCTGCTCGTCGTTCAGCAGCGAGCGCAGGGTGGTGCCGGCCGGCAGCGCGCCCTTCTTCTGGGCAAGCTGTCCCATGGCCGCCTCGCTCGCCGGGTCCATCGGGATCTCGGTGACGAGAATGTCCGAACCGTCAAGCGCCTTTGCGATGGTCGCATCGTACCATTCGAGGCCCTGGGGCAGGACGTGGACAGTGCCGAAGAGGTAGATGGTGGTGTCCTTGTCGGCGACCTTCCACAGCGCCGGGCCATTGCCGGTGGCGGCAGCGGCCGGCGCGGTCTGGCCGGCCTGGTCGTCGGCGAGGACCGGGCTCGCCGCGAACAGGGCGAAGGGCGCAGCGGTCAGAGCGAGCAGGGTAGAGAGTTTCATTGCAGTCATTCCTTCTGGTTCAGGTTGTGGGGTTTGAGCGAGTTACGTCAGGTGAACAAGGATGCTGGCACGACGGGGCAGGGGTCAGAGCCGCCAGCGGGCATAAAGGAAGGAGGCGATCATCGAGACATAGGCGACCCCGAAGATCCCGAAGGCATGGGGCGGCGGAGTGAAGCCCCCGGCATAGAGCACCGCCCAGACCGGATATCCGGCCAGCACCGACACGCATCCGCCGGTGAAGGCGACGAGGTTCTGCTCGCGCTTGTAATCGTCGATCATGCGGAAGCCCCACAGGGGCAGCACCACGAAGCCGCCGATCAGCAGCACGACGAGGCCGAGCGCGAGCAGCGGGGGGAGCTTCAGGTTTTCCCAGTCGCCCGTGAAGAGGCTGCCGTCGCCCTGGTCGAAGACGCCGGTGAGCCCGCCGATCACGCCGCCGATGACGCCGGCGAGACCGATATAGAGGATCTGGCGCCGCTGGCGCTGGCGGGTACGCGCCTCGCCGGGACCACGCGGCTCCTCGTTGCTGTTCCAGATCATGCGAGGTCTCCATCGTCGAAGATGTCCTCGATCCGCATGTCGAACAGGCGTGCGATGCGGAAGGCGAGGGGGAGGGAGGGGTCGTGCTTGCCGGTCTCGATGGCGTTGACTGCCTGGCGCGAGACATCCAGCCGCCCGGCGAGTTCCGCCTGACTCCAGTCACGCTCGGCGCGCAGCACCTTGAGGCGGTTCTTCACGGTTCAGAAACCCAGCGCGGTGGTCAGCTTGGCAAGGATGTTGCCCACGGCAAAGCCGCTCATGCCGAGCATGACGAACAGCTGCCACTGCTTCACGCAGACGCTTTTTTGCAGGTTGGGCATCAGAATTCTCCGTCAGGTCAACCCGACTTCGTGTCAGGTTATACTGACTATATGTCGCGATTCGCTGACTATGTCAAGCCTACCTGACTTTGTGTCGTACCTTCGTGACTATCAGGATTGGCAGACGCCCTGTTTGCCGAGGGAAACGCACCTCTGCGCGCGCCTTTCGCCGCCTCATGCTGCGGCGCGGCATTGACGCTTGCAGGACGTTCGGCCATGGCGAGCCGCCATGAGCGTAGCACCCCTCTACACCCCCGCGCCGCGCGACCCCGCGCGCTCGTTTCAGGACATGATCCTGACGCTCCACGACTTCTGGAGCGCCGAGGCAGGCTGCGTCATCCTCCAGCCCTACGACATGCGCATGGGCGCCGGCACCTTCCACACCGCGACCACCCTGCGCGCATTGGGGCCGGAGCCGTGGAACGCCGCCTTCGTCCAGCCCTGCCGCCGCCCGACCGACGGGCGCTACGGCGAGAACCCCAACCGGCTCCAGCACTATTACCAGTATCAGGTGATCCTGAAGCCCTCGCCGCCCGACATTCAGGAGCTCTATCTGAAGAGCCTCGCCGCGATCGGGATCGACCCGCTGGCGCACGACATCCGATTTGTCGAGGACGACTGGGAATCGCCGACACTCGGCGCCTGGGGTCTCGGGTGGGAAGTGTGGTGCGACGGGATGGAAGTCACCCAGTTCACCTATTTCCAGCAAATGGGCGGCTTCGATTGCAAGCCGGTCGCGGGCGAGCTGACCTACGGATTGGAGCGGCTCGCGATGTACATCCAGGGCGTCGACAACGTCTATGACCTCGCCTTCAACGCCGCCGGCGTCACCTATGGCGAGGTGTTCCTCGAGAACGAGCGCCAGATGTCCAAGTGGAACTTCGAGGTCGCCAACACCGAAGCGCTGTTCGACCTCTTCGCCAAGGCCGAGGCCGAGTGCCGCAACGCGCTCGCCGCAGGCGTCCCCATCGCCGCCTACGAGCAGGCGATCGAGGCGAGCCATGTCTTCAACCTCCTGCAAGCCCGCGGCGTGATCTCGGTGCAGGAACGCGCCAGCTACATGGGCCGCGTCCGCGACCTCGCGCGCTCCAGTTGCGAGGCCTATGCCGAGAAGATGACGCCCGATTGGCAGGCCAAGTATCCCGGGTGGAGCCTCGTCTGATGGCCGACTTCCTGCTCGAACTGCGCTGCGAGGAAATCCCTGCCCGGATGCAGCCCAAGGCCAAAGAGGATCTGGCGCGGCTGTTCACCGATGCGCTGGCCAAGGCCGGCCTGTCGGCGGGCTCGGTCGAAACCTTTGCCACGCCGCGCCGCTTGGCGCTGATCGCCAAGGACCTGCCGCTTGCGACCGCAGCGGTGAGCGAGGAAACCAAGGGGCCGAAGGTCGGTGCGCCGCCGCAAGCGCTGGAAGGCTTCCTGCGCAAGATGGGCCTCACCGCCGAGCAGTTGACCGAGCGTGACGGCGTCTGGTTCGCGGTCGTGGAGAAGCCGGGCCGCGAGACCGCTGCGGTGTTGGCCGAAACGATCCCGGCGATCATCCGCGCCTTCCCCTGGCCCAAGTCGATGCGCTGGGGCGCCGCTTCGCTCACCACGGAAAGCTTGCGCTGGGTACGGCCGCTTTCGGGCATCATCGCCTTGCTCGACGATGCCGTGATCCCTTGCGAAATCGACGGAATCGCGAGCGGGCGCACGACAATGGGGCACCGGTTCCACCATTCCGGCCCCGTCGAAGTCGCCAACGCCGGGACCTATATCGAAACCCTGCGCGCAGCACATGTGGTCGTCCACTTCTCCGAGCGCTGCCGCCTCATCCGCGAGGGCGCCGAACGCGCCGCCACCGAAGCGGGCCTTACGCTTGTCGCCGACGAGGGGTTGGTGGTCGAGAACGCTGGCCTCACCGAATACCCCGTTCCCCTGCTCGGCCGCTTCGACGAGGCGTTTCTCGACGTGCCGCCCGAAGTCATCCAGCTCACCGCGCGGGTGAACCAGAAGTATTTCGTGTGCGAGGATGCGCAGGGCAAGCTCGCCAACGCCTTCGTCTGCACCGCGAACATCGATCCGCTTGACCCCGCTGTGGTGGTCGACGGCAACCGCAAGGTCCTCGCTGCGCGCCTTAGCGATGCGCGGTTCTTCTGGGAGCAGGACCAGAAGACCCCGCTCGCGGTTCACGCCGAGAAGCTGTCGCGCATCACCTTCCACGAGAAGCTCGGCACCGTCGCCGACAAGGTCGAGCGGGTGGCGAAGCTGGCGCGCTGGTTGGTTGAAGCTGACATCGTGAAACCAGTCGAGGATACCCCGCAGGCCAAGACCAAGCTGTATAATGACGTTCAGAATGCAGCTGCCCTGTGCAAGGTTGATCTCGTTACCGAGATGGTCGGCGAGTTCCCGGAATTGCAGGGCCTGATGGGCGGCTACTACGCGGCGAAGGAAGGTCTGCCGCAGGAAGTGTCGGACGCGATCCGCGATCACTACAAGCCGGTCGGGCAGGGGGACGATGTGCCCACTGCGCCGGTGACGGTGGCGGTGTCGCTGGCGGACAAGCTGGATAGCCTCTGCCAGTTTTTCTTGATCGATGAGGCTCCCACCGGCTCGAAAGACCCGTTCGCACTTCGCAGAGCGGCAATTGCGGTGATCTCATTGGTCCTTGCAAACTCGCTTCGATTCCGAATGCAGGATGTCCTCCTTAAGGCCGTCGAGGATGATCAGGAGAAGTTTGAGAAGGTCTTCTTCGGACATACCGAAAAAGGGCTGGGTGCCTTCTTCGCCGACCGCCTCAAGGTCCAGCAGCGCGAAGCTGGCGTCCGCCACGACCTGATCGACGCGGTCTTCGCGCTCGGCGGGGAGGACGATCTCGTCCGCCTGCTCGCCCGCGTCCATGCGCTGCAGGCCTTCGTCACCACCGAGGACGGCGCCAATCTCCTCGCGGGCTACAAGCGCGCGGCGAACATCCTCAAGAAAGAGAACTACCTCGTCTCCTCGGCGCAGGCCGGGACCCAGAACGAGGGCGCGGAACTGGGTTCCGGCCTGCGCCGGAATGACGGAATTGCACAGACCGGCGAGGAAGACCCGCTCGCCATGGTCGACGATCCCGACGTGGGCGACATCCTCGCCGAAGAAGCCCGCGCGCATTCAGCACTTTCCTACACGCCCGAAGAAGCGGAAAAGGCGCTGATCGACGCGCTCGACGCCGCCGCCCCGCGCGCTGCCGCGGCGGTGGAGGCCGAGAAGTTCGCCGATGCCATGGCTGCGCTCGCCACCTTGCGCGCTCCCATCGACCGGTTCTTTGAAGAGGTGACCGTCAACGACCCCGACGCGGACAAGCGCGCCGCGCGCCTTGCCCTGCTCGCGCGTTTCCGCGATGCGGTGCACCGGGTAGCAGATTTCAGCCGTATCGAGGGGTGAGGATTTCCGCCTCTGTACAGTGTCTCACGTGTCTCACGGTTCAGCCTTGTGCCGCCGCTGCTTAACAGGATGATGTGACGTGCAAACAGTCTACCCCTTCGGCGGCAGCGCCGCGCACACCGATCCGCGACAGAAGGACAAGACCGTCACCGGCGGCAAAGGCGCGAACCTCGCCGAGATGGCGAGCATCGGCCTGCCGGTGCCCCCGGGCTTCACCATCACCACCGAGGAATGCGTGGCCTATCTGCGCGATGGCGCGGGCTTCTCCGATGGTCTGAAGGCGGCGGTGGCGGACGCGCTCGCCCATGTCGAGGCGGCGGTGGGCAAGCGCTTCGGCGATGCGGCGGACCCGCTGCTGGTATCGGTCCGCTCGGGCGCGCGGGTGTCGATGCCGGGGATGATGGACACGGTGCTCAACCTCGGGCTGAACGATGCGACGGTCGAGGGGCTGGCGGTCTCGTCCGGCGATCCGCGCTTTGCCTGGGACAGCTACCGGCGTTTCATCCAGATGTATTCCGATGTGGTGCTCGGGATCGATCACGGGCTGTTCGAGGAAGCGCTCGAGATCGCCAAGGAAGACAAGGGCTTCTACAACGACACCGAGATGGCGGCCGAAGACTGGCAGGCGCTGGTCGGCGAGTACAAGGGCATCGTCGCCGAGGAACTGGGCCGCGATTTCCCGCAGGACGTGACCGAGCAGCTGTGGGGCGCGATCCGCGCGGTGTTCGACAGCTGGGACTCGGACCGCGCCAAGGTCTACCGGCGGCTCAACGACATCCCGGGCGACTGGGGCACCGCGGTCAACGTCCAGGCGATGGTCTTCGGCAACATGGGCGAGACGAGCGCCACCGGCGTCGCCTTCACCCGCGACCCCGCCACCGGCGAGCGGGCCTACTACGGCGAGTACCTCATCAACGCGCAAGGGGAAGACGTCGTCGCGGGCATCCGCACGCCGCAGTACCTCACCAAGGCCGCGCGCGAGGCGGCAGGGGCCAAGCCGCTCTCGATGGAGGAGGCGCTGCCTGAGGCCTATGCCGAGCTCGCCCGCGTGTTCGACCTGCTCGAGCTCCACTACAAGGACATGCAGGACATCGAGTTCACCGTCGAGCGCGGCAAGCTGTGGATGCTCCAGACCCGCTCGGGCAAGCGCACGGCCAAGGCCGCGCTCAAGATGGCGGTCGACATGGTGGGCGAGGGCCTGATCGACGAGCGCGAGGCGGTGCGGCGGGTGGATCCGATGGCGCTTGATCAGCTGCTCCACCCGACGCTCGATCCCAAGGCCGAACGGCACGTGCTGACCACCGGGCTCCCCGCCTCGCCGGGCGCTGCGGCGGGCAAGATCGTGCTCGATGCCGACACCGCCGAACAGTGGGCGGGCCGCGGCGAGAAGGTGATCCTGGTGCGCGTCGAGACCAGCCCCGAGGACATCCACGGAATGCACGCCGCGCAGGGCATCCTGACCGCCCGCGGCGGGATGACGAGCCACGCGGCGGTCGTGGCGCGGGGGATGGGGCGGCCTTGCGTCTCGGGGGCTGGGGCGGTGTCGATCGACCGCGCCTCACGCTCGCTGCGGATCGGATCGACCGAGCTCAAGGAGGGCGATGCCATCACCCTCGACGGGGCGACGGGGCAGGTGATGCTCGGCATCGTGCCCACGGTCGAGCCCGAGCTGGCGGGCGACTTCGGGACGCTGATGGTCTGGGCCGATAGCTTGCGGCGCATGAAGGTGCGCACCAATGCCGAAACGCCCGACGATTGTCGCATGGCGCGCCAGTTCGGGGCCGAGGGCATTGGCCTGTGCCGCACCGAGCACATGTTCTTCGAAGCCTCGCGCATCAGCCTGGTGCGCCAGATGATTCTCGCGGAGGACGAGGCGGGCCGCCGCCGGGCGTTGGGGGGGCTGCTGCCCGAGCAGCGCGCGGACTTCACCGCGATCTTCGAGGTGATGGCGGGGCTCCCTTGCACGATCCGCCTGCTCGACCCGCCGCTCCACGAATTCCTCCCCCATGCCGACGAGGAGTTCGCCGAGCTGGCGGATGCGACCGGCCTCGGGGTCGATCACTTGAAGCGCCGCGCGGGCGAGCTCCACGAGTTCAACCCGATGCTCGGCCACCGCGGCTGCCGCCTCGGGATCACCTTCCCCGAGATCTACGCCATGCAGGCGCGCGCGATCTTCGAGGCGGCTTGCGCGGTGAAGCAGGCAAGCGGCGCGGCGCCGCTGCCCGAGATCATGATCCCGCTGGTCGCCACCAAGCGCGAACTCGCGATCCTCAAGGCGCTGGTCGACAAGGAGGCCGAAGCCGTGTTCGCCGAGACCGGCACGCGGGTCGATTACCTCGTGGGCACGATGATCGAACTGCCCCGCGCCGCGCTGATGGCGGGGGAGATCGCGGAGGAGGGCGCGTTCTTCTCCTTCGGCACCAATGACCTGACGCAGACCACGCTGGGCGTCAGCCGCGACGATGCGGCGCGGTTCCTCAGCGTCTACGTCGACAAGGGCATCTTCCCACGCGATCCCTTCGTCAGCCTCGATATCGAGGGCGTCGGCCAGCTGGTCGAACTGGCGGCGGAGCGCGGGCGCAAGACGCGGCCCGACATCAAGCTCGGCATCTGCGGCGAGCATGGCGGCGATCCGGCGAGCATCGCCTTCTGCGAGAGCGTGGGCCTCGATTACGTCAGCGCCTCGCCCTACCGCGTGCCGATCGCGCGGTTGGCGGCGGCGCAGGCGGCCTTGAAGAAGGCCTAGGTCCCGGCGAGGGACCGCCGCCCGGTGAGGGTGACGATCTCGAAGATGTCAGGGGTCTTGCCGTCCGGCTCGGCGCGCGCGGCAAAGGCAGCGCGGGCGCGGGCGAGGGCGGCCCGCCCGAGCGGCGCGGCAGGTTTGGCGAGGGCATTGCCGAGGCCCTGATCGCGCAGGTCGCTCACCAAGCGGTCAAGCGAGGAATAGCGCACGCTCAGAGTATGGGTGTCGACCACCGGGTCCTTCCACCCGGCGCGCTGGAGCAGGCCGGGCGCGGCGCGGGCATCGACCATGGGGTGAAGCCGGGCTGCGGGCCTGTCGGGCTCAGCCGCCAGCATCGCGGCGCGCAGGGCGGGGAGGCTCTGCCCGCCAATGAAGCTCGCGATCACGAGCCCGCCGGGGGTCAGCGCATGGCGCAGGTGGATCAGCGCGCCGGGCAGATCGTTGACGGCATCGAGCTGGCCGATCACGCCGATGAAATCGAAGGGACTGCCCGCGAGGGGTTCGGCGGGATTGCCGGTGAGATCGACGGCGACCTCGCCGCCGCCCTGCCGCAGATGGGCCTCAAGCATGGCCGGTGCCCCGCCGATCAGCAGCGCCCGCGCGGGGGCATGGCGCACGAAGCTCAGCCGCTCGATCATGTCCTCGGCCATCTCGTCGACGAGGAAGTGCGCCGCATCCGCACGGGACCGCAGGCGCGCGGACGAGCGCAGCGCGCGGGCCACGCGGCGATGTTCGGCGAAGATGGTGGGAACGGCGGCGGCGGTCATGCGGCGACGCCCTGCCGCGCTTGCCTCTTGAGCGCAAGCCATGCGACACTCGCGCGATGGCAGTGGTCGCTCACCTTGCCCGGCATTTCGCGCCCCTGGTGGATTTCATCTATCCGCCGCGCTGCCCCGCGTGCGGAGCAGCGATCGCTGCGCAGGCGGGACTGTGCACCGATTGCTGGAGCACGCTCGAGGTGCCCGAGCACCCGGAATCGCCCGGCCACGCGGTGCCGGTCTATGCCGCGACCTACTATAACGAAACCTCGCGAAAGCTGGTGCTTGCCTACAAGCACGGCGGACGGATTGCGCTGTCGGGGCTGTTGGCGCGGCTGATTGCGGCGCGCATGCCCGAGCCGCTCGCGGGACGCGCGCCGCCGCTGCTGGTGCCGGTGCCGCTCCACCGCTGGCGACTGTGGAGCCGGGGGTTCAACCAGGCGGCTCTGCTTGCGCAGGCGCTCCAGAAGCAGGGCAAGGGCGAAGTGGCGGTGGCGGCGCTGGTGCGGTTCCGGCGCACGCCAAACCTCGGCGGGCTGGGCCGCGAGGCGCGCGAGCGGGTGCTGACCGGGGCGATCCGCCTCGCCCCGGGCGCGGCGGCGCGGGTCCGGGGGCGCGACGTGGTGCTGGTCGACGACGTGCTCACCAGCGGAGCAACGAGCCGCGCGTGCCTTTCCGCGATTGCCGGCGCGGCGCCTTCGAGCATCGCGATCGCGTGTTTTGCGCGGGTGGAGGAAGACCACAAGCTCGCGCATCCCTGAGCCTCCGGGCCCCGTAAACACATAACGCCCGAGGTCTTTCGACCCTGGGCGCCACGTGACGAAACGGTGCGGATCCACCCCAAAGGGCAATGGCAGCGACCCCCTAACTTCGCTGCCGGGATCCAGTCCCTATCGTTCAACCGGTCGCGCTGGCACCCCGCTGCCAGTTTCGCGGTCCGGTCACCCCCTGAACCCGGCACCGGGCGGTGCCGCGTGTTCGAGTGGAGAACCCCTTGCGAAGGCTCCGCAGGCTTTCTTCCACCGAGTTGCCTAACGCGGAAGACGAAACCTTGGCGGGGGCAATTTTTTGTGACTTGCTGTTGTCTGGTTGCAACAATCCTTGCATGAGCCGCCTCCGCACTATCCTGGAGTTGCCTCAGTGACCGATCCCGTCCTCACTTCCGAAGAGCGCGAAAAGGGCCTTGTCTTTGCTCCCAAATTCGATGCCGCAGGGCTTCTGACCGCGGTCGTGGTCGATGCTGCGGACGGCACTGTGCTGGTCGTGGCGCACATGAACGCCGAGGCGCTCGCGAAGACGCTCGAGACCGGCAAGGTGCACTTCTGGTCGCGATCGCGCGGGGCACTGTGGATGAAGGGCGAGACTTCGGGGCATGTCCTCGCCGTGGAGACGGTGCTGACCGACTGCGATCAGGACGCGCTGCTGATTCGCGCCACGCCCGCCGGCCCCACCTGCCACACGGGCGCGCGTTCCTGCTTTTACCGCGAAGTGATTCCGGGCGAGGGCGGGGTGGCGCTCCGGCGCAAGGATACTTGACGCTCACGTAAACGTAAGGTAGAGCGCGGGACATGGCTACCGCTCCCGCATCCACCGCCGCCGTCGATCCCGCCGCCGAACCGCGCCGCAACGGTGCGCATCTCGACCGGCCGGATGTCCACGAGCGCGAGCACTTCACCATCTCCGACCTCACCTCGGAGTTCGGCTGCACCGCGCGCGCGCTGCGTTTCTATGAGGACGAGGGGCTGATCAGCCCCGCGCGCGTCGGCCTCACCCGCGTCTATTCCAAGCGTGACCGCGCGCGCCTCGCGTGGATCATGCGCGCCAAGAATGTCGGCTTCTCGCTGACCGAAATCCGCGAGATGATCGACCTCTACGATCTCGACGACGGGCGTGTCGAACAGCGCCGCGTCACGATCGAGAAATGCCGCGCGCATATCGCCAAGCTGAAGGCGCAGCGCGACGACATCGACAGCTCGATCAAGGAACTGACCGACTTCGTGGCCGAAATCGAAAAGCTCGATCTGCGCTGATGCGCTAGGCCATACCCGTTTCACCCGTCCGCATACCAGAGGGATCCACAGATGCCGACCTACACCGCGCCCACCCGCGACACGCGTTTCATCGTCAACGAAGTGCTCGATCTGGCGAGCTACGGCAATCTGCCGGGCTTCGAGAACGCCACCCCCGATATGATCGAGACGGTCATCAACGAGGCCGGCAAGTTCTGCGCCGAGGTGCTCGCGCCGATCAACCAGGCGGGCGACGAGCATGGCTGCACCCGGCACGAAGACGGCTCGGTCACCACGCCCCCGGGTTTCAAGGAGGCCTACCAGGCCTATGTCGAAAGCGGTTGGGGCACGCTTGCCCAGCCCGAGGAGTTCGGCGGGCAGGGCTTGCCGCATGTGCTCGGCTTCGTGCTCGAGGAGTATACCGGCACCGCCAACCAGGCCTTCGCGATGTATCCGGGCCTCACCCACGGCGCGGTCTCGGCGATTCTCGCCAAGGGTTCGGACGAGCAGAAGGCCACTTACGTGCCCAAGATGATCTCGGGCGAATGGTCGGGCACGATGAACCTCACCGAGCCGCACTGCGGCACCGATCTCGGCATGATCCGCACCAAGGCCGTTCCGAACGGTGATGGCACCTATGCGATCACCGGCACCAAGATCTTCATCTCGGCCGGCGAGCATGACCTCACCAGCAACATCATCCACCTGGTGCTGGCCAAGACCCCGGGCGCGCCGGATTCGACCAAGGGTATCTCGCTCTTCATCGTGCCCAAGTTCATCCTCGACGAGAACGGCAATCCGGGCTTGCGCAACGGCGTTACCTGCGGGTCGATCGAGAAGAAGATGGGCATCCACGGCAACGCCACGTGCCTGCTCAATTATGACGGCGCGACCGGCTACCTCGTGGGAGAGGAGAACAAGGGGTTGGCCGCGATGTTCATCATGATGAACGCAGCCCGCCTCGGCGTCGGCATCCAGGGCTATGCCCAGGCCGAGGTCGCCTACCAGAACGCCGTCGCCTACGCGCTCGACCGGCGTCAGGGCCGCGCGCTGACCGGCCCGGCCGAGCCCGAGGCCAAGGCCGATCCGATCTTCGTCCACCCCGACGTGCGCCGCATGCTGATGGACGCCAAGGTCTTCACCGAGGCGATGCGCGCCCTGTGCCTGTGGGGCGCGCTCCAGGTCGATCTCACCCACAAGGCCCAGACCGAGGAAGAGCGCGAGCAGGCCGACCTGCTGATCGGGCTGATGACCCCCGTCATCAAGGGCTACGGCACCGACAAGGGCTATGACATCGCCAACAACATGCAGCAGGTCTATGGCGGCCACGGCTATGTGCGCGAGTGGGGCATGGAGCAGTTCGTGCGCGATAGCCGCATCGCGATGATCTACGAAGGCGCCAACGGCGTGCAGGCGATGGACCTGTGCGGCCGCAAGCTCGCCGCTGGCGGCGGCAAGGCGATCCAGGCCTTCTTCGCGATGATCGACGAGGAAATTGCCGCCGCCAAGCAGGTGGCAGAACTCGCTCCTGTCGCCGAGCGTCTCGAAAAGGCGCTGGGCGAGCAGAAGGCGGCGACGCAGTGGTTCATGATGAACGCCTTCACCAATCCCAATCACCTCGGCGCGGGCGCGCATCACTACATGCATATCATGGGCATCGTGACGCTCGGGCACTTCTGGCTGAAGATGGCCAAGGTGGCGCTGACAAAGCTTGCCGAGGGCGGCGAGGACAAGGCGTTCTACGAAGCCAAGCTCGTCTCGGCCAATTACTATGCCGAGCGCTTCCTCCCCGATGCGGGCGCGCTGCGCCGCAAGCTCGAGGCGGGCAGCGAATACATGATGAAGCTCCCGGCCGAGGCCTTCGCGACCGCCGCGTAAGCCCTTCGCCGCGCATTTCCGGTATGATTGCGGGGCCGCCATGTTGCTGCATGGCGGCCCCTGTGCTTTGTGGGGTGCGAAAGAGGAGCACGGGCACGATGATGCGGCGGTGGTTTCTGGCTTTGCTGGCCGCGATGATGTTCGCGGCACCCGCCGTTGCCGCGGGCGCGACCGGACAGGCCGGACGCTTCGTCTTCAGCGGGTGGGATGGCCCGCCGCTCCCTGTCTTTTACCAGTTGCCCGAGACGGTCACGCCCGACACGCGCGTCGTCTTCATCATGCACGGCGTCAACCGCGATGCCGACCGCTACCGCGACGAATGGGCGGCGCATGCCAGGCGCCTCGGCTTCATCGTCATCGCCCCGCAATTCGCTGCCGCCGACTTTCCCGGCTCGCTCGGCTACAACACCGGTTACTTCACCGAGGAGGATGGCACAGCGCGCCCGCGCAGCCGCTGGTCCTTTGCGGCGATCGAACCGTTGTTCGACGATGTCCGCCAGCGCTTCGGCACGCGGGTGGAGCGCTATGCGATCTACGGTCACTCCGCCGGGGCGCAATTCGTTCACCGCTACGTGCTGTTCATGCCCGAGGCGCGGATTGATCGGGCCATTGCTGCCAATGCCGGATGGTACACCATGCCCGACTCCGGCACCGCCTTTCCCTACGGTCTCGGTGCAACGCCGATTGGGGCCGAGGGGCTTGCAGCCGCGCTCGGCAAGCCGCTGATGGTGCTGCTCGGCACGGCCGATACCGACCGCGCCGATCCCGATCTGCGAAAGACCCCCGAGGCCGATGCGCAGGGGCCGCACCGCTACGCCCGCGGGCAGGCATTCTTCGCGCGCGGGGAGGCCGCCGCCGCGGCGGCCGGTGTCCCCTTCGCTTGGCAGCTCGAGCGGGTGCCGGGGATCGCGCACAGCAACGCCGGCATGGCCGAAGCGGCCGCGGCGCTGATCGCCGGGCGGTAAGGCCTGCTTCGCCGGTTCCCCGGCGCGCAGGGTGCCGCCGGTCAGTCGAGCATGCCCATCATGCGCTGAGAGCTGACCTTCATCTTGAGGCTCTTGGGACTGGCCGAGGCAGGGCGTTCCCACTGGCTCGCCGAACGCGCCGAGGCGACGCGCGGGCGGGCAGGTGCGGGACTTGCGACGGGGCGCTGCGAGGCAGCGGGGGCAGGCTGCGGTACGGGGCCGGGGGCGGGTGCGGGCTCGAGATCGACCGCTTCCAGCTCCTGCTCCGCTTCGGGCTCAGCTTCCTCTTCCGGCTCCGGCTCCGGCGGACTTGCCTGCACGACCGGTTCGGGTTGCGGCTCGGGCGCGGGAACGACCGCTGCGGGCGGTGCGGCCACAGGCGCAGGCGGCGCGGCCGGAGCGGGTGAAGGCTCGGCATCCCCCCCGGCTTGGGCGAGGCCCACGAGGATCTTTTCGGCCACCTCCTCGATCGAGCCGACCACCAGCAGCGGCTGCCCGCCGACGATGCCGACATTCGTCTGACCGTTCTCGGCGCTGCGCAGCCAGGCTACGTTGGAGGCCACGACAAGATAATTGCCGCCACGCGATTCGAGCTTGATGAACTTCATGAGCGGCACTTCCCGGGCAAAGACCTGATCGCTCGCGCAATCTTGTCCCGCAGGGTTACGCCGACAGGGTTAAGGAATCGGTTATTGCGGCCTCGCGACCGGCATCGGCAACCGCTCGGGCAAGGTCACTCCACCGGCAGGAAATCGGGGACCGAGAGATAGCGCTCGCCCGTGTCGTAATTGAAGCCGAGCACCCGCGTGCCGGCGGGAAGCTCGGGCAGTTTGCTGGCGATGGCGGCGAGCGTCGCGCCGCTCGAGATGCCGACGAGCATGCCCTCTTCGCGCGCGGCACGGCGGGCCATTTCCTTGGCCTCCTCGGCGTCGACCGTGATAGCACCGTCGATCGCGGCGGTGTGGAGATTGCCCGGAATGAATCCGGCGCCGATGCCCTGGATCGGGTGCGGGCCGGGCTGGCCGCCGTTGATGACGGGCGAGAGCGCGGGCTCGACCCCGTAGGCCTTCATCGCGGGCCAGTGCTTCTTCAGCTCCTCGGCGCAGCCGGTTAGGTGCCCGCCGGTGCCGACGCCGGTGATCATCACGTCGATCGGGCTATCGGCGAAGTCGACAAGGATTTCCTGCGCGGTGGTGCGGGCGTGGGCGGCGGGATTTGCCGCATTGTCGAACTGGCTCGGCATCCACGCGCCCGGGGTTCCGGCGACCAGCTCCATCGCCCGCTCGATCGCGCCCTTCATGCCCTTCTCGCGCGGGGTGAGGTCGAAGCTCGCGCCATAGGCGAGCATCAGGCGGCGACGTTCGACCGACATCGATTCGGGCATCACCAGGATCAGCTTGTAACCCTTGACCGCCGCGACCATCGCAAGGCCGATCCCGGTGTTGCCCGAGGTCGGCTCGACGATGGTGCCGCCGGCCTTCAGGGCCCCGCGCGCCTCGGCGTCCTCGACCATCGCGAGCGCGATGCGGTCCTTGATCGAGCCGCCGGGGTTGGCGCGCTCGGACTTCACCCACACCTCGTGGTCGGGGAACAGCCGCGCGAGGCGGATATGCGGGGTGCCGCCGATGGTGGCGAGGATGTTGTCGGCCTTCATGTCGATACCTCTCGTTTGAGCTCTTGGGGCTCGAAGCTGCGGGCGCGGCGCAATTCAGGGAAGTACCACGCCCAGACCAGTGTCACGAATATCGCACCCGCGCCGCCGAATACAACCGCCCCGACCGCGCCGAGCAACGCCGCAGCGAGCCCTGACTGCATTTCGCCGAGCTCGTTCGAGGCGGAGATGGCAAGGCCAGAGATCGCGGACACCCGTCCGCGCTTGTCATCGGGCGTGAAGAGCTGGACCAGCGAGCTCCGGATGAACACCGAGATCATGTCGACCGCGCCCATCGCGGCAAGAATCGCCAGCGACAGGATGAAGTATCGCGAGAAGGCGAAGGCGATGGTGAGCGCCCCGAACGCCGCGACCGCCCAGAGCATCTTGACCCCGACCTCGCGCTTCAGCGGACGGAAGGAGAGCCACAGCGCTACGCTCGCGGCACCGAAAGCCGGGGCGGCGCGCATCAGCCCGAGCCCCTCGGGCCCGACGAACAGGATATCGCGGGCGAAGACGGGCAGCAGCGCGGTCGCCCCCGCCAGCAGCACCGCGAACAGATCGAGCGTGATGCAGCCGAGCAGGAACCGCTCGCGCCACACGTAGATCATCCCCTCGGTGATCTGCTTCAGCGGCTTGAGCCGCGGCCCGTCCTGCTTGGCACGCACCGGCCGCACGGTGAGGATCAGCAGCATCGAGCAGCCGAGCAGCGCGGCCGAGAGCGCATGCGGCAGCCATTCGGCGCCCGCAAAGATCAGCCCGCCCACCGCTGGGCCGGCGACGCTCGCGGTCTGCCAGGCGATCGAGGACAGCGCGATGGCGCGCGGGAGCAGCGCTGGGGGCACGATGTTGGGCGCGATGGCGCTCATCGAGGGGCCGAGGAACACCCGCGCGGCGCCGTGGACGGCGGCGAGGGTGAAGAGAATCGGCAGGCTCAAGGCGTCGGCCCAGGTCGCCAGCGCCAGCACCACCGCGACGAGGCCGTCGATCCCGTTGGCGAAGGCCGCGACATGGCGCCGGTCGAAGCGGTCGGCGGCGAGGCCTGCGACGGGCGTCAGCAGGAACAGCGGCACGAATTGCGCCAGCCCCAGCAGCCCGAGCTGGAACGAGGCCTCGGCCACGCTCATCCCGTAATCGTCGCGCGCCACGGCGTAGAGCTGATAGCCGAGCAGCACCACCATCGACATGGTCGCGAACACGCCCATAAAACGCGCCAGCCAGTAGCGCCGGTAATCGGGTATCTGGAGCGGGGAGGCAGGTTCGGTCGCAGCGTCGGTCACGCCGCGCGCCATGGCAGGCGGCAGCGATGCTGCCAAGCAGGGGAAACTTGTTCCCCCTCGACTTTATGTTGCCTCAGCGCGGGCGGCGCAGGCGCGGGTTGGGCTGAAGCTCGTCGATGATCGCGACGAAATCGTCGAGACGGATGATCCGCTCGAACTGGAATCCGGCGCGGGTGTCGCGCGTCCAGATGACATAAGCCTCGATCCGGCCGACAATCGGCAAACGGATGATGATGCGGTCGCCGCGCTGGAGCTGGCCGCCATTATCGACCATGAAGCCATGGGCCGATAGATTGCAGATGTGCAGGTGCAGGTCGCCGTGCACGAAGTGTTCGACGATCGCCGGAAAGTCGACCGGATGACGCGCCGCGCGGCGCATGTCGGTCACACTGAGATTAGCTCCACCAGCCACGTAGCGCGATCCTTCCCTCCGTCTGGGTCACAGACAAGGGAAATGCCGGAGAAAGGCTGACAATTGGTAAAGGCCGGCGATGCGCCTTGTGGGTAACGCTTACCGCGTCACGAGGGCGTGGCGCTTTTTGCCGAGGCTGAGGCGCAGGGTCTGGCCTTCTTCGGGCAGCACCAGCCGGGCTGGATCGGAGACGGTCTCGCCCTCGAGTTTGACCGCGCCCTCGGCAAGCTTGCGCTTGGCCTCGCCATTGGAGGCGGTGAGCCCGACATCGGTGAGCAGGGCAGCAAGGCGCATGCCTTCGGGCCCTGTCGCGATGATCGGCAGATCCTCGCCCGCGCCGCTGCCAGCGAAGGTCTCGCGCGCGGTGGCTTCGGCGCGAGTGGCGGCCTCCTCGCCGCGCACGAGCTTGGTCACCTCGTTGGCGAGGATTACCTTGGCGGCGTTTATCTCTGCGCCTTCAAGCGCTTCGAGGCGGCTTATCTCATCGAGCGGCAGGTCGGTGAACAGGCGCAGGAACTTGCCGACGTCGGCATCATCGACGTTGCGCCAATATTGCCAGAAGTCGTAGGCGGGCAATTGATCCTCGTTGAGCCACACCGCGCCCGCTGCGGTCTTGCCCATCTTCGCCCCGCTCGCGGTGGTCAGCAGCGGGGTGGTGAGGCCGAACAGCTCGGTCCCGTCCATGCGCCGGCCAAGCTCAATCCCGTTGACGATATTGCCCCATTGGTCGCTGCCGCCCATCTGCAAGCGGACGCCAAGATCGCGCGACAAGTACCTGAAATCATAACCTTGAAGGATCATGTAGTTGAATTCGAGAAAGGTCATCGGCTGCTCGCGCTCGAGCCTGAGCCGGACCGAATCGAAGGTCAGCATGCGGTTGACGGTGAAATGGGTGCCGACTTCCTGAAGCAGCTGGATGTAACCCAGCTGCCCGAGCCAATCATGGTTGTTGACCATCACCGCGTCGGTCGGGCCATCCCCAAATTTCAGCAGCTTGTCGAAGACTGTGAAGATCGACCGGATGTTCGCCTCGATCGTCTCGTCGGTGAGCATCTTGCGGCTCTCGTCCCGGCCCGTCGGGTCGCCGATGCGGGTGGTGCCGCCGCCCATCACGACCACCGGCTTGTGCCCGGTCTGCTGCAAGCGGCGCAGCATCATGATCTGGACGAGGCTGCCGATGTGCAGCGAGGGCGCAGTCGCATCGAATCCGATATAGCCCGGCACCACCTGCTGGGAGGCCAGGGCATCGAGGCCCGCCGCGTCGGTCATCTGGTGGATATAGCCGCGCTCGTCGAGCAGGCGCAGGAGGCTGGATTCGTAGGTGCTCATGGCGGGCGGCCCTAACAGGCGGGGCGCGCGGCGTGAAGTGGCTTGCCGGGCGCGCGCGCGCGCGGCACACAGGGACGATGCACGCGCTCATGCTCCACGTTGCCTGCGATCTTGGTCCAGTCCGCGCCATTACCGCCGCCATTTCCGCGACGCCGCAGGGCTGCGAGGCCGAATTCCGGCTCGACGGGCTTGTGCCCGGCATCGTCGTTCCCCCGGCCGCCACCCCTGCACGGCGCGACAACCTTTGGCAGACCACCTGCTTCGAAATCTTCTGGCAGCCGCTCGGCGATACGGCCTACCGCGAATTCAACCTCTCGCCCTCGGGCCAATGGGCGGCCTACGACTTCGATTCCTTCCGCGAAGGGATGCGCGATGCGCCGGTCGAGGCCATCGCCATCGCCCGCTCGCATGACGTTGCGGGACTGGTGCTCAAGGCGAGCATTGCAGCCGACCTGCCCGCTCCGGCGCAGGTGGCGCTCAACGCGGTGGTCGAGCAGGCGGACGGCACCAAGCAGTACTGGGCGCTCGCCTTCCCACCCGGCAGGCCCGAATTCCATTCCGAAGCCAACCGTGCGCTGATCGTCGAGCGTTAACGCACCGGCGCTCCGGTGACAAAGGGCCGGTTGAGCTGGACGATCTTTCCGTTGAGCACGAAGGCGAAGCTCACCCAGATGAAATAGGGGACATTGAGCCAGCCTGCGAAGCTGTCGCCAACGAGGCGCGGCAGCACCACCATCAGCCCCACGACCGAGAGCCACAGGAACACGTTTTCGGCGAGCGCCCAGTCGGGTCGCTTCAGCTTGAAGAACAGCGGCGACCAGAGGAAGTGGAGCACGAAATTGGCGATGAACAGCGCCCACACACCGGTGCGCGCCTCGGGCGAGGGCGCCTCGGTCAGGCCGATGTAGAAGCTCCACCCGGCAAGGCCGAGGATCACCGTCCAGGCCGGGCCGAACAGCCAGTCGGGCGGCTGCCACGGGGGTTTGCGCAAGTCGCGATACCACTGGCCGATCTCGGTCAGCGCGCCGCCCGCACCGCCGAGGATGATCGCCCAGCCTGCGGCGATGGCTGCGGGTGTCCAGTCGATGTCCATGGAGGTCTAACTGGCACAGTGTGGGCAATGTTCCCACCCCTAGCGCCAAGCATTGCCTTTGCGCGGCGCCTGTTCCATCGCTTGAGGCATGAAGAACGGCATCGACCGGCTGCTCGCCGACCCCGAACTCCTCCGCCAATTGAAGGGCCGCCGCGTGGCGCTGGTGGCGCATCCGGCGAGCGTGACGGCGGACCTCACCCACAGCCTTGACGCGCTGATCGCGGCAGGCGTGCAGGTGAACAGCGCCTTCGGTCCGCAGCACGGCCTCAAGGGCGACAAGCAGGACAACATGGTCGAGACCGCGGACGAAATGGATCCGCGCTACGGCATCCCGATCTTCTCGCTCTATGGCGAGGTGCGCCGTCCGACGGGGCAGATGATGTCGAGCGCCGACGTGTTCCTGTTCGACCTGCAGGACCTCGGCTGCCGGATCTATACCTTCGTGACCACGCTGCTCTATCTGCTCGAGGAAGCGACCAAGGCGGGCAAGGAGGTGTGGGTGCTCGACCGACCGAACCCCGCCGGCCGCCCGGTAGAGGGGACGCTGCTGGTGCCGGGGCAGGAGAGCTTCGTCGGCGCCGCCCCGATGCCGATGCGCCACGGCCTCACCATGGGGGAGATGGGCCACTGGTTCATCGCGCATTTCGGTCTCGACGTCGCCTACAAGGTGGTGGCGATGGAAGGCTGGCGTCCCGACGCGGATGACGGCTTTGGATGGTCGGCGTCACGCATCTGGATCAACCCCTCGCCCAATGCCGCCAATCTCAATATGGCGCGCGCCTATGCCGGGACGGTGATGCTGGAGGGCACGACCCTGTCCGAAGGGCGCGGCACCACCCGGCCGCTCGAGGTGCTGTTCGGCGCGCCGGACATTGATGCGGGCGCGGTTCTGAAGGTGATGAACAGGCTCGCCCCCGACTGGCTGGCGGGCTGCCGGGTCCGCGAATGCTGGTTCGAACCGACTTTCCACAAGCACAAAGGAACGCTCTGCAACGCATTGATGATCCATGCGGAAGGCGGTTTCTACCAGCACGACACCTTCAAGCCCTGGCGCTTGCAGGCGCTCGCCTTCAAGGCGATCCGCACGCTCTATCCTGATTACCCGCTGTGGCGTGATTTCCCCTACGAGTACGAGCTCACCCGCCTCGCGATCGACGTGATCAACGGCGGGCCGTCGCTCAGGGAGTGGGTCGACGATCCGGCCGCTGTCCCCCATGATCTTGACGTCATGGCGGCACAGGACGAGGCGGCCTGGGTTGCCGAGGTGCGACCGCATCTGCTTTATTGAATGTGACGTCACGACGCCAAACGGGTGCGTGACACTAGGGATGGCGGACCAACCGCCACCGATGGGAGAGAAAAGGAATGGCAACCGCGGCAGCGAGCGGCACTGGCGTGCAGTCCGCAAGGGTGACCTTGTGGATCCTGCTGACGGTCTATGTCTTCAATTTCATCGACCGCCAGATCGTCAACATCCTGGCCGAGCCGATCGCGCGCGACCTCAAGCTGTCCGACACCCAGATCGGGTTGATGACGGGGCTCGCCTTCGCACTGTTCTACACCGTTCTCGGCATCCCCATCGCACGGCTTGCCGACCGTCAGACCACGAGCCGCCCGAAGCTGATCGCGGTCGCGCTGGCGCTGTGGTCGGGGATGACGGCGCTGTGCGGCGTGGCACAGAACTTCTGGCAGCTGCTGCTCGCCCGGATCGGCGTCGGGGTGGGCGAGGCGGGCTGCACCCCGCCAGCGCATTCGCTCATCAGCGACATGGTGCCGCCCGATAAGCGCGCTTCGGCTCTGGCCTTCTATTCGCTCGGCATTCCCATCGGATCGCTGCTGGGCATGGTGATCGGCGGCTTGCTCGCTGATTACATGGGCTGGCGCGAAGCCTTCGTGGTGGTGGGACTTCCCGGCGTCGCGCTGGCACTGGTGGTGTGGTTCGTCCTGCGCGACCCGCGCCACTCTGACGTCGCGGCCGTTTTGCAGGCAAAGAGCCAGCCCGCCGCGCTGCCATTGGGCAAGGCGGTGGCCGAAATCATGCGCTCGCGCGCTTTCGTGCTGCTGGTACTGGCGGGCTCAGCGGCGGCGTTCCTGTCCTATGGCAAGACCACCTGGACGACGATCTTCTTCCAGCGCACCCATGACATGACCCCGGGACAGGTGGGACTGTGGTTCGGCATCATCGGCGGGGTCGGGGGTATCCTCGGCACGTGGCTCGGCGGCTACCTCGCGGACCGTTTCGGGGCGAAGCACCGCCGCCACGTGCTGACCGCGCCCGCTGTCGGCATGGCGCTGGCCGTGCCGCTCGCGATCGCCGCCTATCAGGCACCGAGCTGGCCGCTGGCGCTGGTGCTGATCTTCGTGCCGCAGGTGTTCAACTCGCTTTACTACGGGCCGACCTATTCGGCGGCGCAAGGCCTCGTGCCGCTGCGGGCGAGGGCGATTGCGGCGGCGAGCTTGCTGTTCTTCCAGAACCTTATCGGGCTGGGGCTGGGGCCGCTGTTCTTCGGGATGCTGTCCGACTGGTTGCAACCCGTCTACGGCGCGGATAGCGTGCGCTACGTGCTCTACGGCGCAGCGGTGCTGGGGCTGGTGCCGGCGTTCTTCTTCTGGCGGTGCAGCCTGCATTTGGACGCAGAGCTGGACCGAAAGGGCTGAAAGTCAGCGCCTCGGATCACTAACGTGCCATCCATGCCATGAAGATCGCCGCCGATACCGCGTTGCACACGACAAAGGCCAGCTTGGACGGCAAAGGCATGGGCCTCAGGTGAAGATTGGCCAAGCCCCTGCCGCTACGCTTGCGCAAACCGGCAAGTTCCATCCCGATCGCCAGCAGGTTGAATATCCAGATCCGTCCGGTCACCGGCAGATCGCCCTCCCACAGCGGGTGATTGACTGTCAGATCGAACAGAAACTTAGGAAAAAAGAACGCAGACAAGACGAAAGTCACGATCATCGGTGTGAGGCCAAAGGCCGCAGCCCTTAAGCGCTCCATCAAGCCCCGTGCTTCCGGCTCAGCTCCCGCATCGCATCATCCAGTCCCTCGAGCGTCAGCGGATACATCCGGTCGCCGACCAGCTGCTTGATCATCTTGGTCGACTGCGAATAGCCCCACTGCTTTTCCGGCACGGGGTTGAGCCACACGGTCGCCGGATACGTGTTGGTCACGCGCTGGAGCCACACCGCGCCCGCTTCCTCGTTCATGTGCTCGACGCTGCCGCCCGGATGGGTGATCTCGTAGGGGCTCATCGCGGCGTCGCCTACGAACACGATCTTGTAATCGTGCCCGTATTTGTGGAGCACGTCCCAGGTCTTGGTGCGTTCCTGCCAGCGTCGCTTGTTGTCCTTCCACACGCCTTCGTAGAGGCAGTTGTGGAAGTAGAAGAATTCGAGGTTCTTGAACTCTGCGGTGGCGGCGCTGAACAGTTCCTCCACCAGCTTGATGAAGGGGTCCATCGACCCGCCGACATCGAGGAACAGCAGCAGCTTGACGGCATTGCGCCGCTCGGGCCGCATGCGGATGTCGAGCCAGCCCTGCTTGGCGGTGCCCTCGATGGTGCCGGGAATGTCGAGCTCGTCCGCCGCGCCTTCGCGGGCGAAGCGGCGCAGACGGCGCAGCGCCATCTTGATGTTGCGGGTGCCGAGTTCCTTGGTGTTGTCGAGGTTCTTGAACTCGCGCTTTTCCCAGACTTTGATCGCGCGCCCGTGCTTGGCCTCGCCGCCGATGCGAACGCCTTCGGGGTTGTAGCCGGAGTTGCCGAAGGGGCTGGTGCCCCCGGTGCCGATCCACTTGTTGCCGCCCTGGTGGCGCTTTTCCTGTTCTTCGAGCCGCTTCTTGAGCGTCTCCATTATCTCGTCCCAGTCTCCGAGGGACTTGATCTTCTCCATCTCCTCGGGGGTCAGGAACTTCTCGGCCACGGCCTTCAGCCAGTCTTCCGGAATGTCGACAGGGTTCTGGCCGTAATCGGTCATGATCCCCTTGAACACCTTCTGGAACACCTGATCGAAGCGGTCGAGCAGGCCTTCATCCTTCACGAAGGTCGCGCGGGAGAGGTAGTAGAACGCCTCGGGCGTCTGCTCGATCACGTCCTTGTCGAGCGCCTCCAGCAGGGTGAGGTGCTCCTTGAACGAGGCACCGATCCCGGCCGCCCGCAGCTCGTCGACGAAATTGAAGAACATGGGTGCGGGCTTAACCTGTGCGGCGGAGCCTGACCAGTCCCCAATCTTGCGAGGGGGAAGGGGGCAAGTGTTAACCCTTCGCTTACCATCCTCTGCCTAGTGTTCCGCAACGCACAGCACAAGGTCGCGATACGCACATGAACAGCCTAGCCATCGATACCGCCAATGCCCATGCACTCGGGATGATCCCCGAGAGCTGCGGGGCAGTGACTGTCGGCTGCACCGATGTGGCGGGCGTGGTCGAGGCAGTGATCGCCTCGTCCAAGACGCTGCGCTCCGAACACGAGGCGCTGGCCGAAACCGTGCGCGCGCTCGAGGCGGACCAGACCAAGGTCGCCGAAGCTTCCGACGAGGCGCGCCTGCTGTCCGAACGCGCGATCGAGCGCCTGTCCGAGGGCACGGCGCTGATCCAGTCCTCGCTGGGGCAGATCGCCTCGCTTATCGAGCTGGTCGACACGCTCGGCCAGCACGTCACCAGTTTCTCTGCCGCGATGGAGCAGGTGCGCCGCTCCGCGCAGGACATCGGCGAGATTGCCGAGACGACCAATATCCTCGCCCTCAACGCCACGATCGAGGCGATGCGCGCAGGGGACGCGGGCCGCACTTTCGCGGTCGTCGCGAGCGAGGTGAAGAGCCTCGCCAACGACACCCGCAAGGCGACCGAGGAAATCGCCCACACCATCGACGCGCTGGGCGGCGAGGCCGAAGTGGTGATCGGGCGGATCGAGGCAGGCTCCAGGGCCAGCGGCGAGGCGCGGGCCTCGGTCGCGCGGATCGAGAGCAGCCTCGCCAATGTCGGCGCGCTGGTCGAGGAGGTCGACAAGCAGAACGACGTCATCGCCCGCTCGACCGGCACCATTTCCAGCCATGTCGACAAGGTCCAGCGCGTGTTGACCGGCTTTGATGCTGCTGCGCGCGCGAATGAGGACCGCCTCCACGGCGCGCATCGCAAGATGGAGGAGCTGGAAATCACCGCCAGCGAAATGTTCGACCGCATCGTGCATGCCGGGCTCAGCCCCGAAGACAGCGCAATGGTGGCGCAGGCGCAGGCGATGATGCGCGAAGTGGTGGCCCACACCGAGGCGGCGCTCGCCAAGGGCGTGATCACGCTCCCGGCCCTGTTCGACACCGATTACCAGCCCGTCCCCGGCACCAACCCGCCGCTGTTCCGCACCCGGCTCACCGACTGGGCCCATGCCGAATGGCGCCCCTTCCTCGACCGCGCCAAGGCGAGCGATTCGCGCGTTCTGGCCGCCGCCTGCACCGACATGAACGGGTTCCTGCCCACGCACCTCACCGAACGCAGCCGCACGCCGACAGGCGATCTCAGCCACGACACCCAGTTCTGCCGGAACGGCCGGATCATGCTCGAGGCGATCGACCGCAAGGCCAAGGTCTCGAGCGCGCCCTACATGATGGCGGTCTATCGCCAGGAGGGCGACGGCGACAGCTATGTGGTGGTGCGCAATGTCTATGTCCCGCTGATCTTCGGCGGACGGCGCTGGGGCGATTTCGAGCTCGCCTACAGCTTCGACTGAGCGCAAGAACCGAACAGCGCTTGCCGCGGGTAGCGCTACGCATTAACCGTTAGCTTCCATGGTTAACGGAGGTGCGCGGTGCTGCGCTCACGGCTCCACAGTCTCTGGCTGCTGCCGGTCGCGCTTCTGGCCTTCGTCGGCCTGTCCAACATCCCGGAGGCCGTGAGCGGCTCCTCGGGAAGCGCTTCGGCGCAGGCATCAGAACAGGCTCCGCCGCCTGCACCCACGCAGGCTCCACCACCGCCGCCATTGCAAAGGACCGTCGTAGACGTTCTCGAAAGCGGCGTCGTCATTACGGTCAGCTTGCAATCGCAGCAGATGCACGTCTTCAAGGACGGCGTGCTTTGGCGCTCGAGCCCGGTCTCCACCGGCAAGAAGGGCAAACGCACCCCCACCGGCACCTTCGCGATCCTGCAGAAGAAGCGCTTTCACCGCTCGAACCTCTACAGCAACGCGCCGATGCCTTACATGCAGCGGCTGACCTGGGGCGGCATTGCGATCCACGCCGGGCGCCTGCCGGGCTATCCCGCCTCGCACGGCTGCATCAGAGTGCCCGCCGCCTTCGCTGCCGACCTGTTCAAGATCACCGGGCCGACGACCACTGCGGTGATAGTCGTCGACGAGCCGCTCGCCGATGGCGGTGCCGCCCTCGCGCTGGCGCAGCGCAGCGATGCGGTGGTGCCGATCGCGCCGGCCCTGTTGCAACGCGAGCGCCCGGCGCTGGCAGCAGCGGCGCCCGCGGCCGCGCCCGCGCCCCCCGCGGCAGCGCGCGTGCCCGCGGTGCGGACCATCCCGGCCGTTCCTGCCGTCGGGCAGCAGACGATCCAGCTCGCCGCCGCGCTTTCGCCCGCTGAGGCGGCCGCACAGTGGAAGTCGCTCGCGGGGCAGCGGCCCGAACTGAAGGCGATGCGCATGGCGGTCATTCCGGCAATGGTGAACGGCAAGCAATACTACCGGTTGCGCGCCTCGGCCCCCGATGCGCACGCGACCTGCAAGGCGCTGAAGCGCGTCGGGATCGCATGCTTTCCGGTGACCTAGACTCGCCCGACGATCACTGCGCGGGCGGCGGGGGTGGCGGCTGCCGGGGCCATTGTTCGAGCTCGGGATCAAGCGCAGCCCACTGGGGCGCGGCCTCGGTCCAGATGATCGCCTCCGGCGCAAGCCCGTGCGGCGCATCGAGGAACCCGAGGCGCACCGTCCTGAACTGCGGCCGCGCCGAGGTCTGGGCGTAGGCCTGCGTCCCGCAACGCGGACAGAACCAGTAGGTCAGGCTGTTGCCCGAATCCGCCGTCCATCCGGACGATTGCAATTCACCCGAGAAATGAACGGCTTCGGCAGGGAAGATCGCGTTGTTGGTCGAACCTCCGGCGGCGATCTGCTGGCAATGGCGGCACCAGCACTGGCGCACGGCGACCGGCTCTGCCTCGATCCGGAGCGTAACCGCGCCGCACCCGCATCGGCCGGTATAGCCCACCGCCTCAGCTCGGGTTGCGCCGGGCCATGAAGGCGAGGCGTTCGAACAGCATGATATCCTGCTCGTTCTTCAACAGCGCCCCGTGCAGCGGCGGGATCGCGCTCGCCGGGTTGCTGCTTTGCAGGACGTCGAGCGGCATGTCCTCATTGAGCAACAGCTTCAGCCAGTCGAGCAGCTCACTGGTCGAGGGCTTCTTCTTCAGCCCCGGAACTTCGCGCAGGTCGTAGAAGATATCCATCGCCTTCTTCACCAGCGTCTTCTGGATGCCGGGGAAGTGGACGTCGATGATGTCCTGCATCGTCTCGCGGTCGGGGAACTTGATGTAGTGGAAGAAGCAGCGGCGCAGGAAGGCGTCGGGCAGCTCCTTCTCGTTGTTCGAGGTGATGACGACGATCGGGCGCTCCTTGGCCTCGATCCGCTCCTGCGTCTCGTAGACGTCGAAGCTCATGCGATCGAGCTCCTGAAGCAGGTCGTTCGGGAACTCGATATCGGCCTTGTCGATCTCGTCGATCAGCAGGACGGGGAGCTGGGGCGAGGTGAAGGCCTCCCACAGCTTGCCCTTCTTGATGTAGTTGCGGATGTCGTGAACCCGCTCTTCGCCGAGCTGCCCGTCGCGCAGACGGGCGACCGCGTCATACTCGTACAAGCCCTGCTGCGCCTTGGTGGTGGATTTGACGTTCCACTCGATCAGCGGCGCGCCCAAGGCCTCGGAGATTTCATGCGCCAGCACGGTCTTGCCGGTGCCGGGCTCGCCCTTGACCAGCAGCGGGCGGCGCAGCGTGACGGCGGCATTGACCGCGACCTTGAGGTCTTCGGTCGCGATATAGGACTTGGTGCCTTCGAAACGCTGCTGCTGGCCGGACGTCTGATCGGTCATGGGTTTTCCTGTGAGACTGAATTTCGTAGGCCAGCGATAAGCGGCGCGGTGACAGCGCGCAAGGGGGAGGGGGCTGGCAAATCAGCGAGGCAGGAGAAGGATGCGCTGGGCGAGAGCTTCCAGCTTGCCCTCATCGACAACGGCTTCGGGATTGTTCCACCCGAGGGTCAGCACCCAGTCGCGTCCTGCCTTGTCGGTCAGCAGCCAGGTGAGGTTGAGCACGCCCGGCTCGCTGCCGCCCTTGAAGCCGACATACCGCCAGTTGCCCTTGATGGCGTCCGTCGCCGAGGGGTTGATCGCCATGATCGCGAATGCTTCGGGTGCGGCCGTCTTGCGCATGTGGGCGAAGAGCCGCGCGAGGTCCGCGGGCGAGGCGAACCATTCGATGTCGATCGCCTTGGGACCATTGCCAAAGGCGGCGACGACCTCATCGAGCGAGGGGTCTTCGGCACCTAACACCACCTCGAGCACCGCCCGCTCGGCAGCATCGCCCTTGCGCCATTGGTCGAGCGTTTCCCGGTCGAAGGTCTTGAGCACGAATAGCTCGCGCGTTGTCAGGAACGGATCGTTGGCCGCGGGATCGCTGTGCCCGCTATCACGCATCAGCGTGAGGATCCGATCCTTCCCCAACACCCTGATCAGCTGGTCGGTCGCGGTGTTGTCGCTGATCGAGATCATCAGGCTGGCGAGCGTGTGGAGCGTCACCGGCGCGCCCTTGGGCCAGGTCTGCAACTGCCCGCTGGGGTAGCTCTTCTCGGTGAGCGGCACGACGTCGGTCCACTTGCGCTTGCCCTCCTTCACATCCTCGGCGAGGGCGGCGAGGACGTAGAGCTTGAACGCCGATCCCAGCGCGAGCGGCGTATCGGGATTGCGGCTGATCACCGGCGCACCGCCGAGTGGGCCGAACCATGCGTTGACGCTTCCGGGCAGCGCGGCGAGGTCGGCGGCGATTTTCGCGGGCGTGTCGCCTGCCACCGCGAGCGAATCCACCGAGGTGAAGCGCAACTCGTTGATGCGGTTATTATCCGCAGGGTCGAGCCCGATGCCGCCCTTGGCAACCCCCCGCTCGAAGCGGATCTCGAGCGCGGCCCGCGTGCCCTCGCGCGGGGCCAGCAGACTGACCTCAAGCGCGCGGCCGAATTGGGCGGTGAGGTTCGCGCTCAGCGCCTTGATCTGCGCATCGGCAATCGCAGCGCGAAAGCCGGCGGTGAAGATTTCCTCGGGCTGCACTTCGCCGTTCAGCAGCTCCACCACCTGAAGGCCGCGCGCTTCAAGCGCAGTCGGCTCGGCGGGCTGCGCTTGCGCTGCCGCGGTCTGCGCGCCGGCCGGACAGCTCGCCAGGACGCCGACCGCCAAGGCAATTGCGTGAAAGACAGGGGACTTCATCGGCTCTCTCCTCGCTCGCGCCGGGGGACGCGGGCAGGTGACACGTCGCACGCCTTACGCCACAATTCCAGAGCCCTGGCCGCTGGAGACCGATCATGCCGACCGAAACGCTCGCCTTCCCGACCTCTGCGGGCCACACCCTCGAAGGCGCGCTCGAACTGCCGACCGGGCTGGTGCGCGGGGCGGCGCTGTTCGCGCATTGCTTCACCTGCACCAAGCAGAGCCGCGCCGCAGTCGCGGTGTCGCGCGCGCTGGCGCGGCAGGGGATTGCGTGCCTGAGGTTCGATTTCACCGGGCTGGGCGGGAGCGAGGGCGATTTCGGGCGCGCCGGCTTCGCCACCGATATGGCCGATCTGGTCGCCGGTGCCGAGGCGCTCGCCGCGCGCTTCGATGGCCCGCTGCTGTTGGTGGGCCACAGCCTTGGCGGCGCGGCAGTGCTGGCGGCGGCAGCGCTGCTCGGCGAGGACAAGATCGCCGCCATCGCGACCATCGGCGCGCCGTCCGACGTGCCCCATGTGCTCCACGTGATCGAGGGCGATCACGACGCGATCCGGCGCGACGGGGCAGGGCCGGTCCGGATCGGCGGGCAGGCCTTCACGCTCAGCGCCTCGTTTCTCGATGCGGCGGGTGACGTCGATCTGCTGGAAGTGGTCGGCACGCTCAGGGTCCCGTTCCTGTGCCTCCATTCGCCCACCGACACCATCGTCGGGATCGAGCACGCAGCCGCCTTGTTCGAGGCCGCCTTCCACCCCAAGAGCTTCGTCAGCCTCGCGGGCGCCGATCACTTGCTGACCCGCGCCGAGGACGCCAATTTCGCCGCGACCGTGATCGCGGGCTGGGCGGGGCGCTACCTGCCGATGCGATCGGACTGGCCGATGCCCGAAGAGGGCGTGGTGGTGCAGACCGGCCACGGCAAGTTCGGCACCGAGGTCCACACCACCGCGCACCGCTTCATCGCCGACGAGCCGCGCTCCTACGGCGGCGACGAGAGCGGGCCGACGCCCTACGACCTGCTGCTCGCCGCGCTCGGCACCTGCACCGCGATGACCATGAAGCTCTACGCCGACCAGAAGGGCTGGCCTTTCGCAGGCGCGCGCATCCACCTCACCCACGAGCGCAATCATGCCGAGGATCTGATGCATGCGCTCGAACCGGGCGAGCAGGCGCAGGCGCTCCACCGCGCCATCACGCTGCTCGGCGATGCGCTCACCGCCGAGCAGCGCGCCAAGATCATCGCCATCGCCGACAAGTGCCCGGTGCACCGCACGCTCGAAGGGCATCTTCACATCCACACCAGCGTCACCGACTGAGGAATTTCCCCGAGGCTGTGGGCCTTGCCGGTGGACTTGCGCGCCCCCGCGCGGCAGACGCAGGGCCATGGGGCTCGACAATATCCGCAAGGCAGAATGGCTCGAACCCGGGCGAGTGCGCGGCTATCTGCTGCTGCTGGCGCTGGTGAATGCCGGGGCGGTCGCTTACCTGCTGCTGACCCAGAGGGGCGGGGTGGATGCCAACGGATTTCTGATCGGCACCGATTTCATCAGCTTCTGGACCTCGGGCCGGATGCTGCAGGCGGGCGCGAATGTCTATGACACCGCAGCGCATGTCGCTGCGCAGCGCGAATTCTACGCGATCCCGGGCGAGTATACCGCCTTCTTCTATCCCCCCAATTTCCTTCCCTTCGTCTGGCCGCTAGGGTTGTTGCCCTATTTCCCCGCGCTCGGCGGCTGGCTGGCGGTGACGGGGGCTGCGTTTCTGGCAGCGATCCGGGCGTGGTTCCGCGCGCTCGGCCTCAAGGGCCCCGCGCTGGTGCTCATCGTGGCCTTCCCACCGGTGTTCGTCACGCTGACCCACGGGCAGACGTCTTTCCTTGTGGCTGCGCTGCTCGGGGGCGGGCTGCTGCTGACCGGGCGGCGGCCGTGGCTGGCGGGCCTGCTTATCGGGCTTGCGACGATCAAGCCGCAGTTCGGGCTGCTCGTCCCGTTGGCGCTTCTGGCATGCGGCCAGTGGCGCACGATCGCCTCGGCGGGGGTAACCGCCCTCGCGCTGGCGGGCTTCGCCGCACTCGCCTTCAGCCCTGACGTCTGGGCCGATTGGCTCGCGATCACCCGCACGGCCAGCACGGCGACAGCAGACGGCAATATCGGCTTCGCCAAGATGGTGAGCGTGTTCGCCGGCCTCAGCCTCATCGGCGTGCCTGCGTCAGCGGCGATGGCGGTGCAGGTCGCCGTCTCGCTGGCGCTGGCGGCGGCCGTGGTTGCGGCAAGCTGGCGGCGCGCCATGACGCCGGGGCTGGCCGCGCTGGTCCTCGCCGGAGCGCCGCTCGCCACGCCCTTCGTGCTCGATTACGACATGGTGCTGACCGCCTTCCCGCTCGCTTTCCTGTTCGCCCGCGCGCGGGCCGAGGGTTTCGCCGATTGGGAGCGCATCACCATCGCCGTAGCTTTCGCAGCGGCGGCCTTCGCCCGGCCGCTGGCGATCAACCTCGGCGTGCCGATCATGCCGTTGGTGCTTGGCGCGCTATTCCTGGCGGTGTTCCGCAGGGTGCGGGGCGAGGCCGCCTAACCCCGCGCCGCTGCGCCGAGGCAGACGAACCCGAGTTGCAGCACGAACATGGTCGCGGTCGCGACCTGCCATCCGGTGCCCGCCGCCTTCATGCCGCGGTCCCAGGTCCACGCACCCAGCACGCCGGTCGCGGCGGCCGAAAGCACGATGGTGACCCATGCGGGCTTCGCCAGCAGCACGACGAACAGGAAGGTCAGCATAACGGCCTGCAGCAGGAAAGCCGCAGTGAACCATGCAATCGGCACCGGGCGATAGGCGGCATCTGGCATGTGCCAGTCGGGCAGCGCGGTGTCGGGCCGGGCGATGCGGCGATCACCGGCCATGATGTCGGCTTCGTCGCCCTCGTCAGGCATCGATCAGGTCGCGGTCGACGTCGCTTGCGCGGTTCTGGATGAAGTTGAAGCGGTGTTCGGGGTTGCGACCCATCAGCTCGTCGACGAGCCGCGCGACACCGGCACGGTCCTCGAACTCCTGCGGCAGAGTGATGCGGATCAGCCCGCGCGTTTCGGGTGCCATCGTGGTTTCGCGCAGCTGCTGAGGGTTCATCTCGCCGAGGCCCTTGAAGCGGGCGACCTCGACCTTCTTGCCCTTGAACACCGTCGCTTCCAGCTCCGCCCGGTGCGCGTCGTCGCGGGCGTAGCGGCTCTCCTTGCCGGCGGTCAGCCGGTAGAGCGGGGGCTGGGCGAGGAACAGGTGGCCGCGCCGCACGATGTCGGGCATTTCCTGGAAGAAGAAGGTCATCAGCAGCGTCGCGATATGGGCGCCGTCGACGTCCGCGTCGGTCATGATGATGACGCGGTCATAGCGCAGCGCCGATGCGTCGCAGTCCTTGCGGGTGCCGCAACCGAGGGCAAGTATCAGGTCGGCGATTTCGCTGTTGGCGCGGATCTTGTCGGCGGTGGCGCTGGCGACATTGAGGATCTTGCCGCGGATCGGCAGGATTGCCTGGCTCTTGCGGTCGCGCGCCTGCTTGGCGCTGCCGCCCGCGGAATCGCCCTCGACGATGAACAACTCTGTCTCGCGCCCGCCTTCACCGCTGCAATCGGTGAGCTTTCCGGGCAGGCGCAGCTTCTTGGCGTTGGTGGCGGTTTTGCGCTTGATCTCGCGTTCCTGCTTGCGCTTCAAACGCTCGTCCATCCGCTCCATCACCTCGCCGAGCAGCGCCTTGCCGCGCTCCATATTGTCGGTGAGGAAGTGGTCGAAATGGTCGCGCACCGCGTTTTCGACCAGGCGCGCAGCCTCGGGCGAAGTCAGGCGGTCCTTGGTCTGCGACTGGAACTGCGGATCGCGGATGAAGACGCTGAGCATCACCTCGGCGCCGGTCATCACGTCGTCGGCGGTGATGTCCTTGGCCTTCTTCTGGCCGACCAGCTCGCCGAAGGCACGAAGCCCGCGGGTCAGCGCGGTGCGCAGGCCCTGCTCGTGGGTGCCGCCATCGGGCGTCGGCACGGTGTTGCAATACCAGCTGGTGGCGCCGTCCGAATAGAGCGGCCAGGCGATCGCCCATTCGACGCGGCCCTGCTGGACACCATCGACGCTCGGAAAATCCTGCGTGCCCGCGAAGGGCTGGGCGGTGACACATTCGCGCGTGCCGACCTGTTCGGCGAGGTGATCGGCGAGGCCGCCCGGGAACTTGAACACCGCTTCGGCAGGAACCTCCTCGCTGGCGAGCGAGGCTGCGCATTTCCAGCGGATTTCCACGCCAGCGAAGAGATAGGCCTTCGACCGCGCGAGCTTGAACAACCGCTTGGGGTTGAAGCTGCGATCGCCGAAAATCTCGGCGTCGGGCACAAAGCTCACCGTCGTGCCGCGCCGGTTGGGGGTGGGGCCGAGGTTCTGGATTGGGCCTTGCGTGACGCCGCGCGAGAACTCCTGCGCATAGAGCTGCTTGTCGCGCGCCACCTCGACGCGGGTATGGACCGAAAGCGCGTTGACCACGCTGACGCCGACGCCGTGGAGGCCCCCGCTGGTCGCATAGGCTTTCCCCGAAAACTTGCCGCCCGAGTGCAGCGTCGAAAGGATCACCTCGAGCGTCGATTTGCCGGGAAACTTGGGGTGCTCGTCGACAGGAATGCCGCGCCCGTTGTCGGCGATGCTCAGCCGGTTGCCTTCATCGAGCCGCACCTCGATCCGCGTCGCATGGCCTGCGACCGCCTCGTCCATCGCGTTGTCGAGCACTTCGGCGGCGAGATGGTGGTAGGCGCGGTCATCGGTCCCGCCGATATACATGCCGGGCCGGCGCCGGACGGGTTCGAGCCCTTCGAGTACCTCGATGGCAGAGGCGTTGTAATCGCCGCTCGATGTGGGCGTGTTGGCGAAAAGGTCGTCGGGAGTGGGTTCTGAGGCCATGCGTTCGGTTATAGGGCCGCGCGCGCCTGCCTCAAGCCACCCCCCGCGCTTATACTCACTTGCCGAAGCCGGCCGGTGCCGGATCGACCGCCGTGACTTCGCCGCCCTTGACCTCGCGCACCTCCAGCGCCCGCTCGACCACGCCGTTGCGGGCAAAGCGGAAGGCCCCGTCGACCCCGAGGAACCCGCCCTTGTCGTAGAGCTGCTCACGCGGGAAGGGCGTGCCGACCTTCCACTCGCGCGCGACGCGCAAGGTGAGCAGCACCGCATCATAGCCGAGCGTCGCCACGCGGAAGGGCTGGCCTCCGAACCGCGAGGCATAGCTGTCGGCGAAGCGGCGGAATCGCTGGTCGGAGACGGCCGAGAACAGCGCGCCTTCGAGGGCCGGGGTACGGGCGAGCACTGCCTCGCCGCTCCACAGCTCGGTGCCGAGGATGCGGGTGCGGTTGCGCGCGGACTTGTTGAGCTCGCCCGCAGCATCGACCCCGAGCCGCGCCGAATCTGCGATCAGCACGGTGTCATAGCCGCCGGCCGCGCGCAGACGGGCGGCGGCGCTGACGATCGAGGTGTTGCCGCGCGCGTAGCTCTCCTTGCGGACCAGCGCGCCGCCGTAATCGCGCAGCGCGTTCTCGAAGGAGGACAGCGCGCGCGTGCCGTAGTCGCCCTCGGGCGCGAGCACGGCGAACTTCGCCGCGCCTCGGCTGCGAGCGTATTGGACGGAGCGGCGGATCGATTGCTCGGGCAGGTGGCCGATCACGAAGACGTCAGCCGCCGCCACGCTCGCATCATTGGCAAAGGCGATGACCGGCACTCCCGCGGGCCGCGCAGCGGCCTGCACCTGCGGGACGGCATCGGCGGTCAGCGGGCCGAGGATCAGCCTGTTGCCATCGGCAATCGCCTTTCTCGCCGCAGTCGTGATGCCTTCGGAGGTGTCGTAGGTGGTGATGCGCAGGTTGTCCGCGCCGGTATCTAGCAGCGCCATTGTGGTCGCATTGGCGATCGCCTGGCCGACCGGCGCGGTATCGCCCGACAGCGGCACCAGCAGCGCGATACGATGGCGGCCGGTGTCGGTGGGGAGCGCGGTCGCCGAAGGCTCGGGCGCGGGCGCGGGGGGCGGGGCGGTCACGACCTCGGTCTTGGGCACAACCGCGCAGGCGCTCGCCAGCAGCGCGGCGCCCGCCACCGCCAGGTTGCGCGCCCGCAGGCTCTTGGCTGCGGCGACAAACGATCCAGCCCAATTCGGCCTCTTCCAAAGCTTCATTCTTGCCGACCCCTCAGTCGTGCGCCATGGACGAAAGCGTGGCGTCCGTGGAACTTCCATCCCTTCCCGCGTGGGAACCCGTACCCGGGCTGTATATCCTTGCGACCCCGATTGGCAATCTTGGAGACATCACCCTGCGCGCGCTGGCCGTTCTCCAAGGCGCGGCGCTGATTGCCTGCGAGGATACGCGGGTGACGGGTAAGCTCTTGAAACATTACGGTATCAAGGCAAGGCTTCAGCGATTGGACGACCATGCCGGGCCCGAAACCCGCGCGCGGGTGATCGACGAGGCGAGGCAGGCGGCGGTTGTGCTGGTGTCGGATGCGGGCACGCCGCTGATCTCCGACCCCGGCTACCGCCTGGTGCGCGAGGCGCGCGCGGCAGGAGTCATGGTCACCAGCATCCCGGGGGCCTGCGCGGCGGTTGCAGCACTGGCCATGGCGGGATTGGCGAGCGACCGCTTCCTGTTCGCCGGCTTCCTGCCGGTGAAGGACAAGGCGCGCGGAGAGGCGCTTGAGGAATTGGCGGACGTTGCCGCAACGCTGGTCTTCTACGAGACTGCACCACGCCTCGAAAAATCGCTTCTGGCGATCGCGCAGCTGTGGCCGGAGCGCGAGGTGGCGGTCGCGCGCGAGCTCACCAAGCTCCATGAGGAATGTCGCACCGGTACCGCCGCGGCGCTTGCTGCCCATTACGCCGCGCACCCGCCCAAGGGCGAGATCGTGCTGCTGGTCAGCCCGCCCTCGGAGAGCGAGGCCCCGCTGCTCGATACCGACGCGCTGCTGCGCGCGGCGCTCGTCGAGGCAGGGCCGGGCAAGGCGGCGGGCGTCGTGGCCAAGGCGACCGGCATCGACCGCGCGACGCTCTACGCTCGTGCGCTGGAACTGAAGGGCGCATGACCAGCCCCCGCACCCCCGAACAGCGGCACGAGGCCGACAGCCGCGGCCGCGAAGGCGAGGCCGAGGCCGCGATGTGGCTAGCCCATCAAGGCTGGCGGATCGTGGCGGAACGTGTGAAGACCAGGGCGGGAGAGATCGATCTCATCGCCAAGCGCACCGGCCTTGTCGCCTTTGTCGAGGTCAAGTGGCGCACCCGCACAGCCGCGCTCGCCGATGCGATCGACGAACGCCGCCTCGCGCGGGTTGCGGCGGCGGTCGAATGCGTGTGGCAGGACTATGCCACCGATGGCGAGGACATCCGCATCGACGTCATCCTGCTTGCGCCCGGCCGGAAGCCCACCCACATCGAAAACGCCTGGATGCCTTTCGGCTGACCCCCTCGGAGTTCCCCCATGAATTTGCGCATCGCCGTCCAGATGGACCCCCTCGACAGCATCAAGATCGCCGGCGACAGTTCCTTTGCGCTGATGCTGGCAGCGCAGGCGCGCGGGCACAGGCTTTACGAATATCACGTCGAGAGCCTGACGCTCGACGAGGATGACCGGCTGTTTGCCCACGCCTTTCCGGTGACGGTGCAACGGGTCGAGGGCGACCATTTCACCCGGGGCGAGCAGGTGCGGCTCGATCTCGGCCGGGATGTCGACGTGGTGCTGATGCGGCAGGATCCGCCGTTCCACATGGGCTACATCACCGCCACGCACCTGCTCGAGCGGATCGGGCACGAGACGCTGGTGGTCAATGACCCCGCCAATGTCCGCAACAGCCCCGAGAAGGTGATGGTGCTGAACTATCGCCGCTTCATGCCGCCCACGCTGGTGACGCGCAGCGTGGACGAGGTGCGGCGCTTCATGGCCAGGCACGGCGCCATCGTGGTCAAGCCGATCCACGGCAATGGCGGCAAGGCGATCTTCCGCATCGGCGAGAACGGGGAGAACCTCACCGCCCTGTTCGAGGTGTTCAACCAGACCTGGCCCGAACCGCACATGGTCCAGCCCTTCCTCCCCGAGGTCGCGAAGGGCGACAAGCGGATCGTGCTGGTGGACGGCGAGGTGGCGGGCGCGATCAACCGCGTGCCGGGGGAGGGGGAGTTCCGCTCGAACCTCGCGATGGGCGGCAGCGCGCAGCCGACCGAGCTGACGCCGCGCGAACAGGAAATCTGCGCGGCGCTCGGCCCGGACCTGAAGCGCCTCGGCCTCACTTTCGTCGGGATCGACGTGATCGGCGGCCACTGGCTGACCGAGATCAACGTGACGTCCCCCACGGGCATCGTGGCGATTGACCGCTTCAACAACACTGATACGGCGGGCATGATCTGGGATGCGATCGAACGGCGCTTGGCCGAAGGTCGCGGCTGAACTCCCCCACGACGGACACAAGAGCAATGACGGACTTTCTTATTGGCCTGGTTGAGACCTGGGGCTACCTCGGGGTGGCGGTTGCCATGTTCCTCGAAAACGTGTTTCCGCCGATCCCGTCGGAGGTAATCATGGGTCTGACCGGCATGGCGGTCGCCGATGGCAAGCTCAGTTTCGCGGGCGCCGTGGCGGCGGGCACGTTTGGCGCGGTGCTCGGCAACTGGATATGGTACTGGATCGGCCGGACCGTCGGCTATGATCGCTTCCGTCCACTGGTCGACCGCTTCGGACGCTGGCTCACGCTCGACTGGCCCGAAGTCGAGAAGATCGTGTCGATCTTCAAGCGGTTCGACAATGTGATCGTGTTCTGGGCGCGTTTCCTGCCGCAGGTACGCACCATGATCTCGCTGCCGGCGGGGATGCTGCGGATGGGTCAGCTGCGGTTCCTTATCTGGACTTTGCTCGGCACCGGGGTGTGGAACAGCGTGCTGATCGGGGCAGGCTATATCCTGCGCAACGAATTCAGCCAGTTCGACGAGTATTATGGCTGGGTCGCGGTGGTGATGATTGCGGGCGTCGTGGGACTCTATCTCTACCGCGTTGTCACCTGGCGTCCGGCGCAGGCTGGCGGGGAGCAGGAACAGGCCTAGCCTAGCCCCGGGGATGCGCCCTGCGGTAATTCTCCAGCAGCGCCGCCGCATCGACCCGGGTGTAGATCTGGGTCGATCCCAGCGAGGCGTGGCCCAGCAGTTCCTGAAGGCTCCTGAGATCGGCGCCCGCGCTCAGCAGGTGCGTCGCGAAAGAGTGCCTGAGCGCGTGCGGCGTCGCGGTATCGGGCAGGCCGAGCGCGCGGCGCGCCTGCGCCATTGCCCTCTGCACCATGCCGGGTGAGAGCGGCCCGCCCTTGGCGCCGCGAAACAGCGGCGCATCGCGGGTGAGCGGCCACGGACAGCCCCGCACATATTCGGCGACCGCCGCGCGCGTGATCGGCAGCACCGGAACCACGCGCTGCTTGCCGCCCTTGCCGGTCACCTGCAGCACCTCGCCCATGCTGGCATCGCGCCCGGTGAGTGACAGCGCCTCGGCGATCCGCAGGCCCGATCCATAGAGCAGCAGCAGCACCGCCCGGTCGCGCGCGCCGATCCAGTCGATGGCGGCGAAGTCTTCGACGTGCGAGGCGAGGTTCTCGGCCTCGTCGGGAGTGACGGGGCGCGGGAGGCCCTTCTTCAGCCGCGGGCCGCGCAGGCGCGGGGCGGCGGGATCGGGGTCGCCCGCCTGTGCGCGCGCGAAGGCAATGAAGGCCTTCAGGGCCGACAGCTCACGCGCCGTGCTGGCATTGCCGAGGCCTTCGGTGCGCCGTGCGGCGAGATGCGCGCGCAGATGATGCGCCTCGGTCTGCGCGACAGCCGCCCAATCCTCGCATTCCCGTGCTGCCAGCAACCGCGCGGCGGCGGCGACATAGGCGCGCACGGTGTGGGGGGATTTGCGGCGGTTGTCGGCCAGATGCGCCCGCCAGCCCTCAAGCAGATCGCCCGCGCTCATCCCGCCACCAGCGTGTCGGCGACTACTTCGGCGAGCAGCGCGTCGAGCACGCCTCGGCCTTCGGGCATGACCCCGATCCGGTCGCCCTCTGCCCACATCATCCCGAGACCGCGCAAGCGGGCGAGAGCCCCCTCATCCGCCAACCCCTCGCGCGGCAGGGCAAAGCGTGCCGAGAGGGCTGCGAGGTCGACCCCCTCGGCGAGGCGCAGGCCCATCAGCAAGGCCTCGGCCGCCTGCTCGTTCGGGCCAAGCGCGCGCGCCTCGGCGATCCCGTCGCCCTGCCGCGCGACCGCCGCAAGAAAGTTCTCCGGCTTCTTGTGCCGCACCGTCGCCACGCCCCAGCGCCGCCCATGCGCGCCCGGGCCGATCCCGGCATAGTCCTGGTAGCGCCAATAGGCGAGATTGTGGCGGCTCTCTTCGGCGGGCCGGGCGTGGTTGCTGGTCTCGTAGGCCGGGAGCCCGGCCGCACCCGTCAGCGCCTGCGTAATGTCGAACAGCTCGGCCGCCGCATCGTCGTCCAGAGGCACCAGACGCCCGCGCCGCACGTCGCTCGCAAAGCGTGTGCCCGGCTCGATCGTCAGCTGGTAGAGCGACATGTGCCCCGTGCCGAATCCGAGCGCGCGGGTCAGCCGGGCTTCCCACAATTCTGGGGTATGGCCGGGCAGGGCGTAGATCATGTCGAAGCTGACGCGGGAGAAATGGGCTTGTGCGGTCTCCAGCGCGCGCAGCGCCTCGTCCGCCCCGTGCAGCCGCCCGAGAAAGCGCAGTTCGGCATCGTCGAGCGATTGCAACCCGAGCGACACCCGGTTGATCCCGGCCCCGGCAAGCGCGGCAAAATTGGCCGCCTCGACCGAGGAGGGGTTGGCCTCGAGCGTGATCTCGATGCCTTCGGCAAACCCCCACAGCGCATCCGCCTCGGCCAGCAGCGCGGCGACGAGGGCGGGGGGCATCAGCGAGGGCGTGCCGCCACCGAAGAAGATCGAGGTCAGCGCCTCGCCGCCTGCGACACCCGCTTCCGTGCGCATGTCCGCGATCAGCGCGGCCTGCCATGCGCCGACATCCACCCCTTCGCGCACATGCGAATTGAAGTCGCAATAGGGGCACTTCCTGGCGCAGAACGGCCAGTGGATGTAGAGCGCGCGGGCCACGGTTCTTGTCTTCAGTCCTGATTAACGCTTGCGGCATAGACCTAAAGCCATGCGTTTGTCCCACCTCCTGTGCGCCATGCTGCTCGCCGTCACCGCGCCCGCGCTGGCGCAGGACGCTGCTCCGGACCAGCGCCCGCTGTTCCCGGCCGAGCAGGAATGGCTCTCGGAACACAACGAGGCGCGCGCCGCGGTCGGCCTGCCGCCGCTGCGCTGGAACCATGCGTTGATGCGCGATGCCCGCGAATGGGCCGAAACCCTCGCCGCGCGCCGCGCCTTCCACCATTCGCCCGATCTCTTGCGCATCGGACAGGGCGAGAACCTGTGGATGGGCACGCGCGAGCGCTATGCCCCGTGGCAGATGATCGACGGCTTCCTCGCCGAACGCGCAGCCTTCCGCCCCGGGGTCTTCCCCGATGTCTCGCGCACCGGACAGTGGAGCGACGTCGGGCATTACACCCAGATCATCTGGCCCGAGACGCAGGAAGTGGGCTGCGCCACCGCACTCAATGCCCGCCACGAGGTGCTGGTGTGCCGCTACTGGCCGGCGGGCAATGTGATGGGCTACCGGCTTGATCCCGGCCGCCATCTGACGCGCCGCTAAAACGTCAGCCGAATTGCTCGGCAACGAGCTTGGCGAAAGCGTCGGCGCGGTGGCTGACGGCGTGTTTTTGCTCCGGCGCGATCTCGGCGAAGGTCAGCGCGCTGCCGGTCGGCACGAACACCGGATCATAGCCGAAGCCCATTGCCCCGCGCGGCGGCCAAGTCAGACTGCCATCGCACCGCCCCTCATAGATCGCGTGCTCGCCATCCGGCCAGGCGATCGCCAGCACGCAGTGAAAGGCGGCGGCGCGGTCCACGTCCGCGCCTTTTTCGGCGAGCATCCCCTCGACCTTGCCCATCGCCATGTACCAGTCGCGCCCGGGAGCGCCCTCGAACCACTGCCGCTCGGCCCAATCGGCGGTGTAGACGCCGGGGCGACCATCGAGCGCCGCGACGCTGAGGCCGCTGTCATCGGCGAGCGCCGCCAACCCCGAAGCCTCAGCCGCCGCCCGCGCCTTGATCAGGGCGTTCTGCGCGAAGGTCACCCCGGTCTCGGCCGGTTCCGGCAGGCCAAGCGATCCGGCGGAGATGCACTTCACCCCGTAAGGATCGAGCAGAGCACCGATCTCCTTGAGCTTTCCGGCATTGTGGGTGGCGATGACCAGCGTCCCGGAGCCGAGACGCCTCTCCAAGTCGCTCCTCATTTGCGCAGCTTCCACGGCTGCGGCAGGCCTGAGAGCTGCATCTGTTCGCGAATATGGGTCACGCAATCCTCGTCCACTTGATCCTTCGGGAATATGATGGCCAGATACCGGTTGGGGAAGACCGCCATTATCTCCGGGTTTTCGTCCCAGCGAACCATGTCCGCCCACTTCCCCCGGAAGCGACCCGAGGCCTGCGCGATCTCGAAGCCGTCATCATGAAGGGTGAGGGTCATATCCTCGTGCAGCGTCACGCTCTCTCTGAACACCTTGCGTGCCCTTGGCCTGATGGTGGCGTAATAGCCCACCAGCGCCGCGATGCCCGCGAGCAGTCCGGCACCGATGGGGTAGAGCCCCTCGGCAACAGACTGCTCCGCCACTCCGATCAGCAGTCCCAACAAGAGGAGCAGGCCGATTGACCATGCAAGGCCTCTGGAGCCGGACCAGCGCGACATCATCCGCCAGAGCGAATAGTGGTCCGCTTCCCTGATCCGGTAGGTGACGGGCCCCGGCAGGCTCATCTCACTTTACCGCATCCGCTTGCGCGGCGAAGATCCGGTCGCAGCCGATGCGGGCGAGGCGCAGGAGGCGCAGCAGGGCCTCCTCGTCATAGGTCGCGCCCTCGGCCGTTGCCTGCACCTCGGCGATCTTCCCGCCGGACAGCAGCACGAAATTGCCGTCCGCTTCGGCGTTCGAATCCTCGTCGTAATCGAGGTCGAGGACCGGGGTGCCCTTGAAGATGCCGCAGGATATCCCCGCGACCTGCGCGGTGATCGGATCGTGCTTGATCTCGCCCGATGCCATCAGCCCGTTGATCGCGAGCCTGAGCGCGATCCACGCGCCCGAGATCGACGCGGTGCGCGTCCCGCCGTCGGCCTGGATCACGTCGCAATCCAAGGTGATCTGCCGCTCGCCGAGCTTCTGGAGATCGACCACGGCGCGCAAGGAGCGCCCGATAAGCCGCTGGATTTCCTGCGTGCGGCCCGATTGCTTGCCCTTGGCCGCCTCACGCGCGCCGCGGGTGTGGGTGGCGCGCGGGAGCATCGAATATTCCCCCGTCACCCAGCCTTCGCCCTTGCCGCGCAGCCATGGCGGGACCCCCTTCTCGACGCTTGCGGTGCACAGCACCTTGGTGTCGCCAAAGCCGATCAGGCACGAGCCTTCCGCGTGCTTCGTGAACCCGGTCTCGATCGTGATGGCGCGCATTTCATCGGGCGCGCGTCCTGAAGGGCGCATGATCATTCCTTGGTTGTTCAGGCTCGCCAGTATACGGGCTGTCTGAAGGTGGGAAGTCCGGTCTTTGGGTTTATGCCATGCGGACATTGATTGTTGCTGCGGGCCTTGTGTCCGTGACCATGGCGAGTGCTGCGCCGGGACAGGCTCCCGAGCCACAAGGTGTCGAAGGGCACGACCACTTGCCGATGATTGAGCACCGCGTGACCTCGTGGGGGCGCACGGTCGGCAATCTGATCATCACTGCCGAAGGCCTGATGGTCAGGCGCGATTTCGACTTCAATACGGGCAAGGAAACCGCGGTCAAACGCACGCAACTTGATCCCGGTGCGCACCGCGACGCGGTTGCTGCGCTTGAAGTGCTGCGAACCACGTCCCAATCGCCAGCCTATTGCAGAGGTGCGCCGACCGATGGCCCTAGCGGCGAGTTCCGTTGGGACGGTGGCCAGACCTACCGGATCTACTATCCGTGCTCTTCGCAATTCCCCGAGTTGCGGGCCGCCGAGGAGCGTTTCTGGGCCATAGTCAGCAAGGCAGAACAGTCTCTGTCCGAGAGCGGCGATTGACAGACACGGTCGGAATCAAGTTCAAATGGCATTATGACTTCGCTCCCCGTCACCGAACTCACGAGCCGCGCGCGCGAAATCTTTCAGCGTGTGGTCGAGGAGTATATCGCGAGCGGGCAGCCGGTCGGCTCCAAGACGCTGGCGGCGGATGGCACACTGAACCTCTCGCCCGCCTCGATCCGTTCGGTGCTGGCGGATCTTGAAACCGCGGGGCTTCTGGCGGCGCCGCATACCAGCGCGGGACGGATGCCGACTGATGCGGGACTCAGGATCTTTGTCGACGGAATGATGCGCGTGGCCGAGCCAACCGCGCAGGAACAGGCGGCGATCGAGGCGCGGCTCGCCGAGGCCGGGCCGGTTGAGGCGGCCTTGAAGCAGGCATCCGCGATCCTCTCCGACCTGTCGGGCGCGGCGGGCATGGTGCTGGTCGCGCCGCGCGAACAGCGGCTTGCGCAGTTCAGCCTCGTGGACCTCGGGCAGGGCAGGGCGCTCGCCGTGCTGGTGGGCGAGGATGGCGGGGTCGAGAACCGGGTGCTCACCATCGGCGGGGCGCTGAGCCCGGGGTCGATGGACCGCGCGTCCAACTACATCACCGCGCGTCTTGCCGGGCGCACGCTGGCCGAGGCCGCGCAGGCGATGCGTGCGGAGATTTCCACCGGCCAGTCCCAGCTCGACGATGCCTCGCGCGATCTGGTCGAGCGCGGCCTTGCCGTCTGGAGCGAGGATGCCGCCGCGCGCCCGGTGCTGATCGTGCGCGGCGCGGCGAACCTGCTCGATGAGGCGGCGCTCGGCGATATCGAGCGGGTGCGAATGCTGCTCGAAGACCTCGAGAACAAGCAGTCGGTTGCCGAACTGCTCGATTCGGCGCGCGAGGCTGAAGCGACGCGGATTTTCATCGGCTCGGAGAACCGTTTGTTCGCGCTGTCCGGCTCCAGCGTCATCGCCTCACCCTATCGCGATCGCGAGGGCCGGGTGGTCGGCGTACTCGGCGTGATCGGCCCCACGCGGTTGAATTATGCGCGGGTTGTCCCCATGGTGGACCTTACCGCCCGATCGCTGGGCAAGCTGATCGCTTGAATGGAAAGCCATACGACATGACCGAGAACGACACGCCGCTGGATCAGGCGGCGGAAGACGAATTGAAGGGTGTGCCCGAACATCTGCGCGAGGGCGGCGAGGAAGCCGCGCCGCTGGCTGAAGCGCTCGAATCGCTCAAGCGCGATCTGGAGGCGGCGAAGCAGGAGGTGCTCTACGCTCAGGCTGAGACGCAGAACGTGCGCCGCCGCCTCGAGCGCGAGAAGGACGAGGCGCGCGCCTATGCAGCGACCGGCTTTGCGCGCGACATTCTTTCGGTCGCGGACAATCTGTCGCGCGCGATCGAGGCCATCCCGCAGTCCCTGCGCGAGGACGAGAGCATGAAGAGCCTCGTCTTCGGCCTCGAAGCGACCCAGCGCGAACTCGAGAAGGTCTTCGCTTCCAACGGCATTACCCGCATCGCCGCAGTCGGCCTGCCGCTCGATCCGAACCAGCACCAGGCGATGATCGAGGTGCCCTCGGCCGATCATGAGCCGGGCACGATCGTCTCGGAAATGCAGGCCGGTTGGATGATCAAGGACCGCCTGCTGCGCGCCGCGATGGTGGCGGTGGCGAAGAAGCCCGACTAGCCTTCGCTCCACCTTGGCGGGCTGCTCGACGGGGCGGCTTGCAGGATGGCGAAGACGTCGTCCTGCAAGCGCCCGAGCGGTTCGGCAATGTCGATCTTGCGGAAGAGCTTTCGCACGTAGGGCTTGTCCGGGATGAACTGGATCAGGAACGCGTCGCTGTCCGGCCCGCCCACCACGCCATAGGCGATTGCCGTTTCGGGGAGACGCACCTCGCAATACCAGCCCCAGTCTTCGGCGATGTAGGCGGCGACGATGGTGCCGCGCTCGGCCAGCTTTTCACCTATATGGCCGGCAAGGGCAAAGCCGAACATCTCCTCGGCATTCACAAGCTCCCCGTCGCGTTCGTGGCGCGGGAAATGCGGGCTGTCGAAGGTGATGATGCGGGCAAATCGGTTCATGGGTGCCGGGCTCCTCATGTGCATGTCTTAGCACGACAGTCTGAAACTTCGGTTGCCGCATGCCCGGCACGGCTCTCGCCGCGTTCACCCGGGCGCGCGGCGGGCCGCGGAACACCGGCGTCCCTCTCGCGATAGATAAACGCATCATCCCGTTGCCCAGGAGAGACGACATGACCTATCGCATCCCCACGATCCTCATCGGCGCTGCCGCCGCGCTTTCGCTCGGCGCCTGTGCCGACAATTACGCCGTCGAAGGCGCAGGCCTTGGCGCGGCGGCCGGAGCGGCGGTCGGCGCCGTCACCGGCGGCGATATCGGGACCGGCGCGGCTGTGGGCGCTGCGGTCGGCGGCGCGGGCGGTACGCTGATCAAGAAGCGCGACAATGGCGAGTGCTACCGCGTCGACCGCGACGGGCGCGAATACACAGTGCGCTGCCCGAACTGAGCCGGCTAAGCGCTATTGCAAATAGATCACGAGGTAGCGCGCGATCAGCAGCACCAGCACCGCGATGCTCGCGCGCTTGCCCGTCACGATGATCGCGGCGCCCATCAGGGCCACGAGGACGCCGGTCATGCTCACATTCGTCACCGTAATCAGCCGGGTGGCCATTTCCGGGACCGAAAGCAGGAAGGCCCACTGCACCGCCACCATCACCAGCAGCATCGCGAACACCACCCGGCGCACGCGGAAATAGTGGGTGTCGAGATCGGTGAAGTTCTCGGGCTCGCTCGGGAAGACCAGCCTGCTGGCGAGGAAATAGGCGCTAGAGAATACCAGCACGCCAAGCACGGTGAAGCGGTCGGCGACCACATGATCTTGCACGGTCCATGCGAAGATCCAGAACGAGAGCAGATCGAGGATCACGAACAGCGCCAGCAGCGGGGTCAGCACACCGATCGAAAAGGCGCGGTCGCCGGCCTCGCGGGCGAGCATGAACTCGAGCGTGCGGCCGAGGCCGTTCAGCAACTCGACCAGCGAGAGGCCGAGCACGAGGCTGTAAAGGACGAAGACGAATTCGAACGGGCTCACGATGACGCTCCCGGGAAAGCGACGAGCGCCGCGTATGCTGCCTCGTCGGCCACGCCGGCAACCGCTTCGCCCCGGCGCAGAAGGAAGGCGTGGCGCACGATCTCGGCCTGCTGTTCGAGCCCGTATTGCGTGAGGCTCCAGCCCGGCTTGAGCGTGTAATCATAGCGGCACCAGGGATGGCGGCGCAGCACCAGATACCACCGCCCGAGCCTTTGCGCCTGCCAGATGTGGGTCATCTCGTGGATGAAATGCCCCTGCTTCGCGAGCGAGGCGGCGGCGAAGTCGTCGCAGTAATGCGGGGCGGCGGGGTGGAAGTGGAGGCTGCCCATCGGCGCCATCGTGACGCCGCGCGGCTGCAGCGGGAAGAACTTGCGGCGGATCACGGTAACGGGAGCGTAGTCGACCGCATCGCCGAACACCGAGCGCGCCAGCGCGATCTCGCCCGTAGTCAGCGGGCGCGCGGCACCGACCGGACAGACGGGAGGCGGGTTGCCGTCGGTTGCGGCCGGCACGTCGCTCAGCGCTCGTCCCCTGCGGCGCGCACGGGAGCCTCGATGGTGACCTTGGTGCCGTCCGACAGGGCGAGCGTGACCTTGGCGGTGCCGCCTGCCTTGAGCGCCTCGGAAGGCTCCATCGCCATCACGTGAAGGCCGCCGGGCGCGAAACTGACAGGCGCGCCGGCGCTGAGGGGAACCGAATCCGCCATCACCATCTGCATCTTGCCTGCGCTTTCCGCATAGTCATGGATCATCGTCATCCCGGCGCCTTCGACCGTGACACTTTCCAGCGATGCGCCGGGCGCGCCGCTGTAGGAAAGATCGAAATAGACCGCCGCCGGATTGCCCGCGACAGGAGGCAGCACCACCCGGGCGTTGCTTACGACAAGTCCGCCGGCCGCCGCAGCGGTGGCGCTGTCGCTCGGCGGCGCATCGGCATCGGGCGCGCAGGCCGAGAGGGCGGGCAGGGCGGCAAGCATCAGCACCGCCGACGCCATGCTCAGAACAGATTTCACGCAGTTGTCTCCCATGTGGATGGCCCGAAATCTAGGGCCCCCGCTCTCTTGTGCCAAGCGAAAGCACACCTATATCGCCGTCACAAACGAGCCGCCAAGGTGCTTTGCCGGAAACCGGGAAGCCGACGGCAGCGGTGTCCAACAATTGTCCTTATGGATGGGGAAACAATGGGTAAAGTAATCGGTATCGACCTCGGCACGACCAACTCCTGCGTTGCGGTGATGGATGGCGGCAAGCCCAAGGTCATCGAAAATTCGGAAGGCGCGCGCACAACGCCCTCGATCGTCGCCTTCACCAAGGATGGCCAGCGCCTCATCGGCCAGCCCGCCAAGCGCCAGGCGGTCACCAACCCCGACAACACCCTCTTCGCGATCAAGCGCCTCATCGGCCGCCGCTTCGAAGACCCCATGACCAAGAAGGACATGGAGCTCGTCCCCTACAAGATCACCAAGGGCAAGAACGGCGATGCCTGGGTAAATGCCGGCGGCGAGGACTACAGCCCCTCGCAGATCAGCGCCTTCATCCTCCAGAAGATGAAGGAAACCGCCGAGAGCTATCTGGGCGAGAGCGTGACGCAGGCCGTCATCACCGTGCCCGCCTATTTCAACGACGCCCAGCGCCAGGCGACCAAGGATGCAGGCCAGATCGCCGGCCTTGAAGTGCTGCGCATCATCAACGAGCCGACTGCGGCCGCGCTCGCCTACGGGATGGACAAGGAAGACGGCAAGACCATCGCCGTCTACGACCTCGGCGGCGGCACCTTCGACGTCTCGATCCTCGAGATCGGTGACGGCGTGTTCGAGGTGAAGTCGACCAACGGCGACACCTTCCTCGGCGGCGAGGACTTCGACAATGCGATCGTCGAGTTCCTCGCGGATTCCTTCAAGAAGAAGGAGAGCATGGATCTGAAGGCCGACAAGCTCGCCCTCCAGCGCCTCAAGGAAGCGGCGGAGAAGGCCAAGATCGAGCTTTCGAGCGCGGCGACGACCGAAGTGAACCTGCCCTTCATCACAGCGCGCATGGAAGGTGGCACCACCACCCCGCTGCACCTCGTGGAGACGATCACCCGCGCCGATCTCGAAAAGATGGTCGACGGGCTGATCCAGCGCACGCTCGAGCCCTGCAAGAAGGCGCTGGCGGATGCGGGAATCAGCAAGGATCAGGTCGACGAGGTGATCCTCGTGGGCGGGATGACCCGCATGCCCAAGGTGCGCGAGGTCGTGGAGCAGTTCTTCGGTGCCAAGCCCCACACCGGCGTGAACCCCGATGAAGTCGTCGCCATGGGCGCGGCGATCCAGGCGGGCGTGCTGCAGGGCGACGTCAAGGACGTGTTGCTGCTCGACGTGACCCCGCTCTCGCTCGGCATCGAGACGCTGGGCGGCGTGTTCACCCGCATGATCGACCGCAACACCACCATCCCGACCAAGAAGACCCAGACCTACTCGACCGCCGAGGACAACCAGAACGCGGTGACGATCAAGGTCTATCAGGGCGAGCGCGAGATGGCGGCGGACAACAAGCTGCTCGGCAATTTCGACCTGATCGGCATTCCCCCCGCGCCCCGCGGCGTGCCGCAGATCGAGGTGACCTTCGATATCGACGCCAACGGCATCGTCTCGGTCTCGGCGCGCGACAAGGGCACCGGCAAGGAACAGACGATCAAGATCCAGGCTTCGGGCGGGCTCAGCGATGCCGACATCGACCAGATGGTCAAGGACGCCGAGAAGTTCGCCGAAGAGGACAAGAAGCGCCGGGCCGCCGCCGAAGCGCGCAACCAGGCCGACAGCCTCGTCCACGCGACCGAAAAGCAGCTCGAGGAACACGGCGACAAGATCGACGCCGGCACCAAGAGCGATGTCGAAGCGGCGATCGCTGCCGTGAAGACCGCGCTCGAAGGCGGCGATGCCGATGACATCAACGCCAGGGCGCAGGCGCTGACCCAGGCGGCGATGAAGATGGGCCAGCAGATCTATGAAGCCCAGCAGGCCGCCGGCCCCGAGGGCGAGGCTGCTGCCTCTGAAGAAGCTCCGGCCGAAGACGTGGTCGACGCCGAGTTCTCCGAGGTCGACGAAGACAAGAAGGGCTAAGGCCCCGATGCAACCCGCTGGCTTGCCGCTGCTGCCGGATCACGCATCCGGTGCGGCGGCGGCCGGTGGTGACGGGGAATAGGTCACGCACATGTCCAGCGCCCAGCTCGATTACTACGCCACGCTCGAAGTCGCCCGCGATTGCGACGGGGCGACGTTGAAAAGCGCCTACCGCAAGCTCGCCATGAAGTTCCACCCGGACCGCAATCCGGGCGACGCTTCGGCGGAAGCCAAGTTCAAAGCGATCAGCGAGGCCTATGACTGCCTCAAGGACCCGCAGAAGCGCGCGGCCTATGATCGCTATGGCCACGAGGCCTTCACGCAAGGCATGAACGGCGGCGGTGGTGGCGGGCCCTTCGGGGGGCGCGGCGCCGACGGGTTTGCCGATATCGGCGATATCTTCGAAACGATCTTCGGCAGCGCCTTCGGCGGGGGTGGCGCCCAGCGCCAGCAGACCCGTCGCGGAGCGGACCTGCGCTACGACATGCAGGTCAGCCTCGAGGAGGCCTTCACCGGCAAGTCGACCGAGATCGAGATCGAGGTCTCCCAATCCTGCGACACCTGCGACGGCAGCGGGGCGACGCCCGGCACCTCCGAGCGTCAGTGCAACCTGTGTCACGGCATGGGGAGCGTGCGCGCCAAGCAGGGCCTGTTCGTGATCGAGCGTCCGTGCCCCACCTGCAACGGCCGCGGCACGGTGATCGAGAACCCGTGCCGCGTGTGCCGCGGCGAAGGCCGGATCGACAAGCCGCAGACCCTCAAGGTCGATATCCCCGCGGGCGTCGACACAGGAACCCGCATCCGCCTCTCGGGCAAGGGCGAGGCCGGCCAGCGCGGCGCGCCGCCGGGCGATCTTTACATCTTCCTCCACGTGAAGCCGCATTCGGTGTTCGAGCGCGAGGGCACGACGCTCGCCACCCGCGTGCCGGTCAGCTTCACCACGGCAGCACTCGGTGGCTGCGTCGAGATTCCCGATCTCGACGGCTCGACCAACCGGCTCGACATTCCGGCGGGCATCCAGTCCGGCAAGCAGCTGCGCATCCGCGGCGCAGGGATGCCGGTGCTGCAAGGCCGCGGGCGGGGCGACATGGTGGTCGAGATCGTGGTCGAGACCCCCACCAAGCTCTCGCGCCGCCAGAAGGAAATCCTCGAGGAATTCAAGGCGACCGAGACAGGCGACGAATGCCCCGAAAGCCGCAGCTTCTTTGCCAAGCTGAAAGACGCCTTCGGCGACTGAGGAGGCGGTGCTTCCCTCGCTCCTTATCGTCGACGATTTCCTCAAGGACCCCTGGGCCGCGCGGCGCGCGGCTTTGGCGCTGGAATATGATCCGGCCAAGCAGCACGGGAATTTCCCGGGGCTCAATTCCTCCACGCCGCTGGACACGGGTGCGGTCGATGCGGCGGTCTCGCGGCTGCTGGGGGTGAAGCTCGGCCCGGCGCCGGGAACACAGCACGGGCATTGTCGCCTCACAAGCAAGGGCGCCAAGGGGAGGAGTGGGGTGCATATCGACCCGGCGGCCTATTCGGGCATCCTCTACCTCTCGCGGCCCGAGGATTGCGCCAGGCCCGAAGCCGGTGGCACCGATTTCTTCCGCCACAAGCGCACCGGCCTCGAAGCCGTGCCGCAGGACCCGGCCCGGATCGCCGCGAGCGGCTACGGCGATATCAACGCGCTGGTCGAGGACGTGGTCAACAAGGACACCACGCTCCCCGCGAAGTGGGAGCGCACCCTGCGCATCCCCGCGCGCTTCAACCGGCTGCTACTGTTCTCGCCCTGGCAGTTTCACAATGCCGCGCCGGGCTTCGGGAAGACGGCGGAGGATTCGCGCCTCGTGATGCTGCTGTTCTTCGCGCGGGTCGCCTGATCCGGGGCCTAACCCAGCTTCTCGCGCACCTCGGCTCTGATCTGTTCGATAAGTCCGCGCTGGCAGCGTCCGGCGATTTCCTCCTCATCCAGCACCGCCAGAAACGCCGCGCGCTTGCCTTCGCGCAGGGTCTGCGCCGAGACACCGCCGCTGACGGTGGAAGCCACAAGGTCGATCATCCGCTCCGCCCCGTGCAGGCGCCCCCACAGGTAATCGTTCTCGCGATAGTCGCGGCTGAAGAAGGCGCCGAAATTGTAGAATTCGATGCCCCGCAAGGTCGCCGCCGTCCCGCCTTCGCGGATCGAGAGCGCATCGTCGGGCGAGATGCGGTCGATCTTGACCGGGTTGAACTCGTCGAGCCCCTCGCGCCGCGACAGGGGCAGGGTGGCGACATCGTAGAAGGGAAAGCCGAGATAGGTCAGCAGCATCCGCCGCTTCAGCTCCTTGGGCATGTCCTCCAGCGCGTCGATCAGCATTTCCTCGGCGCGCAGGTCCGTGGCGGGCAGCAGGCGCTGGGTGGCGAGGAAATCGAGCACCGCGCCCGGCTGCGCGACGCCGCGCGCTGCCAGATCGCGGAAATGGGCTGCGTGGAGCACATCGGCATCGGTCTGGGTGTAGAGCGCGAGGATCTCGTAGAGCCGGTCGCGCGCCCGGTCGAGCGCATCTTCGGCAACCTCGCTACCCAGCTGCCAATCGCGCGCCAGCTTGCGCGAGAGCAGTTGCAACCGGCGCATGCGGAAGCCGGTGTCGTGCGCGCGGAAGAAGGCGATCGCGGCCTGTGTCGCGCCGCCGCCCGCGTCGGTCAGCATCCCCAGCCCGCGCCCCTCGAGCTCGGCCCGCAGCGCAGCCACCAGCGGCAGGGGATCGCCCAGCGGCTGCCCCGCCGCCTTGAGCGTCAACCGCGCGAGCTGGTCGAGAATGCCGTCGAACTTCACCAGCGCATAGGCCCCGAAGGCATAGCCCGCCCGCTCGGCCGCCGCCTGCTGCGCCTTGGCCCGCCAGGCCGCAAGGCGCTTGGGCGTGGGGCGGTCGAGCAGGAAGGTGTAGCCGAACAGCTTTTCCACCGCGCGGTCGATATCGCCCTGCAGGTCCATCACGATCCGCTTCAGCCGCGCCGCATCGCGCGATTGCTGTTCGATGCGCTCCAGATCGTCGCGGATCGGCTGTTCGCGCGGGATGGTCGAGAGCGAGCCGAAGATCGCCCCGAAGAAGCCGATGTCGCGCGCGCGCATCGCCGGGGTCGGCGCGGCACCTTCGGGCCGGGGGTCGAGATAGACGAAGCGCCGGTCGACCTCGCGTTGGGCGGGGCGGCCATAGAGCGCCGAGAGCGCTGCGCCGAAGGGCGCGTTGACCAGCACCGCCCCGTCGATCAGCGCCACCTCGCCGACCGTGCCGCGCGCGACATGGGTGGGCATAACCCGCTGGAGAAAGGCGGCGCGCCCGCTCCAGGCGTGCCCCTCGGCTGCCGCCAGCGCGTCGATCTCGGCAAGGGTGAGCGGCGGGAAGGCGCCGGGAAAGCTCGCGGTCGCGCGCGCTGCGAGCACCAGTTCAAGCGGATCGGCCAGCGGGGCGCACTCGTTACCGCCAACGCCGTCGCCGACCTGGGCGCGGAAATTGATCGGCAGGCGGTGCTCGGTCTCCTCGACCTGCGCGGGCGAGTTCAGCCGCAGCGTTTCGGGATGTCCGCGAAAATCGGTGACGGTCACCGCAAGGTCGATCGGGTAGCCGGCCGGCAGCAGCGGAATGCCGTCGCCTTCCTCGGCCATCTTGATGAAGGCCTCGAACAGCATCGCCGAAAAGCGCGCGCCCGAAAACGGCGGGCTGAACCAGCGCCCGCGCACCAGCTTCGATACCTTGGCGCGTACCTCGGCGCGGGTTTCGGGGGAGACGGTGGCGCTCACCGCGTTGCCGGGGCGCGACAGGAACCATTCGGCGATCGGCTGCGCCCAGAATTTGGCATAGCGCCACATCGGCTCGGCATCGGGATCGGTCAGCTCGCTGACATCGGCATTGGCGAGCCACAAGTCGGTGAGCGGCTCGAGACTGTGCCCGGCGTGGATCGCCTGCGCGAGGAACACGGCGTTGATCCCGCCCGCGCTCGCGCCCGTGAGAATGTCGGGCAGCACGCGGATCTGGAGCCCATGCTCGCGCTCGATGGTCGTCAGGAAATCGCGATAGGCCGCGGCCACCCCGTCGAGCGCCATTCCGCCGGGATGATGGAACGCACGGCTCGCCCGGGCGAGGTGCCACACCTCCTTGGTGATCCCGTGCATGTAGACCGCAAGGCTGACCCCGCCATAGCAGACCAGAGCAAGGCGCAGTTCCTTCTGCCGCATCGCCGCTGTCTAGCGTGCCGGACAGGCGCATTGCAATTGCGTTCGTCATCTGTTCTCGATATGGGGCATGACATATGGCAAAAACCAAACGTCGCTACGTGTGTCAGGAATGCGGGAGCGTCTCGCACCGCTGGCAGGGGCAATGTGCCGATTGCGGGCAGTGGAACACGCTTATCGAGGATGTGCCCGCGACGGTCTTCTCGCAGAAGCACGACTTGTCGAGCGGCGGGCGGGCGGTGGCGTTCGAGCCGCTGAACGCGCCGACGAAGCTGCCGGTGAGGAAGTCCACGGGCCTCGCCGAGTTCGACCGCGCGCTCGGCGGCGGGCTGGTGCCGGGCTCGGCGGTGCTGCTGGGCGGCGATCCGGGGATCGGCAAATCGACCCTGCTGCTGCAATGCGCCGCCACCATCGCGCGGGGCGGCAATGATGTCGTTTACGTGAGCGGAGAGGAAGCCGCCGGTCAGGTGCGTTTGCGTGCCTCGCGCATGGGCGTCGCCGACGCACCGATCCGGCTCGCGTCCGAAACCTCGGTGCGCGATATCCTGACGACGCTCGGGCAGGGCGAGCCGCCCGCGCTGCTGGTGATCGATTCGATCCAGACCATGCATTCCGACACCATCGAGGGCGCGCCCGGCACCGTCTCGCAGGTTCGCGGCTGCGCGCTCGAACTGATCCGCTACGCCAAGGAATCGGGCTGCGCGCTGGTCCTCGTCGGCCATGTCACCAAGGACGGCACGATCGCGGGCCCCCGCGTGCTCGAGCACATGGTCGATGTGGTGATGAGCTTCGAGGGCGAACGCTCGCACCAGTACCGCATCCTGCGCGCATTGAAGAACCGCTTCGGCGCGGTGGACGAGATCGGGGTCTTCGCCATGGCCACCGAAGGCCTGGAGGAAGTCGCCAACCCCTCGCTGCTGTTCCTCTCGGGCCGCGAGACGCCGCTGGCGGGCTCTGCGGTGTTCCCGGCGCTTGAAGGCACGCGCCCGGTGCTGGTCGAGATCCAGGCGCTGATCGTGCGCCTGCAATCGGGCGCGACCCCGCGCCGGGCGGTGGTGGGGTGGGACAGCGGGCGGCTGGCGATGCTGCTCGCCGTGCTGGAATCGCGCTGCGGGCTCAATTTCTCCTCGGCCGAGGTCTATCTCAACATCGCCGGGGGCTACCGTTTGACCGACCCCGCCGCCGACCTCGCGGTGGCCGCCGCGCTGGTCTCGGCGCTCGCCGACCGGCCCTTGCCCGACAAGAGCGCGTGGTTCGGCGAGGTCAGCCTGGCGGGCGAGATCCGCCCCGTCGCCCATGCTCCGTTGCGCCTGCGCGAGGCGGCCAAGCTCGGCTTTGCGCGGCTCTACGGCCCTGCGGGCGCAGCGAGCGGCGAGCGCGGCGCGGATTACCGCGGCCTTGCTGCACTTGCGAACGTCGTTGACCAGGTGATGGGCAACGCATAATCCTCGCCGATCATGGCCGTCCTTGACATCATCATCGCCATCATCGTGACGATTGCCGCAATCGGCGGCTTCGTGCGCGGGCTGGTGCAGGAAGTGCTGAGCCTTGCCTCGTGGATCATGGCCGCGCTCGCGCTCCATTTCATGCACCCGACACTGACCGAAGGTCTCAGGAACTTCTACCGCGCCGAACCGGCCGTCTCGCTGTTCGCATTCACGCTGCTGCTGCTTATCCCCTACGCCGCGATGAAGGTCATCATCGGCAATGCCAGCGGCGCATCCGACGGCGCGATCCTGGGGCCGATCGACCGGGTGCTCGGCTTCGGCTTCGGTGCGGTCAAGGGCGCGCTCATCGCGGTGTTCGCCTTTGCCATGCTGGTGACCGGTTTCGACGACAGTTGGGGCTACAAGGGCCGGCCCGAATGGATCACCACCGCGCGCACCTATGCCGCGGCCGATGCCTTTTCGCGCCAGCTGATTCCCGCCATCGCGGTGCGACGAGAGCGGCTGCGCGGCGAAGAGGAGGCGCGGGCGGCCGCGGCGGCCCGGTTCAGGAAGTGAGCGCCTAGTGGCGACGCGCGCCTCGACCAAGCTGTATTCGCCGCAATTGCTCGCGCTCGCGACGGGGCTGGCGGGCTTTCCCTTGACCAGCGACTTCCCGTTGACCGCCGAAGCGCGCTCGCGCAGCTGCGGGAGCGTGATTGCGCTCGGGCTGGCGCTGGATGAGGCAGGGCGCATCGCCCGGATCGGGATGCAGGTGAGCGCCTGCGCAATCGGGCAAGCCTCGGCAGCACTGCTCGCGCAGGGCGCTGCAGGCCGCGGGGCAGAGGGCATCGAGGCAGTCGCCGCCGGCCTCGAGGCCTGGCTCGCGGGCGAGGGGGCGCTGCCCGACTGGCCGGGGATCGACGCGCTGGTGCCAGCCCGCGATCATCCGGGCCGCCACGGCGCGCTGCTATTGCCGTGGACGGCGGCGCGTACGGCGCTTTCGCAAGGGCCCGGCACTCGCTAGGGACGGGTGCCAGAGAGATCGCAGCCGCATGGCGACAACAGGGGATCGGGACACAATGGGAGAGGCGCAGGCGCTCCGCCAACGCGAGCCGAGCGAGAGCGAAATCCGCCTGGTGATCGGTGCATCATCGGCGGGCACCATCTTCGAGTGGTACGATTTCTTCATCTACGGCACGCTCGCCGGGCTGATCGGCGCGGCCTTCTTCCCTTCCGACAACGCCACGCTCGAAGTGCTGCTGGTGTGGGCCGGTTTCGCGGTGGGCTTCGGCTTCCGCCCGCTTGGCGCGATCCTGTTCGGCTTTCTCGGCGACAGGCTGGGGCGCAAATACACCTTCCTCGTCACGGTGACCCTGATGGGCATCGCCACCGCAGGCGTGGGCCTCGTGCCGACCGCGGATTCGATCGGCCTTGCCGCACCCCTCATCGTGCTGTTCCTGCGCATCCTCCAGGGCCTTGCGCTGGGCGGCGAATATGGCGGCGCGGCGGTCTATGTCGCCGAGCATGCCCCGCCCGAAAAGCGCGGCTTCTACACCAGCTTCATCCAGGCGAGCGTGGTCGGCGGCTTCGTTCTCAGCATCATCGTGGTGCTCGGCTGTCAGCTGCTGATCCCGGCCGATGCGTTCAAGGCGTGGGGCTGGCGCGTGCCCTTCCTGCTCTCGCTCGCGCTGCTCGGCATCTCCCTGTGGATGCGCTTGAAGCTCTCCGAAAGCCCGGTGTTCCAGGCGATGAAGGAGGCGGGCGAGATGGCCGGCAACCCCTTCGTCGAAAGCTTCACCTATCCCGGCAACAAGAAGCGCATCTTCGTCGCGCTGTTCGGGATCACCGGGGTACTGACGACGATCTGGTACACTGCCTTCTTCTCGGGGATGTCGTTCCTCAAGGGGCCGATGCGGATGGACGACCAGGTGGTGAACCTCGTCCTGCTGGTCTCGGGGCTGTTGTCGATGGGTTTCTATGTCATCGTCGGGCGCTGGTCGGACCGGGTGGGGCGCAAGAAGCCGATCATCATCGGCGCACTCGCCAGCCTCGCGCTGCTGTTCCCGATCTTCTGGGGCCTCGGCGCGCTCGCCAATCCGGGGCTGCAGCAGGCCGCCCGGACCGCGCCGGTGGCGGTGATGGGCACGCAGTGCGAATTCGATGCCTTCGCGCAGAAGCAGGCGACCGATTGCGGCCGGCTACTGCAAGACCTGACCACGCTCGGCGTGCCCTATACCGTCACTGCCGGCGAAGCGCTTGCGATCACGGTCGGCAACGAGAGGCTCGATCTGGCCGCGACGGAGGCGGCGGAGCGGAAGGCGGCAGTGCAGACCTATCTCGAAGCGCGCGGCTACAGCTTTGCCAAGCAGGTACCGCCTTTCGTCAACATCGCCGGGATCGTGGCGCTGCTGCTGGCGCTGGGGCTGCTGTCGGCGCTGACTTACGGCTCGGTCGCGGCGCTGCTCTCCGAGATGTTCCCGCCGCAGATCCGCTACTCCTCGATGTCGATCCCCTACCATATCGGCGCAGGCTATCTCGGCGGCTTCCTGCCACTGATCGCGACCTACATTGTGGCTACCACCGGCGATGTCTATGCGGGGCTGTGGTACACCTGGGCGGTGGTCGCCTTCGGGGTGGTGGTGGCGTGGTGGGGCCTGCCGGACGGGCCGCCCAAAGACTTTGCCGATGACTGAGCCCGCCGCTCCGCCGCCGCCGACCTTGCGGCTGACGGTCGATACCGCCGCGCTCGCCGCCAATTGGCGCGCGCTCGATGCGCTGTCGGGCGCGGGGCAGGCGGGCGCGGCGGTGAAGGCCGATGCCTATGGCCTCGGCGTCGATACCTGCGTGCCTGTGCTGCGCGATGCAGGCTGCCGCAACTTCTTCGTCGCCCATTGGAGCGAGGTGGCAGGCGTCATCGCCCACGTGCCGGGCGATCAGATCGCGGTGCTCCATGGCGTGCTGACCGAGGCCGATTGTGCCTATGCCCGGTCCACTGGCGCAGTGCCGGTGATCAATTCGCTCGATCAGGCGCGGCTGTGGACCGCGACCGGGGGCGGCCGGTGTCACCTGATGGTCGATACCGGCATCAACCGCCTCGGCATCGCGCTCGGCGAAATAGCCGATCCCGCCATCGCGGCGCTCGATATTGACATTCTTATGAGCCACCTCGCCAGCGCCGACGAGCGCACGGCGATGAACCGGATGCAGGCCGAACTGCTCGGCGAGGCGGCAGAGACCATCAAGCACCGGCGCCTCAGCCTTGCCAACAGCGCCGGGATCGGACTTGGCGAAAGTTTCACTTTCGACCTCACCCGCCCCGGCCTCGCGCTTTACGGCGGCGTGCCGCGCGATGAATTGGCGGACCACATCCGCCCTGTCGCGCGGGTCGAGGCGCAGATCCTCCAGACCCGCCAGATCGCGCCGGGCGAGGGGGTGGGCTATAATGCCACCTTCATCGCCGGCACCCACATGCGGGTGGGCACCGTCTCGATCGGCTACGCCGACGGCTTCCTGCGCGCGCGAGGCCCCGGCAACGCGCTGCATCACCATGGCCGCGCGCTGCCGATCCTCGGCAAGGTCTCGATGGACATGGTCGTGGTCGATCTTGCCGCCGCGTCCGATCTGGGCGCGGGCGACTGGCTGGAGGTGCCCTGGAATATCGCCGATGCTGCGCAGCAAAGCGCTCTGTCGGCTTACGAATTGCTGACCGTGATCGGTTCGCGGTTAAGACGGCCTTAGCAGCTGCACATACATTGTGTTGCACTGCAGCTTGTGCGAATGCTAAGGCTGCCCTATCGAATGATAGGATAATTGGGGTCACGCAACAATGGTCAGGACAAAAGCGGCGGCATCCGGCGAAGCGGGCGATGCCATCATCATCAAGAAATACGCCAACCGGCGCCTCTACAACACCGCTTCGTCGAGCTACATCACGCTTGAGGATCTTGCGAAGATGGTGCGCGAGAATGTCGAGTTCCAGGTGCTCGACGCCAAGACCGGGGACGACATCACCCACTCGATCCTCACCCAGATCATCATGGACGAGGAAGCCAATGGCGGGCAGCAGATGCTCCCGGTGAGCTTCCTGCGGCAACTGATCGGCATGTACGGCAATTCGATGCAGGCGCTGATGCCCTCCTACCTCGAAGCCAGCATGGCCAATTTCCGCGAGAACCAGGCGAAGATCCGCGAGGCCTTCGAAAAGGGCATCAGCGCGACGCCCTTTGCCGCGATCCACGAAACCAACATGGCGATGATGCGCGCGGCGGCCGATGCCTTCATGCCGGGCCTCGGCAAGCCCAAGGACAAGCCGGCCGCCAAGCCCGCCGCCGATACCTCGGGAGAGATCGCGGCGCTGCGCGAACAGATGGCAGCGATGCAAAAGAAGCTGGACGACTTAAGCAAATAGCCCGAAGGGCGCCCCGCCAGCGGTAACAGCCGCGCCCGTTCAAGCAGGAAGCCAAGACCCGTGTCCCAGATCCGCCACGCGCTCACCGTCAAGCGCGCAGACGACTTCGCCAAGTGGTATCAGGAGGTGATCTCCGCCGCCGACCTCGCCGAGGAATCGGGGGTGCGCGGCTGCATGGTGATCAAGCCCTGGGGCTACGGCATCTGGGAACGCATCCAGCGGTTGATGGACGACCGGATCAAGGCGGCAGGGGTGCAGAACTGCTACTTTCCGCTGTTCATCCCGCTCGCCAACTTCACCCGCGAGGCCGAGCATGTCGAAGGCTTCGCCAAGGAGATGGCGGTCGTCACCCACCACCGCCTGATTTCGGACGGCAAGGGCGGGCTGATCCCCGATCCCGAGGCGAAGCTCGAGGAGCCGCTGGTGGTGCGCCCGACTTCGGAGACGATTATCGGCGATGCGATGGCGCGCTGGGTGCAATCGTGGCGCGATCTGCCGCTGCTCACCAACCAGTGGGCGAACGTCGTGCGCTGGGAAATGCGCACGCGGATGTTCCTGCGCACCAGCGAATTCCTCTGGCAGGAGGGCCACACCGCACACGAAACGCGCGAGGATGCGCTCACCGAAACGCACCGCGCGCTCGAGATGTACCGCGCCTGCGCCGAGGATGATCTCGCCCTCCCCGTGATCGCGGGCGAAAAGCCCGAGAACGAGCGTTTCCCCGGCGCGGTGGAGACGTGGTCGATCGAGGCGATGATGCAGGACGGCAAGGCGCTTCAGGCGGGCACCTCGCACTATCTCGGCACCAACTTCGCCCATGCGGCCGGCATCCAGTTCCAGGACCGCGAGGGCACCCAGCAGTTCTGCCACACCACCAGCTGGGGTGTCTCCACGCGCCTCATCGGCGGCGTGATCATGACCCACGGCGATGATGATGGGCTGCGCGTGCCGCCCGCGATTGCGCCGCAGCAGATCGTCATCATCCCGATGCTGCGCGAGGCTCCCGAGGATGCCGAGCTGATCGCCTATTGCGAAGGCGTGCGCGCCGCGCTTGCCGCGCAGTCGGCGCTCGGCGAACGCGTGCGCGTGCTGCTCGATACCAAGCCCGGCAAAGCGGCGGCCAAGCGCTGGGACTGGGTGCGCAAGGGCGCGCCCATCATCATCGAGGTCGGCCCGCGCGACATGGCCGAGGGCAAGATCGCCGTCCTGCGCCGCGACCAGCTCTGGAACGAGGCCAACGGCAAGCCCGCCTTCATCTATCCCGCCCACGGCGATTTCGTGGCCGAAGCGGGCGCGGTGCTCGAAGCCATCCAGCGGGGCCTCTACGAGGAAGCCCGCGCGCGGCGCGATGCCAACATCACGCGCGGCGTGACCGAGTGGCAGGCGGTCGTCGACCATTTCGACAACGGCGGGAAATATCCCGGCTGGGTCGAAGTCGAGTGGTCCAAGCCGACCGGCGCGGCGCTCGACGCCGTGGTCGAGAAATTGAAGGCGGTGAAGCTCACTATCCGCAACGTGCCGCGCGGCGCGGCGCCTGCGAGCGGTGCCTGCATCTTCACTGGCGCCCCCGCCGTGGAACGCATTCTGGTGGCGCGGGCCTACTAGGCTTGCCTAGCGCGGGGCGGGCGGGCAGACAGGGCGCATGTTGAAACGCGCTTTCCTGCTCGCTGCCCTCGTGGCCGCCCCGCTCGCCGCCGAACCCCACCCCGCCGACCAGGTCTCCGCCGAAAGGCTGGAGAAGGACGTGGAAAAGCTCGTCAGCTTCGGCACGCGCCACACCCTCTCCACGCAGACCGATCCCAAACGCGGGATCGGCGCGGTGGTCGACTGGGGGCTGGAGGAATTCCGCCGCATCGGCGCGAAGTGCGGGGGGTGCCTAGAGGTGCTGCCCGTGGGCGACACCGTCACCGGCCCGCGCGTGCCGACACCGACGCTGGTGCGCAACGCGGTCGCTATCCAGCGCGGCAGCGAGCGGCCGAACGAGGTCGTGATCGTGCAGGGCCACATCGACAGCCGGGTCACCGACGTGATGGACGCGACCTCCGACGCCCCCGGCGCCAATGACGACGGCTCCGGCACCGCGCTGGTGATCGAGGCGGCGCGGGTGCTCACCGGGCAGAAATACCCCACGACCATCATCTACGCGCTGCTCTCGGGCGAGGAGCAGGGGCTCCACGGCGGCCAGATTCTGGCGAACTGGGCCGAGGCGCAGGGGTTCACGGTGAAGGCCGTGCTCAACAACGACATCGTCGGCAATTCCTGCGGCAGCGACGGCTATTGCGAGCCCAAGGTGGTGCGCGTCTTCTCCGAAGGCCCGCGCGCCGACCTCACCGACCGGCTGCGCGCGGCGCAGACGCGCTTCGGCGGCGAGAACGACACGCCCTCGCGCAACCTCTCGCGCTGGGTGGCGGACCTCGCGGTCAAGCACCCGGACGGCCTGCAAGTCCGCCAGATCTGGCGCACCGACCGCATGGGGCGGGGCGGGGATCAGGTGCCGTTCCTCCAGAAGGGCTACCCCGCGATCCGCTTTTCCGTCGGCGTCGAGGATTACGACCACCAGCACCAGGACCTGCGCACCGAAAACGGCGTGTTCTACGGCGACACCATCGAGGAGATGGACTTCGCCTATCTCGCCGGGGTGACGAAGCTCAACGTGCGCGCCTTGGACGCACTCGCCCGTGCGCCGATGCCTCCCAAGGTGACGGTCGATGCGGCGGTGAAGACCTATACCGAATTGGCGTGGGAGGAAGCACGTGGCGGCGAAGCATATCGCGTCTTCAGGCGCGCGACCGATGCCCCGCATTGGCCCGATGTCGCCGAAAAGGTCGTGGTCATTCAGGGCGGCCATGACTTCGAGGAGGACGGCACCCCGGTTCAATGGCGCACGAAAACGCAATACAGGCTCGAAGGCGTGCGAGGTGACGACTGGATTTTTGGCGTCGCAGCATGTGCGGGCGCCTATTGCTCCCCCGTCTCAAGCGGAGTCCCCGGCGGGGCGTTCGAGCCTGTGGCGAAGGAGTAACACCAAAACCCGTTCGTTCTGAGCTTGTCGAAGCACCGTCCTTCTTCTTGGGCTCAAACAAAAAGTGAAGAGCAGCCCTTCGACAAGCTCAGGGCGAACGGGTAGGGGGTTCCTATGCCCAAACCTCCCAAGCTCCCCCAAGGGATGCCGAGCGCCCAACAGGTGCTCGACTTCATCCAGTCCTCCGACATTCCCGCGGGCAAGCGCGAGATCGCCAAGGCCTTCGGCCTCAAGGGGCAGGAGAAGATCAAGCTGAAGGCCCTGCTCAAGGACATGGCCGAGGAAGGGCTGATCGACGGCTCGAAGAGCGCCTTCCACCGCATGGGCGGGGTGCCCAAGGTGACGACGCTCAGGATCGTCGATGTCGATGACGGCGAACTGATCGCCGAGCCTGACAATTGGGATCCCGAGGCCCCCGGCAAGCCGCCGCGCCTCGTGGTGCGGGAACCCAAGATGCGCGGGGCCAAGCGTCCGCCTGCCCTCAAGCGCGGCGACCGCATCCTCGCCCGCACCGAGGAAACCACAAGCGGCTCGTGGATCGCGCATCCGATGAAGAAGCTCCCCGCCCGCACCGAGGGGCTGATGGGCGTCGTCGAGATCGACCGCACGGGCAAGGCGTGGCTCGCGCCGGTCGACAAGCGCGTGCGCCAGTCCGCGCCCATCTCCGATCTGGGCAGCGCCGAGCAAGGCCAGCTGGTGATCGCCGAACGTGTCGGCCGCTCCGAGCGCGCAGGCGTGAAGGTGATCGAGGTGGTGGGTGATCCGCTCGCGCCGAAGAGCTTCAGCCTCATCGCCATCGCCAAGCACGGCATCCCGCACATCTTCCCCGAAGAGGTGCTGGAAGAAGCCCCGCGTGCCGCCAAGCTCAAGCTCTCCGACAAGGCGCGCGAGGACCTGCGGCACCTGCCGATCGTCGCGATCGACCCTGCCGACGCGCGCGACCATGACGATGCGATCTGGGCCGAGCCCGACGGGCAGGGAGGGTTCAATGCGCTGGTCGCCATCGCCGACGTCTCGTTCTACGTCCGCCCGGGTTCCGCCCTCGACCGCGAGGCGAGGAAGCGAGGCAATTCGGTCTATTTCCCCGACCGCGTGGTGCCGATGCTGCCCGAGGTACTCTCGGCCGACGTCTGCTCGCTGAAAGAGGGCGAGGACCGCGCGGCGATGGCGTGCCATCTGCACATCAACGCCGACGGAAAGGTGTCGAGCTTCCGCTTCACCCGTGCTTTGGTGCGGATCGCGCACAACATCGCCTACGAGGATGCGCAGGCACAGGTGGACGAGGGGAACCCGCCCGAATACCTCGCCAATCTCTGGGCCGCGTGGCGCGCACTCGCCGCCGCGCGCGATGCCCGCGATTCGCTCGAACTCGAACTGCCCGAGCGCCGCGTGGTCCTTGACGAGCAAGGCCGCATCGCCTCGATCGCCATCCGCGAAAGGCTCGATGCCCACCGCGTGGTCGAGGATTTCATGATCGCGGCCAACGTTGCCGCCGCCAAGGCGCTCGAGGCCAAGACCGCCCCCGTGGTCTACCGCATCCACGAGCCACCTTCCCGCGAGAAGCTGATCGCGCTGCGCGATTATCTCGCGACGATGGGCAAGAAGCTCGCGCTGGGCCAGGTGGTGACGCCCGGCCTGTTCAACCGCATGCTCAAGGACATCTCGGACGAAGCCGAGCGCGCGCTGGTGATGGAGGCGGTGCTGCGCAGCCAGACGCAGGCCTATTACGGCCCAGCCAACGCCGGGCATTTCGGGCTTTCGCTCGGCTCCTACGCCCACTTCACCTCGCCGATCCGCCGCTATTCGGACCTTCTGGTCCACCGCGCGCTGGTCGATGCCTACAAGCTCGAACAGCCCGCCCCGCCGGGGTCGATCCCCGCCACCTCCGGCCTGTCGGACCGCGACCGCGCGAGCCTCCAACAGGTCAGCGACGCGATCAGCCAGACCGAGCGGCGCGCGATGGAGGCCGAACGCGACACCATCGACCGCTATGTCGCCGCATGGCTCTCGGGCCGCGTGGGCGAGGTGTTCGACACCCGCATCACCGGGGTGCAAAGCTTCGGCTTCTTCGCCACCATCACCGGCCTCGGCGAGCTTGAGCTTCAGCCGGTCGCC
>NZ_LSKQ01000018.1 GCF_001557115.1 Erythrobacter sp. CCH5-A1
AGCGGGAGGGGAGCGAGACTTGGCGGCTTTGCCGCCTAGTCGCAGCGGGGTGGGCCGAGATCCTCGGGAAAATTGACGTTCATCAGCGCCTGGGACAGCTCCACCCGCCGCGCGCCCACGTGGTCGGCGAAGCGGTAGAGCGACCTGCCGCCCTCTGCCAGAAACGCCTCGAGCACTGGCCCGGCTACCACCGGCCAGAGCCCCACCACCGGCTGGCTCTCGACGATGGCCGCACCCTCGCCCGCCAGCGTCGCGGCGAGATCGAAGGGCAGGTCGGGCACGTCCACGCCCGCTGACAGCACCGCGTCGAAGCCCCGCTCGCCCGCATGGCGCAGCGCCGCCGCCAGCCCGCCGAGCGGTCCAAGTCCTGCCTCGGGCCAGTCGGGAATGCAGGCGAACCCCGCCTCCTCGCGCCCGCACACCACCACCGCCTCGCACTGCGCCGCCAGCGCGGCCGCCACCCGGTCGATCAGCCGCGCGCCTTCATAGATCGCCTGCGCCTTGTCGCTGCCGAAGCGGCGCGCCTGTCCGCCGGCGAGGATCGCGCCAAGGAGCAATGGATCAGTCGAAGGCCTCGGTTGCATTGCCCTCGGCATTGTAGACCGGCCCTTCCGCGTCAACCCGGTACTTCCGGCTGACCGCGCCCGTGATCCCGAATTGGCCGATATGGTCGCGCATGCCGGTGTAGGCCGGGTCGCGGAAGTGGGCGGCGAGGGCCTCCTCGCTCTCCCACTCCTCGAACACGTTGACCCGCGCGGGGTTCATCGAACAGGCGCTCCAGTCGTAGTGGATGCAGCCCTTTTCCGCGAGCGCCGCCTCGATATGCGGGCGGGCGGTGCGCAGGGCCTCGTCGCGCTGCGCGGGGTCGAGGTCGATCTGCGCGGAGATCAGGATCTTTGCCATGGTAATCAGCCCTCCACGCCGAATTCGGCGATGATCTTGAACTTGCGTGAGGTGAACAGCCAGCGGCCATCGACCTTGCGCAACTCGTCTTCATAGAGCCCGCCGACATGGCGCGCCTTGCCGTCCTTGGGTTTCAGGATTTCCTGCGTCTGCACCCGCGCCCTCGCGGTGTCGCCGGTGACTTCGATCATGCAGGGGACGCAGTGGAAGCTCACCGCCTCGAGCCCGGACATGGCCCCGTTCCAGAAGGTCACGATCGCCTCCTTGCCCTCGGTCTGGTGGCCCATCAGGTCCCAATGAGCATCCTCGGCCCAGACGCTCGCCCAGATGTCGCTGTCGATCCGCACTACGCCATCGGCATAGGTGCCATTGAGTTCGTGGATCGCCACGCGATCCTCGAGGGGTCCGGTAAACATGGTGCTCTCTCCCTTGTCGTCGGTGGCTATCGGCCCCGAGGACACCAAGCGACAATGCCCACTTTTGGGAAGGGTGAGGGCGGGGCGGGGCGTGTTACTCCCCCGGACGAGAGGAGACACATCATGGGACAACTCGAGGGCAAGAGCGCCGTCATTCTGGGCGCGGCGTCGGAGGGCAACATGGGCCAGACCATCGCGCGCCTGTTCGCAGCCGAGGGCGCGCGGGTGATGGTCGCGGGGCGGAAGGAGGCGCCGCTCGCCGCGCTCGCGGCGGAGATCGGCGGCGCCTACACCCTGTGCGACATCGCAAAGAAGCCCGAGGTGAACGCGATGGCCGATCATGCGGCGGCCACCTTTGGCCGCGTCGACATCGCGATCAACACCACCGGCTGGGGGCTGCTCGCGAGCCTCGAGGAGATCACCGACGAACAGCTCGACCAGATTGTCGACCTCCAGTTCAAGGGGGTGCACCACTTCCTTCAGGCCTTTGTCAGGGTGATGAGCGCTCAGGCCCCGACCGGCGGCTCGCTGATCTCGCTGTCCTCGGCCACCACCAAGGCGATCATCACCAACCACGCGGCCTATATCGGCACCAAGCGCGGCTCCGAGGCGCTGATCGAGTGCGTCGCCAATGACTACGGGCACCTCGGGATCAAGGCCAACACGGTCTCGCCGGCCTTCACCGACAGCCCGATGACGCACGAGAGCTTCCAGGTCCCGGGCCTCACCGATGCCTTCCTGCCGCGCTATCCGATGGGACGGCTCAACACGGTCGACGACGTGGCGCACGCCTGCCTGTGGCTGAGCACCGATCAGGCCTATGTCACGGGCGCGAACATCCAGCCCAATGGCGGCCTCATCATGCGCGGCAATCCGCAGGCGCATGATGTTGCGGCAGCCGTCGGGGCGGCGATGGCGAAGCTGCAGGGGTAAAAGATTCGTCGTCCCGGGCTTGACCCGGGACCGCTATCGGCAGGCGCCAAGTTTCGAGCGGTCCCAGGTCAAGCCCGGAACCCGCTCTAGCTCAATACTGCGCCGTCCCGCCGTCGACGCTGATCTGCTGGCCGGTGATCCCACCGCCCGCTTCGCTTGCGAGAAGGACCGCGACCGCGGCGACCTCCTCGACGGTGTTGGGCCGCTTGATCGCCGCTTCGGAGGCGAACATCTCGATCATCTCCTCGAACTCGAGGCCCATCGCCTTCGCGGTCGCGGGGCCGTTGTTCCTGATGATGTCGGTGATGACGATGCCGGGGCAGATCGCGTTGACCGTGACGCCCGCCGCGCCGACTTCGCGCGCGAGGCTCTTGGTCATGCCATTCACCGCGTGCTTGGCGGCGGAGTAGGCGGTCAGCACCGGCTTGCCGTGCTTGCCCTCCATCGAGGAGATGTTGATCACCCGGCCATGGCCCTTTGCCAGCATGGTCGGCAGCGCGCGGCGGGTGGCCCAGAAGGTCGAATAGACGTTCCACTTCATCGCCTCGTCGAAGGCGTGGTCGGAGAGGTTGACCAGCGGCTGCAAATCGCCCGCGCCGCCCGCGTTGTTGACGAGGATGTCGAGCGTGCCGAAATGCGCGGCGGTGTGGTCGACAAAGCCTTCGAGGTCGGACTGGTTCATCACGTCACCCGCGACGAAGATCGCGTTCTCGCCCGCCCCGAGCTCCTCTAGCACCTTCGCGCCCTTCTCGGGGTTGCGCGCAAACAGCGCGACCTTGGCGCCCTCGGCCAGAAAGGCCTCCGCGATCCCGCGCCCCATCCCCGCCGTGCCCCCGGTGATCGCGGCGATTTTTCCTGCGAGTTTCATGCAATGTCTCCTTTGACCGTGTGGGTAGCGGGCCGCAGGCCGCCGCGCACCTTGCCAAAATGACGGGTTGCCGGATGCCGTCCCCGAGGCGTCTAACCTTCGCCATGGGAGAGGTGGACGTCATCATTCTGGGAACGGGCGCGGCCGGCATGGCGGCGGCGCTCGCGGCACACGAGGCGGGCGCGAAGGTCGCGATGGTCGAGCGCTGGGAGCGCATCGGCGGCACCTCTGCGATCTCGGGCGGGGTGATTTGGGTCGCCGACAACCCGCGGATGCGCGCCGCGGGCATGGCCGACAGCCGCGAGGAGGCGCTCGCCTATTTCCGCAGTCTGGATCACGGCGATCTGGTGGACGAGACCTTGGAGGCCTTCGTCGACCGAGGGCCCGAGGCGCTGGCCTTTTTGGAAGAGGCCGGCGCGCTCAGCGTCTCGGTGCTGCCGGGCTATCCCGACTATTACCTCGACCGTCCGGGAGCGAAGCCCGAAGGCAGCCGCGCGCTCGACCATGATCTGTTCGATCTGCCCGAACTGGGGGATTGGGCTGCGAAGATTTACGCCATCGAGGAACCCAAGCCGCTGATGTTGCGCGAGACGCCCTTGGGCGGCGCGACCGCCATGCCGCCGCCGGAGGTGCTGGGCGCGAGGCTGGCGGCGCGGCAATGCGGCTTCGGTCAGGCGATGGTGGCGCGGCTCTTGAAGGCGTGTCTCGACCGGGGGGTCGCGCCGCTGCTCGGGGTGGATACCAAGCGGCTGGTGAAGGACGGCGAGCGGGTCACCGGGATCGAGGGCGAGCGTGACGGCGCCCCCTTCGCGCTCTCCGCAAGGCGCGGGGTCATCATCACCACCGGCGGGTTCGAGTGGGACGCCGAATTGCGCCAGACCTTCCTGCGCGGCCCCGTCACCGCGCCCGCGAGCCCGCCCACCGGCACCGGCGGCGGGCTCAAGCTGGCAATGGCGGCAGGCGCGAAGCTCGGCAACATGACGAGCGCATGGTGGGCGCCCACCTTGGTGACCCCCGACGCGCCATGGGCCAGCGGCGAACAGCGCGCGCAGATCATCCTGATCGAGCGCACGGTGCCGCATTCGATCATGGTCAACCGGAGCGGGAAGCGGTTCTGCAACGAGGCGGCGAATTATTCGGCCTTGGGGGGCGTGTTCCACCAGTTCGATCCGGCCAACTACGATTACCTCAACCTCCCCGCATACCTGATCTTCGACGCGCAATATGCCGCGCGCTATCCGCTGGGGACGCGCCAGCCGGGGCAGCCGATGCCGGAGTGGGTGAAGCGTTCGGAGAGTCTGGAGGGGCTGGCGGAGCAGATCGGGATCGACGGCGCGGCGCTGACCGAGACGGTGGCGCGCTTCAATGTCCATGCCGATGAAGGCCAAGATCCCGATTTCGGGCGCGGAACCAGCGCCTACGACCATTTTTATGGTGATCGCTCGCGGGAAGGCACGGCCGTGACCTTGGGAGCGATCCGCGAGGCGCCCTTCTATGCAGTGGAGATCGCCTCGGGGCTGCTCGGCACCAACGGAGGCCCGCGGACCGACGGGCAGGCGCGCATCCTCGGCCATGACGGCGCGCCGATCCCCGGCTTGCTCGGCGCGGGCAATGCCATCGCCTGCCCGACCGGCGGGATCTATGCGGGGGCGGGCGGGACGCTCGGCCCGGCGCTGACCTTCGGCTATATCGCCGGGCGGACGGCGGCGCTGGCGAACCTTTAATTCGTCATTGCGAGGAGCCGAAGGCGACGCGGCAACCCATGGGCTGACCGTTCCAACACGACATGGCCCTCGCGCATGTCACTGAGGGCGGGCCGTGGGTTGCGTCGCTGCGCTCGCAACGACGAAGAGGAAAGCGCCTAAGCCCCCACCCACCTGTCGATCGTATCATGGAAGAAGCGCACCCGCGCCTCCTGCCCGGCGAGGTGCCCGCCCTTGTAGCCGCGCGATCTGAGGCCGAGTTGCTGCTCGCTCCAGATGCTCACGTCCTGGTCGATGCCGGGGCCGCAGGAGAGCTCGCCGACCACCCCGCGCTGGTGCGGGACGGGGACGGTGCGGTCGACCTCCTGCCCCATCGAATAGGCGTAGTAGCGGTCCACGCCCTCGGGGAACCACGTGAAATACCACATGTCGAAATAGCACCGCTCGGGATCGGTGGGGTGCGGGTCGGCGCGCAGCCAGATGCAGCCGTCGGGCTTGAGGCTGAAGCTGATGTTGGGGAAGATCGTGTAGTGGAAGTGGTCGGTCAGTTGGGCATCGTGGAAGTGGCTGAAGTCGTAACCCTTCTCAGCGCCTTTTGCCCGCTTGGCCTGCTGGAGCGCCGCGCGCGTGCGCAAGGGATCATCGCGGAAATCCTCGGGGTCGAGGCCCCAATAGGTGAGCTCGGTGCGCATCATGTCGAGCACGGTGTCGGTGTGGCCCCTCAGCGAGCGTGAGGGCCGCGAGCCCGGCATGAACATCCGCGCATGGCCATGGGGCGCGTAGAGATCGAACTGGCAGTCCTTGTAGCTCTGCTCCATCACGAAGCGGGTCTGCGGGTGGACGAAGGGCAGGTGGTAGGACTCGTTGAAATTGTCCTGCACGCACTTCCAGTTCCAGTCGCCCTCGAGCGTCACCCAGTGGGTGCGGTGCATCTGCTCCATCTTGTAGAGTGCGAGCTGCGGGCCGACGGGGCCAAGGTGCTCGGCGAGCGGCGCGGCGTGGGGATCGAGATTGACCCAGACGAAGCCCGCGAAGACCTCACAGCGCACCTCCTCAAGCCGCACCTTGCCGCAGGGATTGCCGCCGGCAAAATCCTCGGGGCAGGGGACGAAGTTGAGCTCGCCCCCGGGCGTGAAACGCCAGCCGTGGTAGGAGCAGGCGAGGCGCTTGGATTGGCCCTCCTCCTCCATGACGAGGCGTTTTCCGCGGTGCGGGCAGACGTTGTAGAAGGCGCGCACCTGCCCGTCCTCGCCCCGCGTGACGAGGATGCTTTCGCGGCCGATGTCGTAGGTGAAGAAGTCCCCCGGCTTGGCGACCTGCGACGCGAGGCCGCCGATCAGCCAGGCCTTGGTCCAGATACCCTCCCACTCGGCTTGCATGAAATCGCGCGACCAGTAGCGGCTGCCGTCGATGGGCTTGTCCGATAGGCGCGGCATCGGCTGGGGGCGCACGTCGATCCGCGTCGGGGCGGGGGTGAGCAGGGTGGCCATCAGCGCTTCCTCGGCTGGAACACGATGTTGAGCTGCTTCAGCGAGCGCAGCAGGAAGTGCGGGTGGTAGCTGAAATCGTTCTCGCCTTCCGCGAAGTCCATGTCCTCGAACCGGTCGACCACCGCCTGAAAGCCCCATGTCAGCTCGCGCCGGGCGAGCGGGGCGCCGAGGCAGTGGTGCGTGCCCGACCCGAAGGCCATGTGCGCGCCCGCCTTGGGCCGGTCGAGATCGAGCTTCTCGGGGCATTCGAAGAACCGCTCGTCGCGGTTCGCCGCACCGTAGCGGACATTGACGACCGATCCGGCGGGGATCGTCACACCGTCCAGCTCCACATCCGCGTGGGTGAAGCGCATCAATGACTGCACCGGGCTCTCGAGCCGCAGCACCTCCTCGACGAAATTGCGCATATACTTGTCGGGATCGGCCTTGAGCTTGGCCCACACGTCCTTGTTCTCGATCAGCAGCTTCATCCCCGCCGCGAGCGCATTGGTGGTGGTTTCCGAGCCGCCGACGAAGGTGTCGGCCATCATCTCGGCGTGGAGTTCCTCGTCGTTCAAGGGCCGCCCCCAGCCTTCGATCACGGTGTTGACCAGCACGGAGATGAGGCTGCCGTCCGGCTCCTCGCGCAGCCTCTCGAAGATCGGCTGGAAATAGTGCTGCGCCTCGATCTCGCGGTCGACCATTTCGAGGTGCTTGTCCTCGGGCAGCATCAGCGAAATGCGGTGGAAGAAGGCATCGGTCCAGCCCTTGATCCGCCACATGTCTTCGCGCTTGGCACCCATCTGCTCGCCGATGATGAAGAGCGGCAGGGGGACGCAGAACTGGCGCACCCAGTCGCAGCGGCCATCATCCACGAACTCGTCGATCAGCTCGTATGCGAGGGTTTCGACGCGCGGGTCGATTTCCTTGATGCGGCTAGGCTTGAACGCCTCGTTGAACATCGCGCGCATCTGCTTGTGATTGGGATCGTCGCGCCCGGCGAGCGTGGGCGCGGGGAGCCAGCCTTTCTCGCGGAAGCGCTCGGCGACCTTGCGCCCGCGCTCCATGTCGACCGGCGAGGCGCGCATCAGCTCGCTCAGGGCGGTGGAGGGGAAGCGCTGCGGGTCCATCAGCACCTCGCGCACATGGTCGTAGCGGCTGACGACATAGATCTGCGTGCCGGGGATGTTATAGACCGGCGCCTCGTCGCGAAGCTGCTTGTAGGCCTCGTAGGGGCACTGCTGGAGCGCGGGGTCGAACAGGTTGATCTGGGGCTGGCTGTTCATCAGCGCACCTCGATCTTGTCGGCGCCCCACGGCGCGATGGTTTCGGCGGTCTTGAAGGCCTCGGGAAGTTCCTCGACCATGTGCCAGGTCGCCGCGAGCCGTCCGAAGCCGACGAAGAAGGCCACCGTCATGCCCAGCTCGACGATCTGGGCTTCGGTGAAATGCTGGCGCAGGTCGGCATAGACTGTGTCGTCGATCGCGAGGTGATCGGTCGCCATCAGCTCGCCGTAACGGATCGCGGCTTTCTCGGCGGCGCTCAGGTTCTCGGCCTCCTGCGGGCGTTCGAGCGAGCACACCAGCCCCTCGGTCACCCCGTCCGCGACGGCATCCGAATAGCGGATCGCCATGCAGGAGCGGCACTGGTTGAAGAAGGCGACCCTGAGGCGCACCAGCTCCACCAGCCGTTCGGGCAGCGAGCGATTGCGCTTCAAGGCCCCGCCAAAGCCCATCAGGCCCAATGCCTGCTCCGGGCAATGCGCAAAGTAGCGGGTGAGGCCCTGCTCGAGATCGGTCAGATTATCCGGCTGGATCGCGGCGACAAGGCGCGCGTCCCACTGGTCGGGGGGAAGCTTCTCGATGCGGCTCACAGGTCTCTCTCCCCTATCGGCACTGGCATTTTCGCCCGTTTCCGTAAGGTCGAGGCTGCGGGACAACCCCCCCGACAGCAATTGGCGGATTCGCTAAGCGGCGAGGCGCCCCGCGTTGGGAGAGGCGGATTGCAGGCGGGACACCCTCGCACACTGGCCGATGTCGACCTGTTCGCTCCGGGCGCGCAGGAGCACTGGTATACGGCCTATGCGATCCTCCACAAGGAGGCCCCGGTGCAGCGCCTCCCCGGCGAGGGGCTGACCCCGGGCACCGATGCCTTCGTCCTCACCAAATACGAGGACGTGCGCCGCGTGGTGATGGACTGGGACCGCTTCCCGCCGACGCTCTCACTGCTGGTGGCGCATATCCAGCAATCGGGGCAGATGCCGGCGCATATCCCCGATATCGACGCGATGGTCGCCAGCATCGTCTCGCTGCGCCCCGATCCCAAGTTGTGGCGCGCGCATCGCAAGGAGCTGACCGATCCGTGGGTCGGGCCGGGCTGCACGCGGCACGCGGGGATGATCGCGGGGCACGTCGACGACCTGATCGCCGGGTTGCTCGCCAAGGCGAAGCGGGGCGAGCCGGTCGATTTCGTCGCCGATTTCGCGCGTCCCCTGCCGCAGCGGGTGATGGCGAGCGTGCTCGGCTTCCCGCTGGAGGACATCCCGCGGCTTGAACAATGGGGCAATGCGCAGGTCATGTCCTATGTGATCGGGACGACGCACAAGAATATCCTCACTCCCGAGCAGTCCGCCGAGAAATTCCGGCTGCTCGCAGGGATGAAGGAATATGTGGCCGAGCAGACCCGCCAAAAGCGCGCCCGCCCGCAGGACGACATGGTGAGCTTCCTCACGCAGGTCGAATATACGCCGCTGGGCCGCAAGCTCACCGACGACGAGATCAATGGCGTGGTCTACGCCATGGTGATCGGCGGGCTGGAGACGACGCAATATGCCCTCGCCGAACAGGCGCAATTGCTGTGCGACCGCCCCGGGATGTTCGGCACGTTGCGCGGCGACCGCGCGCTCACTCGCACCTTCATCGAGGAGGGGATGCGGCTGCGCTCGCCCACCCAGGGGCTCTCGACCCGCATCTGTGCGCGCGACGAGGTGTTCCAAGGGGTGGAGGTGCCCGCCGGATCGATGCTTCACTTGAGGTGGGCCGCGGCGAATATCGATGCCGACGAGTTCGAGGACCCGCTCGACCTCAAGCTCGACCGCAAGGCCGCCACCCGCCACCTCGCCTTCAGCCAGGGGCCGCGCTCGTGCCCGGGATCGAACATCTCGCGCCTCGAACAGATGATCGCGTGGGAGAAGCTCTGCGACGCCTTCGCCGACCTCGCCTACGCGCCGGGCAACGACTTCCGCCACCAAGGCGGGATCATGCTCGGGATTTACCGCCTGCTCTTGACCCTCGCACCCACGGAGACACCCTGATGGCCAGCCTGCTTGCCCATATCAAGATCCAGCCCGGTAAGGAGGCCAAGTGGGAGGCGATCATGCGCGACATGGTCCACCACACCTTCGGCACCGAGGAAGGCGTGATCCGCTACGAATACTGGAAGGGGCAGGAGCCGCTTTCGTATTATTGCCTGCTCAGCTTCAAGGACAAGTGGGCCTTCTACCACCACCAGATGTCCGACCACCACGAGGGCCATGATTTCGCCGATGTGCTGGCGGGGATCACACTCGAATACATCGACCCGGTCGAGGGCGCGGGCGGGGGGCTGCCGCACACGTCCGATCCGGCGCTGCCCGACGATGCGAGCGAGAATATGAAGATCGCGCAGGAGCGCTTTCCCCTGTCGATCCCGGCATGGTGGGGGGAACGCGCATGAACGTGGAAGCGAAGCTCCAGGAGCTGCTCGACCGGCAGGCGATCAACGATCTGATCGCGCGCTATTCGCGCACATTGGACTGGCTCGACGATGAGGGGCAGGCGGGATGCTACTGGCCCGAGGCGGCGATCGATTACGGCTTTTTCACCGGCACCGCGGCCGAGTTCGTGCCGGTGGTGATGGCGGTGGAGCGTTCGACCGGCCGCCGCTGGCACATGCTCGCGCCGCTCAGTGTGAAGCTCACCAGCCCGACCACGGCGGAGGGCGAATGCTACGGCGTGGCACTCGGCTTCCGGCGGGAGGACGAGAGCGAGCCGTACAAGGGCAACATGTACGGCGGGCGCTATCTCGACACCTACGAGAAGCGGGATGGTGAATGGCGCATCGCCAGCCGCCGCTACATCATGGACTGGACTATGGCGATGCCCGACCAGCCCGACGCCTCGCCCAACGCCGCCTTCCCGCTGCCGATGCTCGATCTGCGCGAGAGCGGGCACCCGGATTACCGGCGGATGTGACGCCTACCTTCGTTATTGCGAGGCCGAAGGCCGCGGCAACCCATGGACCGACAGCGTGCCGCAAGCTCAGGCCATGGGTTGCTTCGCTTCGCTCGCAATGACGAGCGGCAGACCTACTCCGCCGGGTCCATGTAATCGCGGTAATAGGTGAGTTTCCCACCCTCGACCTTGTAGATCCCGACCCCGCCGCGCGGGGCGTGGCCTTCCATGTGCATCGTCCAGCGCGCCCACACCGCGTGGTCGTCGCCGCAGATTTCGTCGACGGTGAAGTGGACCTTCCGGTCGCCCATCTCCTTCACCATCGTGGTCATGAACCCCATGATCGCATCTCGGCCCCGGTATTGCCCCCAGATCGGGTCTTCGAGGAAGGCGTCCTCGGCGAAGAGGTCGACCAGTTTCGTGTAGTCGCCGCTGTCCTGGATGCGCCAGAAATCCTCGATCACGCGCTGCGCTTGCCCGGGCATTGCCTGTCTCCCTCGCTGTTTCGCGCAGTCTGCCACGCGCCGCTGCCGCGCCCGCCTGTGAAAATGGCGAGGGAGTCGTAACGGCACCCCCCTGTTATTCTGCCCGCAAAGGAGAGGCCTCATGTCGACCGTCCCCCGCGTATCCTCCGCCATTGCCGGAGAGCCGGCGCATTTCGGCTCGGTGCTCGCGCACCAGCCCGCCATCGCGGAGAGCTTCTTCGCGCTCTATGGCCGCTTCTGGGGCTCGGACGTGCTCTCGGCGCGGATCAAGGAGGTCGCGCGGATGCGCAATGCGCGCGTCACGGAATGCGGGTTCTGCCGCAATGTCCGCTTCGACAAAGCGGTTGCGCAGGGCCTCGGCGAGGAGGTGGTGGACGACATCACCGACGGCTACGAGGCAAGCGCGAAGCTCACCGATGCCGAGAAGGCGGCGCTCAAATTCACCGATGCGCTGATCCACGATCCCGAACTGCTGACCGGCGATGCGCGCGCAGCCTTGCAGCGCCACCTGACGCCCGCGCAGATCGCCGAGCTGGGCCTCGGCGTGACGCTGTTTCTCGCGCTCGCCAAGGCGCTGATCACGATGGGGCTGGAGCCGGAGCAGATGGACCGCACCGTGCTGCCCATCCCCGCCGTGCTGGAGGATGTGGCATGAGCGCCGTCTGCGCCGCGCTGTCCGCCGATCCGGTGCTCGCCAGCCACTACGCCGATTTCCGCGGGAAGACCGAAGCCGCGCTCGACCCGGCACTGGTGGCGCTCGTGCGGCAGGCAGTCGCAGCGGTGCACGGGATGGGTGCGGCACCGGGCGAGAGCGGCCTCGACGAAGGCACCCGCACGGTCCTCGCCTACGCCCGCCGGATGCCTTTCGAGCACACCGCGATCAGCGATGCGGAGGCCGCCGCAGTGGTGGCGCATCTGGGGGAGGCGGGGTTCGTCGCCTTCTCGGTGCTGGCGGCGCTGGCAGATGCGGAGTGCCGCGCTGAGCAGGTCGGGTTGGCGGAATTGGCGGGGGGCTGACCACCCTTCGTCATTGCGAGCGTAGCGAGGCAATCCATGACCGAACCGCGCAACCGCGACTGTCGGAGCATGGATTGCCGCGGCCTTCGGCCTCGCAATGACGAGGAGAATGGCTAACCCAACTCCCGTATCAGGTCGCGCCCGTCCCAGCCTTGCGCAGCCTTGGCGACCATGTCGTAGAACCCCGTCAACAGCGGCGTCGGCTCGTAGAGTTCGAACATGTGCCCGAAGCTCGGCCGCGCATCGACGAAAGCGAAAGCCGTGCCGCCCTCGGTTACCGAGAGCTGCTCGAGCGGCATCCCGTCAGCGGTGAACCGTCCGATCGCGACAGCCAGGTCATCGACGAAGAGCGCGGCGTGATGCAGCCCTTCGCGGCCCGAATTCCATGCGAACATCTCATGCAGCGCGGAGGGTTCGGGATTGTGCTGCACCACCAGCTCGAGCATCACTCCGCCCCATTGGCCATAGGCGCTTGAATGGTCGAAGGGCTGCTCCACCCCGCGGTGCTGCGAGGAGGCGAGCTTGATGTGCCGCGCGACGAAGAACGGGCCCGAGCCGAATTGCCGGTGATGCCGCTTAATCGCCGCCTCGAGGTCGTTGACCTTGTAGGCCAGTTGCCTGACCGGCAGCACCTCAGTTCACCGCCCGGTCTTTCCCCGCCCAGTAAGGCGCGCGCAGTTCGCGGCGCAGGATTTTGCCTGAGGGGTTGCGCGGCAGGGCGGGGATGAAGTCGACCGACTTGGGGCACTTGTAGCCCGCGATCAGCGTGCGCGCGTGGGCGATCAGTTCGGCCTCGGTCAGCTCCTCGCCGGCCTTCACCACCACGCAGGCCTTCACCGCCTCGCCCCACTTGGGATCGGGCACGCCGATCACCGCCACGTCCGCGACCTTGGGATGCGAATAGAGCGCGTTCTCGACCTCGGCGGGGTAGACGTTCTCGCCGCCCGAGATGATCATGTCCTTCACCCGGTCGTGGATGTAGAGATAGCCGTCCTCGTCGAGATAACCCGCGTCCCCGGTGCGCAGCCAGCCCTCGGCGTCGATGGTGGCGGCGGTGGCGTCGGGGTTGTTCCAGTAGCCGCGCATGTTCTTCGACGACCGCGTGGCGATCTCGCCCACGGTGCCCGCCGGGACTTCATTCCCGGCCTCGTCGATCACCTTGATCTCGACCCCCGCGAGCGGCTTGCCGACAGAGCGCATCCGCACCGAGCCTTCGGGCACGTGGTCCTCGGGGTCCAATGCCACGATGGTCCCGCTCGTCTCGGTCATGCCGTACATCTGCACGAAGCCGCAACCCATCACCCGGATCGCCTCGCGCATCAGTTCGAGCGGGATGGGGGAGGCGCCGTAGGTGACGTATTTCAACCGGCTGAAATCGACCTCGCCCACCTTCGGGTGGTTGAGCAAAATCTGGAGCGCGGCGGGCACCAGGAAGATCTTCGAGATGTTGTAGTTCTGGATCAGGTCCAGCGCCTTGGTCGGATCATATTCGGGCAGGACGATCGAGTTGGTCCCCGCCACCAGCGTACCGATGCCGGTGCCCGTGCCGCTGATGTGGAAGCAGGGCATGGCGAGCAGGGTGACATCGCCCGGGATCGGCTCCTGCCACTCGCGCATTTCCTCGGCCGCGGCGGAGGCGTCGCGGCTCGAGAGGATCGAGCCATGGGTGATGACCGCGCCCTTGGGCTTGCCGGTGGTGCCCGAGGTGTAGAGTTGCAGCGCGTCGTCCCCGGCCTTCACGCGGTGCGCGGGGGGCTTCGCGGGGAAGCCGTCGCGCCAGGTGCGATAGTCGGTGCCCGCAAAGTCGGGCGCGTCGATCCCGATCACCTGTTCGACATGGGGGCAATCCGGGCGGATGGCTCCGAGCACCTCGGCAAACCCCTCGCCCACGAACACCACGCGCGCGCTGCTGTTGTCGAGCACATAGGCGACTTCGGGCGGGGCGAGGCGCCAGTTGACCGGGGTCATTACCGCGCCGATGCGGTTCGCGCCGAGGAAGGCCTCGAAATAGAGCGGGTGGTTCTTGCCGAGGAAGGCGACGCGGTCACCCGGCTTCACGCCCAGCGCGACAAGGCCGTTCGCCACCCGGTCGGCGCCCGCGTCGATCTCGGCGAAGCTGATCTCCTCGCCCGCGTAGCTGAAGGCGCTCACCGCGCCTTGGGTCTGCGCATGTTCGCGGACGATGTCGCAGAAAGACTCTGCGGCCAATGCTGTTGTCTCTCCCATGAGGCGAGGGGATACCCTGCGCTGCCGCGCGTGTCATTGGCACATTTCATAGCGGGCTCGTGGCGGCGCGGCGGGGTAGGGTGCGCGGATGGCGATACCTTCAGGCTTCGAACCCGCCGGCTTCACTCCGGGCTTTCTCGACCAAGGCGGCCCCTATTATCTCGGGGGCGCGGTGGAGGGCGTCAGGATGGTGGGTCTGCTGATCTGCCCGCACCACATCAACTACAAGGACGCGGCGCATGGCGGGGTGATCTCGACCTTTGCGGACGTGGCGCTTTCGCACGCCGTGTATGATGCCGAGAGGCCGAGGCTTGCGCCTTCGACGGTGACGCTGACAGTCAACTACCTCGCCGGCGCGAAGCTGGGCGACTGGCTGGAAGCGCGCGTGCGGATCGACCGGCTGGGCGGGCGGACGGCCTACACTTCGGGCGGCATCTGGCGCGGCGCGGAGCAGATCGCGACGATGAGCGGGGTGTTTGCTTTCAGGCGATGATGTCCCCCTCCTGCAGGCGGGAGGGGGGATCAGCCCAGCCACGCCGTGATCGCTGCCGTCGAGGGATCGCGCTCGTCGTGATAGCCCGCCGCGCCCTCCGGCGTGTCGGAGAGGTCGACGCCCTCCACCACCCGGAACTCGCGCCAGTCATAGAGGCCCGTGCGCTGGGCGAGGCGCCATTCTCCGCCCCGCTTCTCGAACCGGTCGACATAGCGCCCGGCGACGATCGCGGAGTAGACCACGCCCTTGTCGGGAAACACGGCCGCCAGCGGATAGCCGGGGGGAATGGTGTGCATCGCGGTCATGTAGGTTTCGGTGTGGCACAGGTCGCCGCCCTCGAACCCGAACACCGTCTGGCCAAGCTGGTGCTGGGTCGCAAGGCACGGGTCGATCACCGCGCGGGCCTGCTCCACGAACCCGCGCCAGTCACCCTCGATCGTGCCGAAGCGGAAGGTCGCGTCCGGGTGGAACAGGCGCTCCATCATCTCCCACCGCCGCCGGTCGATGGCGTGGGCATAGGCGGCGAGGATGTCGCGGATCGCCTCGCGGTCTTCCAGAGTGCCGGTCATGCTGCGTCTAGCTCCACGATCACCTTGCCGATATTGACACCGGTGAAGAGTTTGGCATAGGCGGTGAGGGTGTTCTCGAGGCCGGTGGTGACGTCATAGGGCATCACCAGATCGCCGCCTTCCGTCCATTCGCGCAGGCGGTGGGTGAGCGCGGGGCCTTCGTGCATGAAGTCGGGCGAGAAGAAGCCCTCGATCCTGAGGCGCCGCATCAGCACCTGGTCGAATTCGCGCGGGGCGGTTCTTGCGCTTCCGCCATAGTCCGCGAGCAATCCGCACACCGCGATGCGGCCATAGTGGTTCATGCGGGTGAGCACCTGGTCGAGCAGCGGCCCGCCGACATTGTCGAAATAGACGTCGAACCCGCCTGCCACATCGAGCTGCGCACCGAGGGCGCCGGACTTGTAATCGACCACGCCGGTGACGCCGATTTCGTGCTTGAGGTATCGCCATTTGCGATCCCCGCCCACGATCCCCCACGCCTCGCAGCCGAGCAGCTTCGCGATCTGCACCGCGAGGATCCCCGTCGCCCCCGCCGCGGCCGAGACCAGCACCCGCTCGCCGGGCTTCGCCGCGCCGGTCTGCTCGATGCCCCACAGCGCCGTCCACCCGTTCATGCCGAGCGGGCCGAACCACGCGCGCCGGTCGGCGACGGCGGGGTCGAGCAGCAGCGCGCCTGACATCACTGCATCGACCGTGCTGATGTCGGCCCACTGCCCGAAGGCGCGGACGAGATCGCCGATGCCGAAGCCTTCCGCGCGGCTTTCGATCACCTCGCCCAGCACCAACCCGGTCATCGGGCCGCCGACGGGGAGCGGCGGCTGGTAGCCGTCCTCTCGGTCGGTGAGCCACATCCGGGTGCCCGCGTCCATCGACAGGTGGGTGTTGCGGATGCGGATCTGGCCGTCCGCCAGCGGGGCGAAGTCCTCCTCCACCAGTTCCAGCGCGGCGGCGAAATGGCTGCCCTCGGGGCGGCGCGCGATGCGCCAGATGCGGTTGTCCATGGGCACGGCTTGTCCGGCGGCCGCGCCGCTACGGCAACCTCGCCTTTTCGCTAGGGCCGTGCGCGCCCCGGCTATCACTTTGGCGCGGTGCGAGGGCGCGAGGCGCTTCCTAGTCTCGCCGCCACAAGAACGAGAGGGAGAGAGGGAATATGGCACTCATCACGGTGATCGGCGCGAGCGGGCGGCAAGGCCTTGCCCAGGTGCGCCAGGCGCTCGCCGCCGGATACGACGTGCGCGCGATCTCGCGCCGCCCCGATGCGCTGGAGGGCGCGCCGGTCGAGGGGATCGAGCGGGTCGAGATCCGGCCGATGGACCTCTACGACACCTCCACCTTCGCCGCCGCGCTCGAAGGCAGCGACTACATCTTCTACACCCACCCCCTCCAGGCCCGCGCCGACCGCGCCTATCTGGTTGGCGAGGTCGGCAAGGTCGCCGCGCATCTGGGGGTCAAGCGGGTGGTGTGGAACACCTCGAGCTGGATCCCCGACAAGCCGGGCGACCCCTTCACCTATGGCGGCAACACCCAAGGCATCAACGCCCTGTGGCGCAGCGGCGCGCCGGGGACGGTGTTCGGCTCGGTGCTGTTCATGGACAACCTGCTGACCAACTGGGCGCGGCCCTTCATCGTCAACGAGGGGCGCTATGTGTACCCGCACAACCCCGCGCTGGAAGCCAACTGGATCAGCCTCGACGACGTCGCGCGCTTCATGCTCGCGAGCCTCGAGCGGCCCGACATGGAAGGCGCCTGGCTCAACATCGGCGGGCCCGAGCGGCTGGTCGGCAAGCAGGTGACCCGGTGCCTCTCCGAAGCGCTCGGCAAGGAGATCACATACGATCCCTGCACCCCCGCCGAGTTCGGCCGCTACCTCGTCGAGGCCGCCGGGGATTCGATGCCCGAGGCGATGCGCGCCGAATTCGCCAAGGGGATCGAGGACTTCTACGAATACAACAACACCGCGCCCACCAAGCCCTTCGCGGTCGACATGGAACACGTCTACGAACGCTTCCCCGAACTGGAGGGCAAGCTCGAGACGATGGGCGAATGGACCAAGCGGCAGGACTGGGGCGAGAGCAATTATCGGCCGGCGTTCGGGTGATCTGACCTGGGCCCACCCCTAACCCCTCCCGCAAGCGGGAGGGGGACTGGTTGGCGCGATCAACTCCCCTCCCGCTTGCGGGAGGGGCTGGGGGTGGGCCTGTCCCGATCCCGCTCCTGAGCCGTGACGGAAGCCCTGCAAAGCGGACAAAGCGGACACCCTGTCCGCTTTGTCCGCCTCCGATTTCACCAATAAATACAGATATTCACACCAGCTTTCGACAAGCGGACGGACAGGGGGCGCGGCCTTGTTTGGCGCCGCGAATATTCAACGGCCTCGCAGGCCGGACAGAACAATGGGAAAGAGCCGGGGCGGAGTGTAGCGGCTCGCGGGTGTGTAGGAAAAAGGTGCGCCACACCCCTTGCTCGTCACCCCGTGCTTGACACGGGGCTTGGCTGCTTTCCCTTCGGCGGGCGAGGAAGAAAAGCCTAACCCCGGATCAAGTCGGGGGCGACGATTAAGGGGATGGCGGCTTCAGCCTCGCTTCGGCCAAAAGCGGACCTTCTGCAAACGTTTAGAGTTTCGGACGCCGATAGGCGTCGGAAAGTCGACGGTGCCCGAACCC
>NZ_LSKQ01000178.1 GCF_001557115.1 Erythrobacter sp. CCH5-A1
CAGCCAGCGCAGCGCAGAAATACCCTTGCCAACGGAGAGCCGTCCACACAGGGGTCGATAGCCAAAAATGTCCGCTTTCGGCGACGAAATGGCTGACTCTGCCGCTCGCTTTCTCGTCTCCCCGGACTTGCTTGCCCCGGCGCAGGCCGGGGATCCGGGTCCCCGCTGCCTTCCAGCGCGGATGGTGAAAAGGAAAGCGGGGTCCCGGGTCAAGCCCGGGAAGACGGGGCGTCCAGCCGATTTTCCTACACGCCCTTCAGCCGCTACAATGCGCCCCGGCTCTTTCCCATCGTTGTGCTCGGCCTGCGAGGCCGTTGGATCGCCGGGGCGTGGAACAAGCCCCTGCTCCCCTGTCCGTCCGCTTGTAGACAACGGTCATTGATCGTTGAAAATATTGTCGAAAAAGCGGAGGGACAAAGCGGACACGGTGTCCGCTTTGTCCGCCTTCCCGCCCTCACTTCACCGGAATGAACCGCACCGCGACCCCGCCTGACGCCGCCAGATGCACCGCGAAGGTATCGCCGCCCGTCACGACCTTCTCCTCGATCACGATGTCATAGGGGTTATAGTCCCAATGCGCGTGCGGGCCGTCGCGGTAGATCTGGGCGCGGTATTTCCTGCCCGGTTCGAGGAAGGAGAGCGCGAGCGAAACCTCGCGCGGGTTCTCGTCGGTCAGCGCACCGAGGAACCATTCCTTGGACTTCCTCCCCTGCCGCGCCATCGCCACCCACTGGCCGACTTCGCCATCCAATGCGATCGACTGCTCCCAGTCGGCTTCCACGTCCTTGATGAACTGGAAGGCGTCGAGGCGCTTCTCGTAATTCTCGGGAAGGTCCGCGGCCATCTGCAGCGGGGAGTAGATCGTCACATAGGTCGCGAGCTGCTTCGCCAGCGTCGTCTGCGGGCGGTTCTTCGGGTCGCCGCGCGGCATGTCGGGGCGGACCGGCGGGCGCTCGTTGGGGCGCAGGTCGAAGATGCCCGGCGTGTAGTCGAACGGCCCGGCGAGCAGCGCGGTGAAGGACAGCATCGCCTCGTGCGAAGGCGGGTTGGGCGGCGTGCCCCAGGCGTTGAACTCCATCCCCCGCGCGCCTTCACGGCTCATCCAGTTGGGATAGGTGCGCCTGAGGCCGGTGTCCTTGACCGGCTCGTGGGTGTCCATGGCGATCTGGCGCTCGGCGGCGGCCTTGATCACGGTCATGTGGTGGTCGATCATCCGCTGGCTGTCGTAATATTCGTAGTGGCGGATGCCCTTGTCATCGACCCACACCGCATCGCCTGCGTCAGAGACATAGCCAGACTTGACGTAGTGCGAGCCGATCTTGCGGACGAGATCGAGCCCGGCCTCGAGCTGCTTCTCGTAATTGGTGAGGTTGGCCGAAGTCTCGTGGTGGACGATCAGCTGGACGCCCTTGGAGGCGGCATATTTGCTGAGGGCCTCGATGTCGTAATCGGGATAGGCCTCGGTGAAGCTGAAGACATCGCCGTTGTTGAACCAGTCGCCGTCCCAGCCCTTGTTCCAACCTTCGACGAGCACGCCCGAGAAGCCGTGCCTGGCGGCGAAGTCGATGTAGCGCCTGGTCTCTTCGGTGGTGGCGCCGTGGAACCTGTTGCTCGCCCAGGTGCGGTCGTTGATGTGCATCGCCCACCAGATGCCGATGTACTTGCCCGGCTTGGCCCACGACACATCGCCGAGCTTGTTGGGCTCGTTGAGGTTGAGAATGATGTCGGAATTGATCAGGCCCACCGCCTTGTCGGCGATCTGGATGGTCCGCCAGGGCGACTGGAAGGGCGCCTTGGTCTTGACCTTGGGCCCGCCTGCCCAGTTGCGCAGGTTCGCCTGGAAGTTGCCCGGGCGCAGCTGGTCCAGCGACATCGAGGAATAGTCGACCAGCGCCGCCTCGTGGATCGCCATGTAGATGCCGCCCGGGGTGCGGAAGGTGGACGGCGTGTGCGCGTCGTCGACCTGTCCTGCGGGCGCGATGCGGTAGATATACTCGTTGCGGTTGAACTCGTCGGAGGGGGTGTACCACATGGTGGTCTTCTCCCCGACGCCGAACTGGGTCAGCTCCTCGACGATGGCGATGTCGCCTTGCAGCGCGGGCTGCTGCTTCAGCTCGTAGCGGAAGCCGATGCCGGTGTCGAAGGCGCGGAAGCGGACGGTGATGTCGCGCGCGGGGCCGTCGGTTTCGGTGCGGAAGGTGACGGCGAGCTCGTTGTGCTGGTCGCGCACCAGACGGCGCTCGCCCCAGGGCTGCTCCCAGGTGGTGTCCTGCGAGGCGCGGGTCGATCCGGCAATCGCCATGCCGCGCTCGAAGCCGTGGTGTTCGGCGAAGAGCATGCCGAGCAGCGAGGGGGCGATCACCTGCTCGCCATTGTAGCTGACGGCATAGGTGGCGCGGCCGCCGTCATCGGCGACGGTGACGGTGATCTTCCCGTCGGGCGAGGCGAGCGTGAGGCTCTCTGCAGCAGCGGGGGCAGCCGCCCACGCGATGGCGGCCAGTGCCACGAGGGATTTCCAGTGCTTCGTCATGCGTCCTCTCCTTGCAGGCCTTCGGGGGGCGGCCTGCCTCACTTGGTCTCGGTGTAGATGCGGTAGCCCCATGCGGGCAGATCGAGGCTCTCGCCGCCAGCGAAGAGCGCGGGCGCGCCGGTCATCGCGTCGGTGTAGCTGCCGTGGTGGCGCGCTTGGCTGAAGGTGATGCTCTGCGGGCGGGGGCTGAGGTTGAAGACCGCGAAGACCCGCGCGCCCTTCTCCCCCCGCGTGAAGGCATAGACGTCGGCGGCTGCGCTGTTGGGCACCTCGACCATCGCCGCCCCGAAGCGGCCGTTGTGGAGCGCCGGGTTCGCGGTCTTCAGGGCGATGAGCTTGCGGAACAGGGGGTCGTAGCGGCCCTCCTTCCACACGATCGGGTCGCGCTCGAAGAACTTCAGCTGGCGGTTGTTGTCGGCCTCCTGCCCGTTGTAGATCAGCGGCAGGCCGGAGCCAACGAAGGAGAGCGCGATCGCCGCCTCGTAGGCCGGGCCGTAGATTTGCGCCGCCACCCCGTCCCACGAATTCTGGTCGTGGTTCTCGGTATAGACCATCCGCATCGCCGCGCGCGGCCAGGTTTCCTGCTGCTCGTTGTAATAGCCGCGGATCGGCCCGGCGCCCTCGCCGCTCTTGGCGAGCTTCTGGAAGGCTTCCTTCCATTTCCACGCGTAGGTCGCGTCGAAGGAGCGGGCGTGGAGATCGCGCTGCTCCCATTCGGCGAGCAGGAAGACCGGTTTGATGGCGTCGAGCTGCGCCCGCGCCGTTTCCCAGAAATCGGTCGGCACCCAGCCCGCGACGTCGCAGCGGAACCCGTCGACCCCGTATTCGCGCACCCAGAAGGCGAGGCTTTCAGTCATGTATTGGCGGAGGCCGGCCTGCGAGTAGTCAAAATCGGCGACGTCGCTCCAGTCCGTGCCCGCAGGCGACATCATCGCGCCTTCGGGGGTGCGGGTGTACCATTCGGGATGGCTCCGGGTCAGCGGGTTGTCATAGGCCGAATGGTTGGCGACCCAGTCGAGGATCACCTTCAGCCCCAGCCGGTGCGCCTCGTCGACGAAGGCGCGGAACTCGGCCTCGGTGCCCAGCTCCGGGTTGACCGCGCGGTAATCGCGCACCGCATAGGGGCTGCCGAGCGTGCCCTTGCGGTTCACCTCGCCGATGGGGTGGACCGGCATCAGCCAGATGATGTCCACGCCCATTGCCGCGAGGCGGGGCAGCTGCTTCTGCGCGGCCTTGAAGGTGCCCTCTGGGGTGAACTGGCGGGTGTTGATCTGGTAAAGCACCGCATCGCGCGTCCAATCGGCATTCTGCACTTCGACCACATCGCGGGGCGTATAATCGGGCTCCGCCAGAGCGGGAAAGGCGATCAGCGCACCCGCAAGCAAACTCAGGGCGAACCGCATCACGCCTGCCCCGCCACGGGCTGCAGCGCCCGCGCGCCCTCGCCATCGGCGACGAAGAAGGTCGCGACCGCCCCCAGCACCATGCTCACCGCCGAAATCGCCATCGCCCAGATCGGGTGGCCGCCGAACAGGTTGGTCAGCAGGAACCCGAGCAAGGTCGAGGCGAGGAGCTGCGGCACGACGATGAAGATGTTGAACACCCCCATGTAAATGCCCATCTTTTCCTGCGGCACGCAGCCCGCAAGGATCGCATAGGGCATCGACACGATCGAGGCCCAGGCGATGCCGATGCCGATTTGCGGGATCCACAGAAGCGCCGGATCGCGCACCAGCAGCACCGCGGCAAAGCCCGCCGCGCCCATCAAGAGGTTGATGGCGTGGAGGCGGCAGCGGTCGATCCTAGCGGCGATCATCACGAAGCCGAGGGCGGCGGCGGCGGCGAGGCCGTTTCTGACCGATCCCATCAGGCTCCACCAGTCGGCCCCGTTCTGGTAGGCGGCGCTCGCGGCATCGCTCGCGCCGAAGTGGTATTCGGTGACCCCCGGCGTGCCGTAGATCCACAGGCCAAACATCCCGAACCAGCTGAAGAACTGCACCACCGCGAGTTGGCGCATGGTGCGCGGCATGGCGAAAAGGTCCGTGACGACCTCCATGAAGCCGCTCTCTTCGCGGCCTGCCCCGCGCAAGGCGCCCGCGATCAGCTGAACGATCCCGAACCCTGCGACCAGCGCGGCGAGGACATAGATGTCCTTGGCAATCTCGATCGTGCCGAGGAAAGCAGGTCGCGGCTCGCTGCGGGCGAAGGCGACGAAGGCTGCGATGGCGAGGCCCGCGATCACCCACAGCATCCCGCCGCTGGTGAACTGTGCCGCCGTCCGCGCCGCAGCGCCCTCGGTATTGCGCGGAGTGTCTGCGCGCGCGGCCTCGAAACTGGCGAGCTCTTCGGGCGAATATTCCTTGGTGGTGAACACCGTCCACATCACCGCCGCCAGTAGCGCCGCGCCGCCGATGTAGAACGACCAATGCACGGTCTCGGGGATCATCCCCTCGGGCGCGGTATTGCTGAGGCCCAGCCAGTTGGTCATCACCCACGGCAAGGCCCCCGCCATCACCGCGCCTGCGCCGATGAAGAAGCTCTGCATTGCATAGCCCATCGTCCGCTGACGGTCGGGCAGGTTGTCGCCGACGAAGGCGCGGAATGGCTCCATCGTGATATTGAGCGAGGCGTCCATCACCCACAGCATGCCCGCAGCGACCCACCACACCGGCGCATTGGGCATGATGAACAGGGCAAGGCTGGCGAGCAGCGCGCCGACCAGGAAGAACGGGCGGCGGCGGCCGAAGCGCGGGCTCCAGGTCTTGTCGGACAGGTGGCCGATGATCGGCTGCACGATCAGCCCTGTCATAGGTGCCGCGATCCACAGCAAAGCGAGGCTTTCTACCTCAACGCCCAAGGTCTGGAAGATGCGGCTGACATTGCCGTTTTGGAGCTCGAACCCGATCTGGATTCCAAGGAACCCGAAACTCATGTTCCAGATCTGCCCCGCGCTCAGCGCAGGCTTGTGGCCGACGTGCGTCATGGTCGCTTTCATCCCTCTCCCGCCGCGCCGCCCGGCAAGGCGTGACGCGGCCCGGCCTTTTCGCCTATGCTCCCGTCTCTCATGTCCGGTAAAGCGGCATGGCGTGGCCGGGGCCTAGTCTGGACGGCCTGCAAAAATTTGCAAGAAACTTTGCGATTTGCGGCAGGAAAAATCGGCAGCTCGTCGCTCTCCTCCATTCTTTCCCAAGCAAATCAAATGGCTTGAACAGGCATCACCGGTCGCGAGAGGGGCGTCACAAAGATTTGCAAAAACTTTCCCAAAGTGTCACAACCTGCGCCGGAGGGAGTTGGACGATGAAGCGAATCTTCGCGACGGCTGCGGCTGTGCTGTGCGCAGGCACCGCCCTTATGGGGACACCACTGGCGGCCGAGACGCCCGCCGCGCCGGCTCCCGCGGCCGCTCCCCTCGCCGAACGCGCGCTCGAGGACGAGATCATCTATTTCGTCCTGCCCGACCGCTTTGCCAATGGCGATCCCGCCAACGACAAGGGCGGCCTCAAGGGCGGCCCCTTCCAGCACGGCTTCGACCCGACCCACAAGGGCTTCTACCACGGCGGCGACCTCAAGGGGCTGACGGCGAAGCTCGACTATATCCAGGGCATGGGCGTCACCGCGATCTGGTTCGCGCCGATCTTCAAGAACAAGCCCGTCCAGGGCATGCCCGGGCAGGAGAGCGCGGGCTACCACGGCTACTGGGTGACCGATTTCACCCAGGTCGATCCGCATTTCGGCACCAATGCCGAGTTCAAGGCCTTCGTCGATGCCGCCCATGCGCGGGGCATGAAGGTCTACATGGACATCATCATCAACCACACCGCCGACGTGATCGGCTATGCCGAGGGCGAGGCGGCAGGCTACCGCTATCGCAGCAAGGGCGAATATCCCTTCAGCCGCCGCGGCGGGCCGAAGGGCAAGCCGATCAACGAGGGCTTCGCGGGCGATTCCGATGCCGATCCGGCCAACTGGGCCAGGCTCACCGACCCCACCTTCGCCTACACCCCGGTCGTGCCCGAGGCGGAAAAGAACGTGAAGGTCCCCGCCTGGCTCAATGACGTGACGCTCTACCACAACCGCGGCAATTCGCACTGGGTGGGAGAGAGCAGCCTCTACGGCGACTTCTCGGGGCTCGACGATCTCGCCACCGAGAACCCGCGCGTGGTCAGCGGGATGATCGAGATTTTCGGCCAGTGGATCGACGATTACGGCATCGACGGCTACCGCATCGACACCGCCAAGCACGTGAACCCGGAGTTCTGGCAGGCCTTCACTCCGACGATCCTCAAGCGCGCCCATGACAAGGGAATCAAGCACTTCCACATCTTCGGCGAGATCGCCTACGAGGAACCGACCGCGACGCTCGCCGCGCAGGTGATGGCCGAGAGCGGCCTGCCCTATGCGCTCGACATGGGCTTCGCCAAGGCCGCGCAGATGGTCGCCAGCGGCAAGGCCGGCCCGCGGCTGATGGCCGAATTCCTCCAGCAGGACGCGATCTACCCCGGCGGCGCGAAGACCGCGCTGGGCCTGCCGACCTTCCTCGGCAACCACGATTTCGGGCGCTTTTCGATGTTCGTGCGAGACATGAGCGGCAATGCCGACGAGGCCAAGCTGCTCGCCCGCGTGAAGCTCGGCCATGCGATGATGTTCCTGCTGCGCGGGGTGCCCACGGTCTATTACGGGGACGAACAGGGCTTCATTTCCGACGGCAACGACCAGCTGGCGCGCGAGGACATGTTCCCCAGCAAGGTCGCCGCCTACAACGACAACAACCTTGTCGGTAGCGATGCGACCACCGCGCAGGACAATTTCGATCCTGCCCACCCGCTGTACCGTCTGATCGCCGAGCTTTCCGCCGCCCGCACCGCTTCGCCCGCGCTGCGCCGCGGCCTCACCACGGTGCGCGCCTTCACCGAAACCGGCCCCGGCCTCCTCGCGGTCGAGCGCCACGACCCCGCAACCGGACAGCGCGTCCTCGCCCTGTTCAACACCGGCGAAAGCCCACTTTCGCAAAGCATCGAGGTCAGCTACGCGGCCCGCGGCGTCGCGCCGCTGGTCGGCCCCTGCCCCGCCGCGCTCGCCGCGCCGGGATCGGTCAAGGTCAGCCTGCCCGCCTTCGGCTTTGCCGCCTGCATTCTGGAGACCGACAAGTAATGGCAACCGCTCTTGCCGAAACTGCCCTTGCCACCGACGCCGCGCTCGCATGGTGGCGCGGGGCGGTCATCTACCAGATCTACCCGCGTTCCTTCCGCGACACCAACGGCGACGGGATCGGCGACCTTGCGGGCATCGCCGAGGGGCTCGATTACATCGCCGACCTCGGGGTGGACGGAATCTGGATCAGCCCCTTCTTCACCTCGCCGATGAAGGATTTCGGCTACGACGTCGCCGATTACTGCGGGATCGATCCGAGCTTCGGCACCTTCGCCGATTTCGACCGGATCATCGAGAAGGCGCACAGCCTCGGCCTCAAGGTCATCATCGACCAGGTCTATTCGCACACCTCGGACGAGCACGCGTGGTTCCAGGAGAGCCGACAGGATCGCACCAACCCCAAGGCTGACTGGTATGTCTGGGCCGACCCCAAGCCCTGCGGCTCGCCGCCGTCGAACTGGCAATCGGTGTTCGGCGGCTCGGCGTGGCAGTGGGATGGCCCTCGGAAGCAGTACTACCTGCACAACTTCCTGACCTCGCAGCCCGATTTGAACGTCCACAACCCCGAGGTGCAGAACGCGCTGCTCGATGTCGCGCGGTTCTGGCTGGCGCGGGGGGTGGACGGGTTCCGCCTCGATGCCCTCAACTTCTCGATGCATGATCCCGAGCTGCGCGATAACCCGCCGAGCGGCGTGCCGATGGAACTGGTGACCCGGCCCTTCGACATGCAGATCAAGCGCTACAACCAGTCGCACCCCGACATCGTCGCCTTCCTCGAACGCATCAGGCAGACGCTGGACGAGTTCCCGGGCCGCTTCACCGTGGCCGAAGTCGGCGGGCCCGAGCCGCTGGCCGAGATGAAGGCCTTCACCGCGGGCGGCAAGCGGCTCGATTCCGCCTACAACTTCGATTTCCTCTACGCCCCGCGCCTCACCGCGCCGCTGGTGCGCGCGTCGCTGTCGCAGTGGAGCGGCGAGGAGGGCGAGGGCTGGCCTTCGTGGGCCTTCTCCAACCACGATGCCCCGCGCGCCGTCACCCGCTGGACGCTCGATGGCGGCATGGCCCGCGCCGGGCGATTGAACCTGCTGTTGCTGCTGGCGCTGCGCGGCAACCCGATCATCTATCAGGGCGAAGAGCTCGGCCTGCCGCAGGGCGAGGTCGCCTTCGAGGACCTGCAGGACCCCGAGGCGATCGTGAACTGGCCGCATACCCTTGGCCGGGACGGCGCGCGTACCCCGATGCCGTGGATCGCGGGCGCGCCGCAAGCAGGCTTCTCGAGCGCCAACCGCACCTGGCTCAAGCTCGATCCGGTCCACACCGGCTTTGCGGTCGACAAGCAGGCGGCCGACCCCGTCTCGACGCTGGCCTATGCCCGCGCGCTGCTGGCGGCGCGGCGCGGGGCTCCGGCGCTGGCGCGGGGCGGGATCACGCTGCTCGACAGCCCGGAGGACATCCTCGCCTTCCTGCGCGAGGACGGGGAGAGCACCGTGCTGTGCGTCTTCAACCTCGGCGATGCGCCCGGTCACTGGCGCGCGCCCGAGAGCCTCGGCTCGCTGACGTTGATCGCCACCGAGAGCCATGTTGGCCCGGGCAGCGTGCCCGAGGCGCTGCCCCCCGGCACCGGCTACTGGGCGCGCGTGGCGGGCGGCTGAGGCACACGGATGGCCGACAACCCCGCTTCCCGGCGCAGCGCCACGCTCGAGGACATCGCGCGCGAAGCGGGGGTCTCGATCTCGACCGTCAGCCGCGCTTTGAACGACAGCCCGTCGGTCAAGCGGCGCACCAAGCAGCAGATCTGGCAGATCGCCCGCGCCCACGACTACGAGTTCCGCGCCTCGATGCCGAGCGGGCCGATCGGGGCCGACGCCACCCTCGCGGTGGTGGTCCCCGCCCCGCAGGGCCGCGACGGGCGGGTGTCGGACCCCTTCTTCCTCGAGCTCTTGGCGGGCATCGCCGAGGCCGCGCGCGAGCGCAACGCCGATCTCATCATCAGCCACCTCGCCCCGCGCGCCACCGGCGATCTCGACTACGCGATGAGCACCAGCCGCGCGACCGGCGTGATCTTCATCGGCCAGTCCTCGCTCCATCACGAGTTCAACGCGCTCGCCGTGCGCGACAACCGCTTCGTGGTGTGGGGCGCGGAGTTCCCGGACGCACAGTACTGTGTCATCGGGTCGGACAACCTCGCTGGCGGCAGGCGCGCCACCGCGCACCTCGCACGCCTCGGCCGCCGCCGCATCGCTTTCCTCGGCGACAGCGAAGCGCCCGAGGCCGAGCAGCGGCTTCGCGGATACAAGCAGGCGCTCGAGCAGGCCGGGCTCCCCTTCGACGATGACCTCGTCGTCCCCGCCCATTTCGAGGTCCACTCGGCGGAAGCCGCCGTTCGCAGCGCGCTCGCCCGCGGCCTGAGGTTCGACGCGATCTTCGCCGCCTCCGACCTCATCGCGATCGGCGCGATCCGGGCGCTGACGCGGTCGGGGATGCGCGTGCCCGAGGACGTCTCGGTGGTGGGATACGACAACATCCCCGCCGCCCGCCTCGTTACCCCGCAGCTCACCACCATCGACCAGGACGCAAACCTTGCAGGCCGCATGCTGGTGTCCAAGCTGATCGACAAGGGCGATGGCCCGGCGATCTCGCAGCGGCTCGAGACGAGCCTCCTGATCCGCGAGAGCTGCGGCGGATGACCGGCAGCCCTGCCCCCCTCAAGTCCATCACCATCGTCGGCGGCGGCTCTGCCGGGTGGATGACCGCCGCCGCGCTCGCTCAGGCCGTGGGCGGGGCCTGCCGGATCACCCTCATCGAGAGCGAGGCGATCGGCACCGTCGGCGTCGGCGAGGCCACCATCCCCCCGATCCGCAACTTCAACCAGCGGCTCGGCATCGACGAGGCGACCTTCGTGCGCGAGACGCAAGGCAGCTTCAAGCTCGGCATCGAGTTCGTCGACTGGGGCCGCAAGGACCACCGCTACTTCCACCCCTTCGGCCAGTACGGCGCCGAGTTCGACACCGTGCCCTTCTACCACCACTGGATGCGCGAGCATCTGGCCGGGCGCACCCAAGGCCCGATCGACGACTTCTCGATGTGCTGGGCGATGGCGAGGCAGGGCAAGTTCGCCCACCCCTCCCCCGACCGCCGCCTCATCCAGTCGACCTTCGACTACGCCTACCACTTCGACGCCGGGCTCTACGCCGCCTTCCTCCGCCGCTACGCCGAGGCGCGGGGCGTTGTCCGCGTCGAGGGCAAGGTGGTCGACGTCACCCTGCGCACCGAGGATGGCTTCATCGAGGCCGTTACCCTCGACAGCGGCGAGCGCATCACCGGCGAGCTCTTCGTCGACTGCTCGGGCTTCCGCGGCCTCCTGATCGAGGAGGCGCTCGAAGCGGGCTACGACAACTGGCAGCACTGGCTCCCCTGCGACCGCGCCGTCGCGGTGCCCTGCGAGCGGGGCGAGTTCACCCCCTACACCCGCTCCACTGCCCGCGAGGCCGGGTGGCAGTGGCGCATCCCGCTCCAGCACCGCACCGGCAATGGCTACGTCCACTGCTCGCAGTTCATCTCCGAGGACGAGGCCGCCGCCACCCTCCTCGCCAATCTCGACGGCAAGGCGCTGGCCGACCCGCGCCCCTTGCGCTTCGTCACCGGCAAGCGCCGCGAGTTCTGGAAGCGCAACTGCGTCGCCATCGGGCTTGCCGCCGGGTTCATGGAACCGCTCGAGTCAACCAGCCTCCACCTCATCCAGTACGGCATCCTGCGCCTGATCGCGCTGCTGCCCGACGCCTCCATGTCACCCCTGCTCACCCGCGAGTACAACGCCCAGACCGCGCGCGAGTACGAGCTGATCCGCGACTTCCTGATCCTCCACTACAAGGCGACCGAACGGGACGACTCCGAGCTGTGGCGCTACTGCGCCGCCATGCCGATCCCGGACAGCTTGCAGTACAAGATCGACCACTTCCGTGCCCACGGCACCCTCGTCGCCGAGCCGCAGGAGCTGTTCGCCAACCCGAGCTGGATCGCGGTGTACCTCGGCCAGGGCATCACCCCCGAACGCGCCCCGGCACTGGCCCATATGCGTGACCATGTGCCGGTCGCCGAGCGCCTCGCCCAGATCCGCCAGGCGATGGACGAGGCGGTCACCGCCATGCCGCCCCACGGCGAGTTCATCGCCCGCCACTGCGCCGCCCCGCCGATCACTGCCTGACCCGCGCAGTTGCCGCGTCTCCCCTTGTTGGAGACACATGAGACACTGTCCAGAGGCGGAAAAGCGGCCCTTGCGCAGAGCCCTTGCACAGACATTCAATCACACGGGAAAAGGCGGTGCGCATAACCCTTCGTGACACACCCCGCCTCCTGTAGGAAAGCCGAGGTTTCACCGCGCGCCCGCGCCCCGATCCCCAACGCAGGAAGGGCCCGCCATTTCTGGCGAGCCCCCCTGCAACCCTCGATGCGACCCGAGGGCGTCGGTCTTAGAAGCTCTTGCGCAGCGTGAACTGGAAAGTCCGGCCATAGAGCTCATGACGGCTCGGGAAGGACTGGCCCAGCGACACGCCGTTCGAACCGAACAGCTCGTTCTGGGTCACGAAGGGCTCGTCGGTCAGGTTGAACACTTCCGCCAGCACCTGCACCCGTTGAGGAAGCTGCCTTCCCTGGTGAAGGTGTAGCCGATCTGCGCGTCGAGGATGGTTTCGCTCTGCGCATCCGCGCCTTCGAGACCGCCCGCGAAGTTCGGCACTTCCGAGAGGAAGCCGCCGCGGTAACGTGCGGCAAGCTTGGCGCGGAAGCCGTACTTTTCGTAGAAGATGTCACCCGACCAGGTGAGGTCCGAATAGCCCGGGATCGGGATTGCCGAGGTGCCCGGAGGGGTGATCTCGGCGTCCGAATAGGTCAGCGAGTAGAACCCGCCGAAGCCGTCGAGCGCATCGGTCACGTCACCGAAGTTGACCCGCACCGTCCCTTCGACGCCCGCGATCCGGCCGTCCGAGAAGTTGACCGGCCCATTGAACTGGCCGAGCGCCACCTGCGGGTTGGCCTGCAGGAAGGCACCGAAGCCACGGTTCTGGATCTGCTGGGTGAGATCGGCGCTTTCGCCAAGGCTGACCACCCAGTCCGACAAGTCCTTGTAGAACGCCGCGACGATGATCGCGCTGCCCGGCGTGAAGTATTTCTCGAAGGAGATGTCGTAAGAGGTCGACTTGTACGGCTCGAGCGAGGGGTTGCCGCCGCTCAGGTCGAAGCAGACCGCCGCCGGGGGGTTGAAGCCCACCACCCGGTCGGGGGTCTGGTCGCCGTTGTCGTCAGGGCAGATTCCGGGCCGGACGGTGAGGTTCTGGTTGGCCGCCAGCTGATCGAGCCGCGCGCGGGTGATGGTCTGCGCGAAGGCGACGCGGATGAAGGTATCCTCCATCACCTCGAAGCTGAGGTTCGCGCTCGGCAGCCAGTTGGAATAGCTGTATTCCACATCGTTGATGCGGCCGCCGGTCAGTGTCCCGGTCGAACCCTGCTTGGTGTCGATATAGCGCAGGCCGATATTGCCCCGCACCGGCACCGATCCGAGATCGCCGTCGATGTCCGCCTGGATGTAGACGTTGTGAATGCGCTCCTCGACCGTCCATTCGGTGTCGTCGATCGCGCGCTCGAGGCGGTAGGCGCCGTTGGTCAGCAGACTGGCCGGCTGGTAGGCGATGATGTTCTGCCCGATGCCCTTCGTATCGGTCGAACCGACGATGATCGAAGAGGGGATCGCCAGCGAGGAGTTCACGAAGCCGGTGCCGGGCCGCAAGAAGGTGCCGTTGTTGTCGAAGTCCTTGTTGCGGTCGGTGTAGAGCCAGCCGACGGTGATCTTGTCGAGCAGGCCGCCGTCGAACTCCCAGTAGGTCTCGGCGCGCAGCTGGTGCAGCTCGTCGTTGATTTCGGGCTCGCGCAGGAAGCCGACCTGGCCCCACCCGCCCGGATCGGTGAGCAGCACGTTGGCCGGATTGGTGTAATCGATCAGCCCGGCGATGGAGTATTCGCCGTTGCGCGGGAAGGTGAAGGTCAACCGGTCGGCCGGACCCGACCCCGCGCGGCCGGTGCCGGCGTAGCTTTCGTAGTCGACATCGTTGCGGTCGAGAGTCGAATAGCCGTAGTCGAGGACGAAGCCGAGATTGTCGGTCGCCTTCCACTCCAAGTTGCCGCCGAAGGCAAGGATGTCCGAATCCGCGCCTTCGGTGTCGGTGCGCAGGATCGGATAGACGTTGGTGTAGGTGGCGGTGTCGGCGAAGGGACCCGACCCGGTCACCGCGCCAACCTGCGCCCCGCCATTGGTGCTCCACGAGGCGATCGGGGTTTCGGTGCCGCGGAAGATGCCCTCGTCCTGGGTGCCGGTGTAGAAGCCGTCGATGGTGAGCGAGAGATTGTCGGTCGGCTCGAACTGGAGGCTGCCGGCGACCGAGGTGCGCTTGAATTCGCGGCTCTGCACGCCCTGGCGCGGGTTGTCGCGCGGGAAGATCACGCCGGCTGCGGTGCGGGCGATTTGCCCGTTGTTGGTCTTCAGCTCGCGCTGGATGATCTGGGTCGGGATCGACTGCACGGTCGCGCCGAGCGACCAGCCGAGGGTGCCCGCCTCGTTCTGGTCGACGTAGCTGCCGAAGAAGCGGTAGCCGCTCGAGCTGAAATCGGGGTTCAGCGAACCGTTGTCGTTGTAGGTGTAGGTGCCCGAGACGGTCAGCTGGCGCTTCTTGGAATCGAGCGGCTTGACGGTGCGCAGGTCGACTGCGCCGGCGATGCCGATTGCGGCAAGCTGGGCGTCACCGGTCTTGTAGACGATGCCCTGGGCCACCAGTTCCGAGGGGAACTGGTCGAACTCGATCCCGCGGTTGTTGCCCGCCGATACGACTTCGCGGCCATTGAGGAGCGCGAGAGAGAAGTCCGGGCCGAGGCCGCGGATCGAGACTTGCTGCGAACGGCCGCGCACGCGCTGGGCGGTGACGCCGGGCAGGCGCGCGAGCGAGTCCGCGATCGAGAGGTCGGGCAGGAGGCCGAGGTCTTCGGACGAGATCACTTCGACGATCGAGGTCGCCTCGCGCTTGGCGTCAAGCGAGGACTGGATCGAGCCGCGGATCCCGGTGACGATGATCGCGTCCTCTTCACCTTCGACCGCAGCCGGTTCTTCGGCCGGCGCATCCTGCGCCAGCACCGGCGTGCCGGTTACCGCGAGCGCCAGAAAGGTCGCGGCCCCGCACAGCAGGCGCGCGCTTGCATTGATCCCGTTCATTTTCATCAGAAGTCCCCTCCCGCAAGCGCCGTTCGGCAGCGCTTTTGCAGGTTTTTTCATAGCCGAACCTGAACCGCAGGTAAATCGCCAAATGCCACCCTTTCGCGGAGACCCCAAAAATCTTGTAATTCGTAGCGTTTTCATGACTTTGAGACGGTATTCCGAGGGATATCCGGCAGATGATAGCGCTATCATACGTGCAAATGTTGCGCGATTGTCACAGTTTTGCGCCGTGTCGCAGTGCAGCAGGCGATCCTCTGCCGCCGCGCCCGGCTGAGAGCCCTCTTCGGGCCCGCCTATCGGCCTTTTTTGTAGCATTTCTCGTGCTTTAATCTTGCAGCTTGGAGCCTCGCCGCGCGTTTGTTAGGCTCCTCCGCATGGCCAGCCAGCCCGCCTCGCCCCGACAGGATGCCCCCGCGCGCTGGGGAATTGCCCTCGCTGATGGGCGCGAGGAATATTTTGACAATGCAGATCAACGGCTTGTGAGCCTCGACAATTTTCTCGTCGATCCGGACCACGCCATTTCACAAGCGAGTTTGCAAAGTTTTGCAAAAATCACGCCGCAATATCCCGGCGTGCGCGCACCGCTTGATCCGGCAGTGCAGGCCGCTTGGGCAGCGCAGCTCTCGCCGCTGCTCGACCAGTGGTTCGGCAAGGCGGGCCGTCCCTGGGCGATGCAGGCATGGTATTCGTTGGTAACCACCCCGCGCGAGGCGCTCGTCCCGATGCAGCGCCTGCCGCATGTCGACGGCACCGATCCGCAGCAGATCGCGATGATGCTCTACCTCCACCGCACCGGCCACGGCGGCACCGCCTTCTTCCGCCACCGCTCAACCGGGCTCGCGGCGCTCACCGCCGAGACCTACCCGCGCTATGCCGCCGCCGTGCGGGCCGAGTATGGCCGCACCGGCCTGCCGCCCGCCGCCTACCCTACCGACGGCGCCCCGCACTTCGAGCGCATCCATATCGCCGAGGGGACCTTCAACCGCGCGGTGTTCTACCGCGGCAACCTGCTCCACAGCGGGGTGATCGACAACGACGCCCCCTTGAGCGCCGACCCCCGTGAGGGCCGGCTGACGATCAACGCCTTCTTCCGCCCGGCCCCCGGCTGACGCGGCGAAACATGGGACGAGGACATATGGAACGGCCTGAAGTGAACAAGCTGGTGATCGTCGGCGGGGGCACCGCCGGGTGGATCACCGCGGCCGCCTTTGCGCGGCTGCTGGGCCAGCGCCTCACCATCGAGCTGGTCGAGAGCGAGGCGATCGGCACGGTCGGCGTGGGCGAGGCGACGATCCCGCAGATCATCCGCCTCAACGCCATCCTCGGGCTCGACGAGAACGCCTTCCTGCGCGCCACATCAGGCACCTTCAAGCTCGGGATCGAGTTCGTCGACTGGGGGGTCAAGGGCAGCCGCTATCTCCACACCTTCGGCGACACGGGGATGAGTCTCGGTCACGTGCCCTTCCACCACTACTGGCGGCGCAGCGCCGGGGCGGCGCCTGACCCCAAGGGCTTGTGGGACTATTCGCTCCACCAGATGGCCGCCGATCAGGCGCGCTTCGGCAAGCTCGATCGGGTCGGCAACACCTCCATGACCGGCCTCGCCTATGCCTATCACTTCGACGCGAGCCGCTATGCCCTGTTCCTGCGCGCCTATGCCGAGCAGAAGGGCGTCACCCGCACCGAGGGCATCGTCGAGAGCGTCCAGCGCGATGGCGAGAGCGGGGATATCACCTCGATCACTCTCAAGGGCGGCAAGCAGGTCGCGGGCGATTTCTTCATCGACTGCACCGGCTTTCGCGCCTTGCTGCTCGGCGAGACGCTGGGTGTCGGCTATCAGGACTGGTCGAAGTGGCTCCCCTGCGACCGCGCGCTGGCGGTGCCTTCCGAGCGGCTGCCGACACTGGTGCCGTATACCCGCGCGACCGCGAAGGATGCCGGGTGGCAATGGCGCATCCCGCTCCAGCACCGCACCGGCAACGGCCATGTCTATTCGAGCGGCTTCACCACCGACGAGGCGGCGGCCGAGACGCTGCTGGCGGGGCTCGACACCAAGGCGCTGGGCGATCCGCGCCCGATCCGCTTCACCACCGGGCGGCGCGAGGCCTTCTGGGCGCATAATTGCGCCGCCATCGGCCTCTCCAGCGGGTTCCTCGAGCCGCTCGAATCGACCTCGATCCACCTGATCCAGTCGCATGTCAGCCGCTTGATCCAGCTCTTCCCGCGCGCCGGAGATCCGGGCGCGATCCGTGAGGAATACAACCGGCGCTGCGCGGCGGAGTTCGCGCAGATCCGCGATTTCCTCATCCTCCACTACCACCAGACCGCCCGCGAGGATTCGGAGTTCTGGCGCTACTGCAAGAACATGGAGGTGCCTGAGAGCCTTACCCACAAGATCGCCCTGTTCGCGCAGGGCGGGCGCGTGGGCCGCGATGTCGACGACCTGTTCCGCGATGCGAGCTGGGTGCAGGTGATGCTCGGTCAGGGGGTGATGCCGGCGGATTACGATCCGATGGCCGACCAGATCAGCGACGCGCAGCTCGCCGAGTTCCTCGCCAATGTGAAGACCCTCACCGCGCGTGCGGTGGGCAGCCTGCCCACCCACGAGGAATACCTCGCGCGCCACTGCCCGGTCGACGAAAGGCTGCTCGCCGCCGCCTGACCGGGCGGCGACACGCCCACGAAAAAGGGCGGCGCAGCCATGCTGCACCGCCCGTTTTTCTTGTGCCCTGAGGCGTCTGCCGAATTACTTCGCCAACCCTTACTTGGATTGCGCTTCCAGATAGGCGACGAGGTCGGCGCGCTTCTGGTCGTCCTTGACGCCCGGGAAGTTCATCTTGGTGCCCGGGATGTAGCCCTTCGGGTCCTTGAGGTATTCGAACAGGACCTGCGGCGTCCAGGTGATGCCGCTGTTCTTGTTGGCGTCCGAATAGGCGAAGCCGGCGACCGAGCCCGACTTGCGGCCGACGATCTTGTGCAGCGACGGACCGACGCGGTTCACGCCTTCATCGAAAACGTGGCAGGTGCGGCATGCGGCGAAAACCTTCTCGCCCGAGGCGGCATCGCCGGTGAAGCTGGCATATTCGAGCTTCGCGCCGGCATCGGCGGCAGCAGCCGCCGGAGTGGCAGCGGCGGTCTCGGCCGGAGCGGCCGCTTCGGGCGCCGCCGGAGCAGCAGCAGTCTCTTCTTCCTTCTTGCCACCGCAAGCCGAAAGGGTGGCGAGTGCTGCCAGCGCAGCTGCGCCCATCAGGAAATTACGCTTCATGGTCGTTTGTCCTCTGAACAACTTGTTCCTCCCGCATCCCAGCGGGCCTTACTCCAGATTCTCGGGCGTGGAAAGCGGGAGTTGACGCTTCGCCCGCACTCCCTCCCCAAGTCCGCAGTGACCCTAACGCACGACAATGCAAGGCGGTTCCGCGCGAGCTGCCGCAAGCCTTGTGCCAGACATTGCCAACCCCGGATCGCGCGCTATGGTCGCGGGCATGAACACTTTACCAAAGTCCACCAAGCTGACCCTCGCCCTGCTCGTCATCGCGCCCTTGTGGTTCATGATCGCCGCCTTCGGTACCAAGTTCGGCATCTGGGACTGGCGCTTCGGGTTGCTGACGATGACGATCACCGCGGGGCCAATCGTGCTCGGCCTGCTCGGCCTCACCGCACTGGTGGCGCTGGTCCTGGCGATCCGGTCGAAGCCGCGGCGGATGGTCCCGCTGGCGGTGGCGGTCGTCGCGCTCTTCACGGTCGGCGTAGTGTTCGGTCTGATGGGGAGCCTCGGGGGCAAGGCGGCCGAAAACCCGATCTCCGACATTGCCACCGACACCGGCAATCCGCCGGGCTTCTCGGCCGACACCATGAAGGCGCGCACGGAGACCAAGGCCAATCCGGTCAATGACTACCAGACCCCGCTCGGCCAGATCGCGCCTTACAAGGAGCGCGTTTCGGACGAGCTGGCGGTCAAGAGCCTCGCGCAGATCATCACCGCCAAGTCCGACCGCCCGGCCCCGTTGCCCTTGGGCGGAGCGGACAAGGCAGCCGGCATCGCGGCGGTCAAGGCGGCAATGACCGCGATGGGCCTCACCGATATCCGCGCGGATGAAGCCGCCGGCACGGTCGAGGGCGTGGCGACGAGCTTCTGGTTCGGCTTCAAGGACGATGTCGTCGCCCGCGTCGGCGATGCGCAGATCGATTTCCGCTCGGTAAGCCGGGTGGGCGTGAGCGATCTCGGCGCCAACACCGCGCGCATCAACGATCTGCGTGCGCGGACCGAGGCGCTGCTCGGAACCGCGGCGCGCTAGTCCCTGAAGGCTGAGACTGCCATCGCGCTGCGCTGAAACACGGTGAGCGTGCACAGCGCGGCGTAGGCATAGGCGATCGGCCCGAACCAGGCGGGCATCAGGCACATGGCGATGAAGACCGCGATGGTCTCGGTGCCCTCGGCAAGGCCGGTCGAGTAGAAGAAGCTCTTCTTCCCGTGCGCCTCGGTGCTCGCCCCGCGCTTGCCCGCGATGACGGCGAAAGCGAGAAAGCTGACGCCGGTGAGCACGAAGCTCGCGACCAGCACCAAGGCGGGGAGCGTGTTGGCGGGCGCGAGGATGCCGAAGCCCACGGGCACGGCGACATAGAAGGCAAAGTCGGCGACGATATCGAAATAGCCGCCGAGGTCAGAGGGCCCGCGAGCCCGCGCCACCGCCCCGTCGAGCCCGTCGAGCACCCGGTTGGCGAGGATCAGCGCAAGTCCCCAGCCGATGTGGCCGAGCGCGATGGCGGCGGCTCCGGCAAGGCCGAGGGCGAGGCCGGCGAAGGTGATCGTGTTGGCGGTGATCCCCGCGCCCGCCAACGTGCGGCCGATGGCGTTCAGGGGCGGGTCGATCAGGGGGCGGAGTTTGGCGTCGAGCATCCACTCACCCCCACGTCACCAGCCCGATCCACGCGCCGGTCATGGCGCTGGCGAGGTTGCCCGCGATCCAGCTCTTCATGCCCAGCCCCGCAGCCTCGGCGCGGCGTTCGGGGCAGAGCGTTCCGATGGTCGAGACCAGGAGGCCCACGCTCGCGAGGTTGGCGACCCCGCACAGCGCATAGGTCACGATCAGCGTCGCCCGCGGCCCGAGCGTTCCCGGGGCGAGCGCGGCGAGTTCGAGATAGGCGACATATTCGTTCAGCACCGCCTTGGTGCCCATCAGCCCGCCGGCGGCCTGCGCCTCGCCCCAGGGCACGCCGAGCAGCCACATGAAGGGGGCCAGCGCCCAGCCGAGCATCCGCTTCAGGCTGAGCGGCTCGCCTTCCACCGTCAGCGTCGTCGCGGCGAGCGCCATGTCGACCAGAGCCACCAGCGCGAAGACGGTGATGATGACCGCGATCACCGCGAGGAACAGTTGCAGCCCGTCGAGCGTGCCCTTGATGATCGCATCGATGCTGCTCTCGTACTTGAGGCCCGTCTCCGCGGCGTCGATCTCGGTCGCGGCATCGTCGGCCGCGGGCGGCACCATCAGCCGCGCGACCAGCAGCGCGGCGGGGAGCGAGATCAGCGAGGCGGAGATCATGTGACCGACCGCATCGGGCACGGTGGCTTTCAGGGTGGTCGCGTAGAGGATGAGGATCGCGCCGCTGATGGTCGCCATCGTCAGGGTCATGATCTGGAACAGCTCGGAGCGGCTGACCTTGCCGAAATAGGCGCGGGTCACGAGCGGTGCCTCGACCACGCCGAGGAACACGCTCGCCCCGCCCGAGAGGCCGACGACCCCGCTCACGCCGAGCGAACGGCGCAGGAGGAAGGACAGGCCATTGACGGTCCAGCGCAGCACCCCCCAGTGCCACAGCAGCGCCGACAGGGCCGAGAAGACGATCACCAGCGGCAGGATCTGGAAGGCGATGATGAGCGGCGGCTGCGCGCCCTCTTTCAGCGCGAAGGGCAGTTCCGCTCCGCCGAGATAGCCGAACATGTAGGATGAGCCCTTCAAGGTCGCCGCCTCGACCGCGCTCACCGCATTGTTGACGAGGCCGACCGCCGCCCACACCGCCGGCACCCGCACGATCAGCACCGCAAGCAGTCCCTGCAAGGCAAGCGCTCCGGCGATCCAGCGCCAGCCGGGCAAGGTCCTGCGGTTCTCGGAAACGGCCCATGCGAGGCCCATCAGCACGGCGATGCCGATGATCCCGCGCAATTGGTCGAACAATTCCACCCCGCTCTAGCCCCGCATCCAGTCGTGATAGCGCTCGACCCACTTCAGCAGGCCTTCGGGCTTGTTGGCGCGCTTCCAGTTGCCCGCGGCAAACTTGTTGGCCTCGGCCATGGTGGGGTAGGAATGGATCGTGCCGAGGATCTTGTTGAGGCCGATCCCGTGCTTCATCGCGAGCACATATTCGGCCAGCAATTCGCCCGCATGCGCGCCGACGATGGTGGCGCCGAGGATCTTGTCCTTGCCGCCCGCAGGCGTGAGCACCTTCACGAAGCCCTTGGTCTCGCTCTCGGCAATCGCGCGGTCGAGATCGTCCAGTTCGTAGCGGGTGACCTCGACGTCGATCCCCTGCTCGGCCGCCTCGCGCTCGTTGAGGCCGACGCGGGCGACTTCGGGGTCGAGGAAGGTGACGGCGGGGATCACGCGGTAATCGGCCTTGAACTTGCGGAACATCCCGAACAGCGCGTTGACGCTCGCATACCACGCCTGGTGGCTGGCAGTGTGGGTGAACTGGTAGGGCCCGGCAACGTCCCCCGCGGCGAAGATATTGGGGAATTTGGTCGCGAGGAATTCGTCGGTGACGACGGTTTTCGCAACGTCGACGCCAATGGTCTCGAGCCCGAAGCCCGTCAGCCGCGCCTTCCTCCCGATTGCGACGATCAGCGCATCGAAGGGCACCGCGACCTCGGCCGCGCCATGTTCGGCGATCAGGGTGCGGCCCTCGATCCGCACCGCCTTGTGGCCGGTGAGGACGCGCACCCCGTCGGCTTCGAGCGATTCCTTCGCCAGCGCCGAGACATCCGCGTCCTCGCGGCCCAGCAGAGCGTCGGCCATCTCGACCTGCGTCACCTCGGAGCCCAGCCGCGCGAGCGCCTGCGACAGCTCGCACCCGATCGGCCCGCCGCCAAGCACCGCCACGCGCGGCGGCGCGGCGTCCATCTGCGCGAAGGCCTGCCACATGGTCTCGCTGGTAAGGTAGCCACTTTCGTCGATCCCCGGGATCGGCGGCACCACCGGCTCGGCGCCGCTGGCGATGATGATCGAGCGGGTGGTAAGGCGCTGCGTGCCGCCTTCGTTGCGGGCGATCTCGACCGTCCACGGGTCGATGATCGTCGCGTAGCCCTTGACCACATCGACGCCGAGACCCTCGTAGCGCTCGACGCTGTCATGCGGCTCGATCGCCTTGATGGTGTCGAGCACCCGCGCGATCACCGCCTTGAACGGCACCTCGGGCTCGACCGGCGCCAGCCCAAACCGGTCGGCATGGCGCATCGTCGCGGCGACCTTGGCGCTCTTGATGATCGCCTTGGAGGGCACGCAGCCCGTATTGAGGCAATCGCCGCCCATTTCATGCGCCTCGACCAGCGTCACCTTGGCCTTCACCTGCGCGGCGATATAGGCCGACACCAGCCCCGCTGACCCTGCGCCGATCACCACCAGATTGCGGTCGAACTTCTTGGGGCGGGTGAAGCCGGCATAGACCTTGCGCGCCTTGAGGAAGCCGATGATGCCCTTGGCGATCCACGGAACGATGCTCAGCAGCACGAAGCTGCCGATGATCGCGGGCGAGGCGATGTCCGACGCGCTCTCGATCTGCGCCAGCTGCGTGCCCGCGTTCACATAGACCAGCGTGCCGAGCAGCGTGCCGATCTGCGTCACCCAGACATAGGTCAGCGTGCGGATGCGGGTCAGGCCCATCACCAGATTGACCACGAAGAACGGCACCGCCGGAATCAGGCGCAGGCTGAAGAGGTAGAAGGCCCCGTCCTTTTCGAGCCCCGCATTGATCGCCTTGAGCCGGTCGCCAAAGCGCGCTTCGATGCTGTCACGCAGCACGTAGCGCGAGGAGAGGAAGGCCAGCGTCGCGCCGATGGTCGAGGCGAAGGACACGATGATCGTCCCTTCGATCACGCCGAACAACGCGCCCGCCGCCAGCGTCAGCACCGCCGCGCCGGGGAAGGACGCGGCCGTGACGATCACGTAGATCGCGAAAAACCCGGCGATCACCAGTAGCGCGTTGGCCTGCTGGAACGCCGCGACCTGGGTCTTTACTCCTTCGATCGTCAGATACTGCCCGAGGTCGAAGACGAAATAGGCGGCGACGAGCGCGGCCAGCACGGCGATAATGACGAGTTTCTTCACGAGACGATCCCCTTTGCGGCCCGGTTCGGTGGCAAACCGCGTGCCGTTACGCCCTTCGCGCCAGTGCGGCGTATTTCGCGATCCAAGCTTTGTCGATCCGGTGCTTGAGCGCAAGCACCCAGCGGCCCTCCGCCGAGACGGGACCGTAGCTGAGGATCGCCGAGCCGTCGCCGGTGTTGAGCAGATAGAGGCTGTGGCGGCGCGGATTGTAGCGCGCGCGCGGGGCCTTGCCCTCGATCGCCATGCGCAGATTGGCGGCGAGCACCGGTCCGGCGAACACCGCGTGGACCCCGGCATGAGCGAGCGGACGGTCGGTGCGCGCGGCGATGTCTCCGGCGGCGAGGATGTGGGGATGCGAGACCGAGCGCTGGTGCGCGTCCACCGCGATGAAGCCCGCAGCCTTGGTCGCCACGCCGCTCGCGCGCACCCAGCCGGGCGCGGCGCTGCCGGTGGCGGCGATGACGCAATCGGCCGGCTCGAGGATCTGGCCGCCTGCCTTCAGCATCCCGCCCTCGAACCGCGCATCTTCCGCGACGACCGCGATCCCCTGCCGCGCGAGCGCCCGCAGGGTGCGAGCGCGCACGCCGGGCGCAAAGCCGGGGAGCAACCCGCCCGCCCCCGTCGCAAGCGTCACTTCGGGGCGCGGGTCAGCGCCCGCAAGGCTCCTCAGACCGAAAGCAAGCTCCACACCCCCCGCCCCGCCGCCCGCGACGACCACGCGCTCCAGCCCGCGCCGAGAGGCGCGCAAGCCGGCGAGGCTCTCGACCAGCGCGCCGATGGGCCGCACCTCGATGAGCCGTGGATCGTCGCCGAGCAGCCGCGCGCCCTGCCCCTCGCCCCCGGTGTCGAAGCTGGCGAGGCCGAAGCCGATCTCTTTCCCGCCCGCGGTCGTCACCACACGCGCCTCGGGATCGAGCGCGGTGCACATGTCCAGCACCAGTTCCACGCCCGCGCGCGCCGCCAGCGCTGCCAGATCGACCAGCCCGTCGCCTTGCGCGTGCTGCCCCGCGAGCCAGCCGGGCACCATGCCCGAATAGCGCAGCGCCGGCTCCGGGGTCAGCAGCACAGCACGCGCGCCGCCCGAAGCGCCTTGGGGCACACCGTGCCGGATCCAGTCGGCCAGCACCGCGACATGCGCGTGCCCGCCGCCCACCAGCAGGACATCGGCCTCGATCCGTCCGGTTTGCATGTCCGAGCCTGCCATCACCCGCCTTTCATTGCGCGCGGTTCATCTGCCCGCAAGCTTTGCTCGCTATCGGGGCGCGATACTTTATTACCTCTCATCAACTGCCAAACCCTGTATCTTCGCGAATTTGCACATCTTGTCCGGCAAGGAACCGGCACCGCTCTCGGCCATTGTTCGCTTGCGCAGCGGGACGGTTGCAATAGAGGCAATATTGTCCGGCGGCGCCCCGGTTCCGGGGCAAAGCATCGCAGGCACACGGGTTTCGCAACGGAAAGGCTGACATGGCAGGCCAAGGCCAGAGTTACGGGTCCAAGATCAGCCTCGTGAAGTTCTTCAGGATCTTCTTCGACATCCTGAAGCCCGAGGCGAGTTTCTACTGGCTGGCCGCCGTCTACGGGATCGGCATCAGCCTGCTGAGCCTTGCCACGCCGATCTCGGTGCAGATGCTTATCAACACCATCGCCAACACCGCGCTGACCGCGCCGCTGGTGGTGCTCTCGCTCACCCTGTTCGGCCTGCTCACCATCTCGGTGCTGCTCTACGCCTTGCGCGTCCACCTGATGGAACTGTTCGCCCGCCGGTTCCACGCGCGCATGGTGGCGGAGATCGCGCTGATTTCGGTCTATGCGCAGAACCCGTTCTTTTCGGACGCCAAGAAGGGCTCGCTGTTCAACCGTTATTTCGACGTGGTCTATGTCCAGACCGCGATCCCGATCCTGATGATCGGCGGCTTCACTACGCTGCTCCAGATCGCGGTCGGCTTCGTGCTGGTGAGCCTCTACCACCCCTATTTCCTCGGCTTCACGCTGGTGATGATCGCAGCGATCTGGGTGGTGTGGCTGGTGTGGGGCGCGCGGGCGCTGCGCACGGGTGTCGATGTCAGCCACGCCAAGCACGCCACCGCCGCCTGGCTCGACACGATCGGCCATTCGAACGGCTTCTTCAAGTCGCAGCGCCGGATCGACTACGCGCTCGACAAGACCGACGATTTCACACGGGTCTACATCAACGACCGGCGGCGCCACTTCCGCCACCTGTTCGCGCAGACCCTCGCCTTCCTGCTGATGTATGCCGGCGCCAGCGCCGCGCTGTTGGGGCTGGGCGGGTGGCTGGTGATCCAGAACGAGCTCACTCTCGGACAGCTGGTCGCGGCCGAGCTGGTGCTGTCGGCCGCCTTCGTCGGGGTTTCGCAGCTCGGCAGCTACCTCAACTATTTCTACGACCTGTTCGCCGCGATCGAGGAAATCTCGCAGTTCTACGATGTCGAGCAGGAACAGCCCAAGGGCGCCGATCCCTTCGACGGGCCGGACCACACCATCGTGATGAAGGGCGTCAAGGGCCGCGCGCGGCACGAGGAGGCGCAGTTCGATCTCGACATCCCCTCGGGCTCGATCATCATGGCCGCCGCCAGCCAGCACGGCGTGCAGCGGCTGTTCACCAACCTGCTCAAGATGCACGTGTTGCCGCAAGGAGGCATCGCGACGCTGGGCGGCATCGACATGAAGGCGATCGAGGCGCACCACCTCAGGAAGAACGTCCACGTGCTCGACCGGCCGAGCATCGTCGAGATGACGATCCGCGAATATCTCGCCCTGTCCTGCCCCGACACCGCCCCGCAGCGGATGCTCGGCGCGTTGGAGACGGTGGGGCTGGCGGGCACCATCGCGACGCTGGAGAAGGGCCTCGACACCCCGCTGGCCTCGACCGGCTATCCGCTCTCGGCGGTCGAGCTCCAGCAGCTGAAACTGGCGAACGCGCTGCTCGAGCGGCCGCGCATCCTGGTGCTCTCGCGCCTGTTCGACCTGCTCGAGCCCGAACCGATCGAACGCGCGGTCGCCGAACTGCGTGCGCAGGCCTACACCACCGTGATCTATTTCTCCGGCCGGCGGATCGATCTCGGCTTCGACCGCTTCCTCTATCTCGAGGCGCACCAGCAGCGCACCTTCGCCAGCTTCGAAGCCTTTGCCGCCGCCACCGGCATCGCAGTGCAGGGAGCCTGACCATGGCGACGCTCAAGGAAGACATGGCGCACTTCACCACCCTCGCCTCCATCCGGGTGCCGCGGGTGATGCGGGTGGTGTTCTACATGATCCTCGCCGCGATCATCATCGCGGTCGCTTTCCTCGTCTACGTCCCGTGGGTGCAGACCACCTCGGGCAACGGCGTGGTGACGACGCTGAGCCCCAACGAGCGCAAGCAGGACATCAACGCGCTGGTGCCCGGCCGGATCGAGGAATGGTACGTGCGTGATGGATCTTCGGTGAAGAAGGGCGATCCGATCGTCCGCATCGCCGATATCGATCCCAATCTGGTCGAACGCCTGCAGGCCGAACGCGCGCAGATCGCGCTGCAGCTGGAAGCCGCCAAGTCCGCGCTCGCCACCGCCCGGCTCGACGAGCGCCGCAGCCGCGAGCTGTTCGAGGCGGGGCTTGCCGCCCGGCGCGATTACGAAGCCGCGCAGATCCGCATCGCCGAGCGCGAGGGCCAGGTCGCCGCCGCCGAGGCGGCGCTGAACCGCGCCGACGTCAACCTCTCGCGCCAGTCCGAACAGATCGTGCGCGCGCCGCGCGACGGCTTCATCCAGAGCCTCAACGCAGGGGACGCGGCAACCTTCATCAAGGCGGGCGACGTGCTCGCGACCTTCGTGCCCGACGGCGCGGCGCGGGTGATCGAGATCTTCATCGACGGGCGCGATGTCGCGCTGGTGCGGCCGGGCGATGCCACCCGCATCCAGTTCGAAGGCTGGCCGGCGGTGCAATTCTCCGGCTGGCCCTCGGTCGCGGTCGGCACCTTCGGCGGCCGGGTCATCGCGGTCGACCGCTCGGCCCAGATCGACGGGCGCTTCCGCGTGCTGATCGCCGAGGAGAAGCTCGACGGCTACGGCTGGCCTGAGGAGCGCTACGTCCGCTTCGGCGCGGCGGTGCAGGCCTGGGTGCTGCTTGAGACGGTGCCGGTCGGCTACGAGATCTGGCGCCAGCTCAACAACTTCCCCCCGCAGCTGCCGGCTGCCCAGAGCACCTCGTCAGGCACCGGGACGAAGCAGTGACGCAACTGCGCCGGCCTGTCCTGATGCTGCCGGGTGCGGCGCTGGCGCTGCTTTGCGCCGCGCCAGCGCCCGTGTCCGCGCAGGACATCGCCCCCAATCCCGAGCCGCTCGAGGCCGCGCTCAGGACCGGCCCGCTCACCCCCGAAGAGGTCCTGCGCTCCTCGGCGCTGACCTTCCCGCAGGTGCTCGAGGCCTTCGAGCGCGAGGCGGCCGCACGCGCCGACCAGCTCGGCGCGGATGGTGCCTTCGACCTGATGCTCAAGGGGGAATATTACGACCGCCTCACCGGCTTCTATTCGGGCGGCTATGGCAAGGTCGAGGCGCGCCAGCCCTTGCGGCTCTATGGGGCGGAGGTCTTCGGGAGCTACCGGGTCTCCAACGGCGACTTCCCGACTTACGAGAACTACAACTACACCAACGCCTTAGGCGAAGTGAAGGTCGGCGCGCTGTTCTCGCTGCTGCGCAACCGCGACATCGACAGCCGCCGCTTCGCGATCGAGGACACGCGCCTCGCCGCCTCGCAGGCGAAGCTCGACGTGATGCTGGTGCAACTGAACGTCCAGCACGAAGCCTTGCGCGCCTATTGGCGCTGGGTCGCGGCGGGCGAGGAAATCCGGGTGTTCGAGGAACTGCTCGAAATCGCCGAGGCACGCCAGGTCGGCCTCACCCGCGAGGTGAGCGAAGGCGCGCGCGCGCGCATCGCGCTGACCGAGAACGAGCAGAACCTGCTGCGCCGCCGCACCTTGCTCGAACAGGCGCGGCGCGACTTCCTCACCGCATCGAACAGCCTCGGCTTCTATCTGCGCGGCGAGGCCGGGGAGATGATCGTCCCCACCCGCGAGATGCTGCCCGATCTCGGCCGGATGCGCGCCATCGCCAAGCCCGAGGTGCTGGCCGCAACCCCGGTGAGCGAGGTGATCCGGAACCGCCCCGAGCTCCAGACCTTCGAGATCGCGCTCGAGCGGGCAAACAACCGGGTCGCGCTGCGGCAGAACGACCTGCAGCCCAAGCTCGACGCCTCGGTCGAGCTGTCGCGCGATTTCGGCCAGATCGGCCCCGGGGGTCCGGGTTTCGATTCGACCGATACCGTGGTCGGCCTCACGTTCAGCGTGCCGCTCCAGCGCCGCACAGCGCAAGGCGCGGTCCAGCGCGCCGAGGCCGAGCTGCGCGAGACCGAGCTGCGCCAGCGCCGCATCACCGACCAGATCACCACCGATGTCGCCAACATCCTCGCCAATCTCGGCGCGGCGATCAGGCTCGCCGATCTGGCCGATGCGGAGGTCAAGCAGGCCAATGCGATGGTGCAGGCCGAACGCACCCGTTTCCGCCTCGGCGCGGGCGAGTTCTTCCTCGTCAACGCGCGCGAGGAAACCGCCGCCAACGCCCGCATCAGCGCGATCCGCGCGCAGCTCGCCGGGCGCCTTGCCGAAGCGAGCTACAACGCGGCGACGATGAACCTTAAGGCGCTGGGGCTGGATTAGAAGGTCACGCTCGCCATGATCTTCTCGACCTCGGCCTTGTCGCGCTCGAAGAAGTGGGTGGCAGGCGCGAGGAAGCTGATCAGGTAGAGCTGGCCCTTGACCATGGTCCCGATCGCCATCCCGCGGCGCTTCAGGGGGCTGCCCTCAACCGAATATTCGAAGGCGAACTTGACCGCGTCCTGCCCACCCAGCTTGGCCGGTTCGACCGAGGTCATCTGGAACACCGAGGTGTTGAGCACCAGCCGGGTCGAGCTTTCGTAGAATTCCGGGATGTCCGTGATGTCGAGGTTGGCCGCCAGCTTGGGGAGCGGGCGCTCCTTCTTCTGCGCGTCACGGTAGAGCGTCGTCCCGGCGGGCAGGCCGGCAACGAAGTAGAGTTCGTTGAGGTTGGTGCCGTCGCGCGTCCAGACCTCGCCCTGCTTGATCGGGCGAACGCTCCAGCGGTTCCAGTTCTCCGACGGGGTCGCCTTCATCGTGCTCTTGGCGACCGCCACCGGCTTGTCCTCCTCGACGATCTTCCACCCGGCGAGAACGGGGGCGGCGGGGAGCGCGACCAGCGCGGCGGCAAGAGCCAGGACAGACAGCCTCTTCATCATTGTACTCCTGCTAGGGTGCTCACCATGGCGCGGTCCGGGGCATTGGGGACGCGGCCGAGATATTCGCGGAAATCGGCGCGGGCCTCTTCGGCGCGGCCTGCCTTGCGCAGCGCATAGCCGCGGCCGCGCCACAATTCGGGCAGATCGCCGCCGCGCACGATGGTGTCGGTGTAGAAGCCGATCGCCGCTTCCGCATCGCCCGGCGCGCCGCGGCGGCGGTGGAACTCGGCGCGGGCAAAGCCGCTCCACGGGGTCCAGCCATTGGCCTTGTCGATCGAATCGATAAGAAACAGGCTGCTGCCGTCGTCATTGAGCTTCAACTGGTCGTCGAGGAACTGCGGCCACCAAGCCGCCAGCCTTGCGCGGTAGCGTTCCTCGCCCTTGGTGAGCGCCGGAACGCCGGCCTGCTGCGCGAGAGCGGCGCGCAGGTAATCGACCCGCGCTTGGCTCGGCGGGTGGGTATCGAACATTCCGGCCTTGGCCTTGCGCTTGTCCTTGTCGCGCCCGCGCGCCACCAGCGTCGCGTCGCGCTCGTCGAGCATCTGCTCCCAGATCAGCGGCACCTGCGCCGGATCGTAGCCCGCATCGGTGACGAGCCTGAGCCCGTCACGGTCGGCCTCCTCCTCCATCTCGCGCGAGAAGGCGAAGAGCGATTCGAGCATGCCGATCGAGAACAGCAGGCCCACCCCGGTCAGCGCGAGGAAGGCGGCCGCGTTGCTCTTCTCCTTGGCCTCGCGGAAAAGCTGGAGACTGTGGCGGCGCTTGAAGTGGGCGAATTCGTGGCCCATCACCGCCGCCAGCTGCGCCTCGTTCTGGGCGCGCAGCAAGAGGCCCGACCACACGGTCATCACCCCATTGGGGGCCATGGTCGCGTTGAAATAGGGCGAGCGCAGGACATAGAGCCGGATATTGGCGCATTCCGGCCCGACGGTGCGGCACAGCACCTCGCGCAGATAGGCGTTCAATTCGGGATCTCGGATCACCTGCTGCGAGATCTTGAGCGAGCGCTCGGACTCGGCCATCTGGTGCCACAGCCCGCGTTCCAGATCGTCGGACGGCTGATAGGGGCCCTCGAAGGTGCCCTCGACAGCCGGCTCGGGCGCCGGCGCAGGCGGCGCGGCGTCCTGCCCGGCCAGCGGGCTCGCCGCGGCCAGCGCCAGCAGCGGGAAGGTGTTAAGGAGAAGTCTGCGCATCGGGCGATCCCAGGCGGCACCTGCCGGGCAGGTGGCCGCTCCCTTTCGAAGCCTGCGACCCCGGGGCCTCAGCCCGGAGCCTTTGGGAGAACCACGCCGGCGCGCAGCGGGAATCCGTCCATCAGCTGGCCGACCCGCTTTTCCGCGCCATCCACCTCGCGCGGGTCGCCGCCCATGGCGAGATCGGTGTTGAACCACACGACATCGCCGGTCGAAAGGTCGACAAGCCCGGCATAGCCGACATGGATGCCCGAAGGCACCATCACGCACACCCCGATGAGGCAGCCGAGCATCCCCGCCGCCTGCGCCGCCTTGCGCCCGGCGTCGCCATAGGCGTCGTTGGTGAACACGAACATCGCGTAGTCCGCGCCGGTTGCTTCCTTGAGCTTCGCCGCACCCGGCCCGAGCGTCCAGTCGAGCGTACTGACCTTGCGCGGGCGGGCGCCCGGCACCGTGGTATCGGTCACGAGCTTCTGCTTGGTGGCGAGCTTATCGCCGATCGTGACATGGGTGAAGATCGCGCCCGACACCGCCTCGAACAGCGCGCGGTATTCGGTCAGCACCTCGGCGTTCTCGCCTTCGAGCTCGTCGACGAACTGGAGCTGGGCGTTGAGCAGCTTGGCGCGCTCGGTCAGCTTGGCCTGGATGTTGGCCCGCGCGGTTTCGGTCCAGTCGGCATTGGGCTCGACGATCCCGCCCGCCTTCTGCGTACCGACGCTGACATCGGGGCGGAAGACCACGATCTTCATGCTGCCATCGGCGGGGAAGGCAAAGCCGTCGCGGGTGGTGTCCCCGGCCATGGCCGGTGCCGCGAAGGCAAGCATGCTGGCCCCGGCAAGAGCGATCACGCCCGCACGCACAGTCTTCAAATTCATTGATTGCGCCCCTGAAAACATCTCCATGCATAGGGATATCAGACGATTTTCGGCCCGCAACGGTTTTTGACAAAGACAAGCAATTTTCGACTAGCCGGGCGGCAGCCGCGTCACAGGCAGCTCAGATCTTCCCGCGCATGGCCTGATAGGCGGCCGCCGCAACCGTGTTGGCGAGGTTCAGGGAGCGGATCACTTCGGAGCGCATCGGCAGCTTGAACAGGCGGTCGGCGTGGGCTTCGATGATCGCTTGGGGGATGCCCTTCGTCTCCTGCCCGAACACCAGATAGGCGTCTTCGGGATAGTCGGGCTCGTAGAAACTGCGCGCGCCGAATTCCTCGAACAGGAACAACTGGTCCGCACGCGGAGTGCGCGCTTCGAGGAACGCGTCCCAGCTGGCATATTCGGTGAGCCGGACGTGCGGCCAGTAATCGAGGCCCGAGCGCTTCACCCGCTTGTCGTCGATGGTGAAGCCCAGCGGGTGGATCAGGATCAGCTCCATGTCGAGCGCCACGCAGGTCCGCCCCACCGCGCCGGTGTTGCCGGGGATCTCGGGCTGGACGAGGACGATGGAGAGGTTAGGGGCGAGCGACAGGGGCGCAGCCTAGAAATTGTCCGGCACGCGCTGCCCGGTGACGGCGTCGATCACCTTGCCCGCGTCGTAATCGAGCACCCCCGGTACCCGCACCAGCCGCGCGATATTGACCGTGTTGGGGGTGAAAAAGCGGCCCACCGCGCGATAGGACGCTGCTACCACCCGGGCGTCTGCCAGCCCCGGCGCACGCGAGCTGTCTGCCCGCACCGGACGGACCGTCGCGGAATAGCCCTGCGCGCCTTCGAGTTCGGGAATCCGCGAGGCCTGCGAAGCATAGTCACTGATCAGGTAGCCAAGGTCGGTCACCTCGCCCGCCTTCGCCGAAAAGCCCACCGAGCCGAGGCACATGCACACCATCAGACGCGGCAGGCCGGTGCTGGGGGTGAAACCATAGAGCACGTAGTCGCCCGGCAGCGCCTCGACCAGAAATGTCTCTTCCTCGGCGCCGCGTGCGAACTTTCGCCCGAAGTCGACATCCTGAAGGTTGGCGACTTCGTCCCACGAAAAAGCGAAACTCTCGATCGATGGCGCAGGTGGCGGCGAGCCTGCCTCAGCGCCGGCCATGCGATACTGCTCCATCGCACGCTGATGCGCCTTCGTGAGATCGGGCAGCGCCTTGGCAAAGGCGGCGGCGCGGGCCGCTTCGTAACGCGCGACCTCGTCGCTACCGGGAATGCGCATCAGCAGCGGCTCGAGCGGGTTGCTGTTCTGCGGGCGGGGGACGCGGAACAGCAGATAGGCCCGGTCTGCGCGCAAGGTGACGGGCTTGCCGCCGGCGATCTCGACCAGTTCGTCAGCGGGCTTGGCGGCGAGGCTGTGGAGCGGCGCCACCAGCGCGGCGAGGGTCGCGACGACCGCAAGGACAGACGGGCGCATCAGCGGCGCTCCGGAAGGGGCTCTGCATCGGGGCGCGGGCCCGAAGCGATCCGCGCCCGCAGCGCTGCGGGATCGGCAACGCGCTCCTCATTCATCGCCTTCCATGTCGCCTTGGGAACGGGGAAGCGCTGATAGCCGAGCGGCTCGAGGCAGGTGCGCAGCCGCCCCTGTGTGGCAAGCGGTACCGCCGAGCCGAACAGCAGCGCGCCCATGATATCGCCCACCAATCCATAGCCGTGATCGGGCGCAGGCGCATCGTCCCGCGCCTCGGACGAGCCGCGCCATGCGATGAACATCGGCAACAGGGGCGCGTTCACATCTCCCATCGGGGTGAAGCGATAGCAGTCCGCAAAATCGGCATAGGCCTGCTCGTAGGACGTGTCGGCGCGCCAGAAATAGTAATATTTCTCGCCGTCGCGCACCACCGCAGGATCGCGTCCGCCCGAAAGGTCGGGGACGGTGATCGTGGCGGGATCTGGAATGGCAGAAGGTCCCGCCTGCGCCCAGGCCGGGGCGCTGACGGTGGCGGCGGCGAGCACGGTCGCTGCGGCGATCAGTCCGATACGCATGTCATGCCGCCCCCGGTTATGCCGCCAGCATCAGCCCAGCTTGCCCTTCAGGAGCTGGTTTACCAGCTGCGGGTTCGCCTTGCCCTGCATCGCCTTCATCGTCTGGCCGACGAAGAAGCCGAACAGCGCTTCCTTGCCGGCGCGGTATTGTTCGACCTTGTCGGCATTGGCGGCGATGATCGCGTCGACCGCGGCCTCGATCGCGCCGGTGTCGGAGACCTGCTTGAGGCCCTCGCTTTCCGCGATTTCAGCCGGATCGCGGCCGGTCTTGAGGACGATTTCAAAAATCTCCTTGGCCTGCCCGCCGCTGATCTCGGCCTTGTCGGCCATGGCGAGGATCGCGGCCTGCGCGCTCGCGGTGGCGTTGGCGGGGTCGGCCTCGTCGCCCAGCGCCTTGATCACGCCCGGCGCGACCGAGAGCGACCAGTTGGCGACCTGCGTGGCGACGGCGGCGTCATCCTTTCGGCAAGCCTTGGCGGTCTCAGCCAGCAGCGTCTCGAACCGCGCGAAGGTTTCCACCTCGGCGGTCAGCTCGCGGGCGTTGTAGGGGGTGAGGCCGAGCACCTCGACATAACGCTTGCGCTTGGCATCGGGCAATTCGGGCAGCGAGGCGCGGCATTCGGCGAGGAAGTCGTCCTCCAGCACCAGCGGCAGCAGGTCGGGATCGGGGAAGTAGCGATAGTCGTGCGCATCTTCCTTGCTGCGCATGGTGCGGGTGGTGCCGGTGCCGGGGTCGAACAGGCGGGTTTCCTGCACGATGGTCCCGCCGCTCTCGAGCACGTCGACCTGACGCATCGCCTCGTGCTCGATCGCCTGCATGACGAAGCGCACGGAGTTGACGTTCTTGGTCTCGGTCCGGGTGCCGAAGGGCTCGCCCGGACGGCGCACGGAGACGTTGACGTCGGCGCGCATCGAGCCTTCTTCCATGTTGCCGTCGCACGAGCCGACATAGCGCAGGATGGCGCGCAGCTTGCGCACATAGGCCCCGGCTTCGGCGGGTGAGCGCATGTCGGGCTTGGAGACGATCTCCATCAGCGCCACGCCCGAGCGGTTCAGGTCGACATAGGACATGGTCGGGTGCTGGTCGTGCATCAGTTTCCCTGCGTCCTGTTCGATATGGATGCGCTCGATGCCGATGACCTTGTCTTCCGGGATGCCCGCCTTCTCGTCCGCCTCGATCAGCAGCGAGCCCTCGCCCACGATCGGGTGGTAGAGCTGGCTGATCTGGTAGCCCTGCGGCAGATCGGCGTAGAAGTAGTTCTTGCGGTCAAAACGCGACCACGCGTTGATCTGCGCCTCGATGGCCATGCCGGTGCGCACCGCCTGCCGGATGCACTCGCGGTTGGGCACGGGCAGCATCCCCGGCATCGCGGCATCGACGAGGGAGACCTGCGCATTGGGCTCGGCCCCGAAGGCGGTGGCGGCGCCCGAGAACAGCTTGGCGTTGGAGGTGACCTGCGCGTGGACTTCGAGGCCGATCACGACCTCCCATTCGCCGGTCGCGCCCTGGATGCGGTAGTTGCTCATTTCCGTTCCTCGTCCTCGATCACCTTGCCATCCGGCCCGAAGCGCATCTCGCCGTGATCGACGTTCTTCCTTACCCAATTGGCGACCATGAAGGTCAGCGGCACCGCCAGCATGATGCCGATCCCGGCGATCCACAGCGGCAGGTCGGGTGTCACCACCACTTCTCCGGCTTGGCGGTGAACCCGGCGCGCTGCTGGATCGCGAGGCCGGCGTCGAGCACGCCCTGCTCGTCGAAGGGCTTGCCGACCAGCTGGAGGCCGAGCGGAAGGCCGTCGGCGTTGATCGTCGCGGGCACGCTCATTGCGGGCAGGCCCGCGAGGCTGGCGGGCACGGCGAAGACGTCGTTGAGATACATCGTCAGAGGGTCTTCGTTCATCGAGCCCAAGGGGAAGCTCGCGGTCGGCGTGGTCGGCGCGAGGATCACGTCGCACTGCTCGAAGGCCAGCGCGAAATCGCGGGCGACCAGCGCGCGGACCTTCTGCGCCTGGGTGTAATAGGCGTCGTAGAAGCCCGCCGAGAGAACGTAGGTGCCGATCAGGATGCGGCGCTTGACCTCGTCGCCGAAGCCGGCGGCGCGGGTGGCGGCGTACATGTCCTGAAGGCCGACGCCTTCGGGCAGATCGCGAAGGCCGTAACGCACCCCGTCATAGCGGGCGAGGTTGCTCGACGCCTCGGCGGGCGCGACGATGTAGTAGGCGGGCAGCGCGTATTTGGTGTGGGGCAGCGAGACGTCGACGATCTCGGCGCCCGCGTCCTTGAGCCACGCCTTGCCCTGCTCCCACGAATCGAGGATCGCCTGATCGGTGCCCTCCATCCGGTATTCGCGCGGGATGCCGACCTTCTTGCCCCTCAGGTCAGAGTTCAGCGCGGCTTCCCAGTCGGGCACGGGCATGTCGAGGCTGGTCGCATCCTTCGGATCGAACCCCGCCATCGCGCCGAGCATGATCGCGCAATCCTCGACAGAACGCGCCATCGGCCCGGCCTGATCGAGCGAGGAGGCGAAGGCGACGATGCCCCAGCGCGAGCAGCGGCCATAGGTCGGCTTGATCCCGCAAATGCCGGTGAAGGCAGCAGGCTGGCGGATCGAGCCGCCGGTGTCGGTGCCGGTCGCGGCAGGCGCGATGCGCGCGGCTACCGCGGCAGACGAGCCGCCCGAAGAGCCGCCGGGGCTCATCGCGGCGTTCGACCCGGCCTTCTTCCACGGCGAGGTGACGTTGCCGAAATAGGAGGTTTCGTTCGACGATCCCATCGCGAACTGGTCAAGATTGAGCTTGCCCAGCATCCCCGCGCCCGCATCCCACAGCTTCTGCGAGACGGTGCTTTCGTAGCGGGGGGTGAAGCCCTCGAGGATGTGGCTCGCGGCGGTGGTCTGGACGCCGTGGGTGGCGAACAGGTCCTTCATGCCGATCGGCACGCCCGCCATCTTGCCGAGCGGCTCGCCCGCAGCGCGCGCCGCGTCCACCTTGTCGGCGGCGGCGAGGGCGTGGTCGGGGGTGGTGACGATGAAGGCGTTGAGGCTCGCTGCCTCGGCCACGGCGGCGTTGAAGCTCTCCGCCACTTCGCGCGCGGTGAAATCGCCCTTAGCGACACCGTCGCGGATGTCTTTCACGCCGAGAGAGGTAAGGTCGGTCATTTCATCTCCCCTCCCGCCTGCGGGAGGGGAGATGAAATGACCGACCTTACCT
>NZ_LSKQ01000179.1 GCF_001557115.1 Erythrobacter sp. CCH5-A1
GCGACATGCCGATCCCGTCGTGCCAGATGATCTTGATCAGCGAGCCTGCGCGGCCCCGGAACACGAACAGATCGCCGCCATGCGGATTACGCTTCAAGCCCTGCTGCACCAGCAGCGCAAGGCCCTGCATGCCCTTGCGCATATCTGCGTGGCCGAGCGCGATCCACACCCGCGCGCCGGAAGGGATCATCGCAGGCTCTTCAGCGCCGCCGTCACCAGCGCCGGTGATGCCGCGGCGAAAACGCTCAGCCGCTTGCCGCGCGGCAGGTCGATGATGATCGCAGGGTGCTCGGCAGCGTTGGCAGCGACCACGCTCTCGTCCACCACCGCTTCGGCGAACACCGGCGCTGGCAGTGCCTCGGGCACGTCGCAGTCCCGGGCTGACTCTGCATCGAGAAGCTTGCGCCGCCAGGTGTAGATCAGCGCCGAAGAAATATCGTGACGGCGGCAAACCTCGGCAACGCACGCGCCCGGCGCGAATGCCTCGGACAGGATTTGCAGCCGCTCTTCCTCGCTCCACCGTCGCCGCCGCTCCGGCCCCGAATATACCGTCACCTGACCCATCGACCACTCCTAAGCGCGCTCAAAAGAGCACGCTAAAGAGCGCTCACCACCCACCTGGACAAGGCGGTCCCCGCCGGATGGATACTAAGCTCGCTGCCATTGTCCACCCTCATCGTCTTGGGTTAGCCGATCTCGCGGCATGCCTGTTCCAGCGTGGCTACCACGTCCTCGCCCCGGTAGCTGAACCGCGGATCGACCACCGGCGATAGCCGGGAGTAGGTATCGACAACGGTTAAGATGCGCAGCTTGCGCCCCGTCGCCAGCTGGTTATGAACAAAGTCCATCGCTCACACATCGTTCGGCCGCACCGCCGGCGCACGATCTTCCCGAAGCTTGGCCTTTACCCGTCGCTTGGTTGTCTTGTTGCGCAGCTGCAAGCCCAACTCCCTGTGAAGCCTATAGACCTTCTTGGCGTTCACGACCCAGCCCTCCCGGCGCAGGATGTGATAGACACGACGATAGCCGTAGCGGACGTGCGTCGCGCAGATCTCCTTGATGCGTTTCTTCAGAAAGGCCGGATCGGTGCGGTGGAACTGATAGTGGTAACTGGAAGTGTCGAACGGCAGTACCCGGCAAGCCCTGCGGATCGACAAGCCC
>NZ_LSKQ01000180.1 GCF_001557115.1 Erythrobacter sp. CCH5-A1
GCGCGGCCGAGCGACATCGAGATGATGTCGCAGCCGTTGTCGAGCGCCCACTCGACTCCGGCAATGATATCGAGTTCGCGGCCTGCGCCGCGATTGTTCAGAACCTTGGCCACGAACAGCTCGGCGCCGGGCGCAACTGTGTACCGCGGTTCAGTCACGCCCGGCAGCGGTCGTGCCGCGGCGGTACCTGCGCAATGCGTGCCGTGCCCTTGAATATCATCGACGGTCTCACCGGGGACAAAGCTCGCATGCGTGATCGGTCGAAAGGCGAAGTCTGGATGGGCAAGATCGATGCCTGTATCCAGAACAGCCAATTTGATGCCCGCTCCGGTAAAGGCGCTCGAATCCGCAGCGGTGGCGGCCAGGCCCCACGTGCGATCAGTATCGTCCGCCCAGGGCGGATCGGCGAGGGCGAACATCCAGAACTCCGGCCGACTGTCCAAGACCAGCCCCTCGGCTTGCAGCATCTGTGCGATCGAGATCGATTGCTCGGGCCCGCCGCTAATCGCGGCCACGGAGAATCGGGGAAGGATGATGGTCGCATCGTGTTCGGCCGCCGCCGCCATGGTGTCGACGAGCGCGCCGTGCTCGGGAG
>NZ_LSKQ01000181.1 GCF_001557115.1 Erythrobacter sp. CCH5-A1
TCTTCCCGAACCCGGAGCCGTAGCTGAAGGTATCATCGTGCTTGTTGAGGCTGCTATTGTTCGCCGTAAGGTTCTGAAACGAAGTGTTGCCGAGCGCATAGTTACCCAGCGTGCGTTCAGCAGCCGCTGCCTGACCGGCTGCCTGCGCCGGGCCTAGCAACGACGTCGCCTGCCCGGCGATCGCCATCGCGCCGCGCGCCATGCCGGCCGCGATAAAGGGCACGCTCATCATCATGAACCCGGCGATGGTCGCGATATCATTGTTCACATTGGTGATGCCGTTGCTGACCAGCAAGGTTGGCCCGGTGGGTGCGACCGCAGCATAGGCACTAGCGGCGCGGTTCATCACGAACATGTGCAGGACCACATAGAGCGGTCCCCAGCTAG
>NZ_LSKQ01000182.1 GCF_001557115.1 Erythrobacter sp. CCH5-A1
GAAAATGCTGCCCGCTGGCCACAACCGAATTTACACCACATTGACGGACACGACCAGCGAGGCGCGCACCGGGCCGAAGGCGTTGGGCTTCTTGCCGAGGTGCTCAGCGATGGCGCTGGAGATGTAAGGCCCCTCGCCCAGCGCCGCCATACCGCGCAGGTAGCGTTTCTCCGAAGGCGTCAGGCGGTCGAACCGTACTCGGAAGAAGCTCGCATCAAGCGCAGCAATCGCGGCAGGACTGGCGATAGCGACGTCGGCAGCAGTGATCGGGCAGGTGAGAACACCGGGAATAAAAGGGGCCACGGATCGGCCGGTAGCACCGGATTAAAA
>NZ_LSKQ01000183.1 GCF_001557115.1 Erythrobacter sp. CCH5-A1
GCCCTCGTCCCGAAAGCGGCCATCGTATGCGACGGTCCTCACCGGACGCTTACGGTCGATCTGGGGCGGGATCGCCCGCTTTGATCTGTTCGCGTTTGCAGTCAGGTCCGCGCCTTGCGCCCTTCCCTTGCCGTCTTAGCCTTGTGGCAGGGATCGCATAGGCTTTGCAGATTGCTTTCGTCGTCCGTGCCGCCCCGGTGCTTAGGGACTATGTGATCGACCGTCGTGGCGACGACAGATCGCCCAGCCTTGCGACATGAACGACAGAGAGGTTCACCCTTCAGGATGCGGGCGCGAAGCTGATCCCATGCCCAGCCATAGCCGCGCTGTTTCCGCGTTCCTCGCGTGGTGCCAGCCCACCCCCGGCGCTTGCCGGACGGGGTGCCAGTTTTCAAATTGGGGGGACGCTTCGCCACGAAGGGCACTTACAAGAAACGCCCGGAAGCCCAGTCGAAAGACAAGGGCGTCGGGCGCAACTTTGAACAATGACTGACAGGTATCACTTCCATGTGCGTTGTCAAGCCGCGTCCGCCAGCCCGACGACGCGCGCGCCGATCCCCGCCAGCAAGTAGTTCGCAGCGATCTTGAACGCCGAACTGGCCTTGCGCTTCGCCCGGTCCGAGCAGACGTGCGGATAGACCGCCGCGCCGATTGCTTCGAACGTGTCGTCGCCTTCGGCGTCCATGCTGCCCATTACGCCGTCGAAGACCTGGCGAAGATCATTGTCAGGGATAAAGCCGCGCGCCCAATCCACGTCCGACCGCGCTTCCATGGCCGCTTGCGTCGTCGGGATATGGTGGAACGCCGATCCGCCGCCGCTTCCGGACACGTCCAGGCCGCACTTGATCAGGCCGGATTGCGCCATTGCCAGCCGGTCCGCATACCATTCGAGACAGGCGAACACGGTCCGGTCGATCACCTTGGACCGATAGAGGGTTTCGAAGCGCGGCACGCGGCGGACAGCCTTGTGTCGCCGAATTTCCCCCCGGATGATCACTTCGCCGTAAGGGTTCTGGACTTCGGCGACTTCATAGCTGCCCCGGTCCAGCCGCGCGCCGTTGCTGATCGCCTGCTTCAAGACCGGGTGCATGTTGCCGGCCGTATTCGCCCCGCCCGTGCGCCGTGCCCGGTTCTTCTTTTTCGCCTTGCCCATTATCGCCCAGCTCCTTCCATGTGTGCGGTTTCGACTTGAAAGCGGACCCAGCGGACGCCGGACCCAAGGACGGCGCGGCACGCCGCCATGATCTTCGATTGGAAGCGGTCTTCGATCCACGCGCGCGCGAACTCACTTCCGACGACGACGACAACGCCGGGCGGATCGTGGATCAGCGCCGCGTTTGCGATCCATGTGTCATAAAGCGCGCCGCCCAGTTCCCGGCGAAGCGCCTTGTGGATCGCCCCGGATCGTCCGTCTTCGCGCGCCTTCGCGGCGACCGGCTTGGACAGCGGGGCGGCGGGCTTGCCGCTAGACGGGCGCGCTAGGGCAAGGTGCGCGAAACTCACGCCAGCCTTGGCGTCGCGCATGATCTTCGAATGATCATTGATCAGCCATTTCGCCAGCGCCGCGTTCCAGTCGCGCTTGCAGCCGATTGCCCGCGTCTCCGTCTGCCAGTGCAGCCGGAACGTCTCGCAAACCGCCTCATAGGCACCCGACGGCCATTGCTGGACCAGCTTCCCGGCCATGGGGGACAGATCGGCGACCGGCGGGGGCGACCAGTCGTCCGGAAGCCGTGATCCCCTTGTCCCGCGCTTGCCGGTGCGACCAGCCGGGGCGGGTTCTTCCCCTTCCGATCCATTGTCAAAATCAGGGGCGGGGGTCTTATCAGCGTAAGCTGATAAGGGGGGAAGAAGGTTAGAAACAGGTTCCGTGTCCCTATTTTGGGACTGTTTCGATCCAGAAACGGAACTGTTCCGCTTTTGGAACTGTTCCGCTTTTGGGACTGTTTCCGACGCGGGATCATTCGACGCCCCGGCTTCCGCCGCTGCCAGCCGATAGACCTTCACCTGTCCGGTCCGTCCGCGCCGTTCACCCGTGTCTTCGATCAGCGGAAACATGCCGTCTTCCAGCCGCTGAAGCGCGCCGATTACGGTCTTCCGGTTCAGATCGCTGAAGTCGCAAAGCCATTGGATCGACGGGAAGGCGCAATGATTGGCGTCGGCGCACGACGCCAGCCCCAGAAGGACCAGTTTCGCCGACGCCGATCCGGGGCGTTGCTTCGCCGCCCAGCTTTGGGTTTCCCAGCTCATGCGCGCCGCCACATGAAAGCGGGGACGTCCGGGACAAGCCATAGGTGGCGCAGGTTCGCCACATTCACGACGTCCCTGTCCGGCGGATAGACTTCCAGCCCAACGCGGTCGCCGTAGCCCGCCAGCGTCTTAAGGTGCTGAAGATCGTCCCAGGTGATCCCGTCAACCCATCGCCCCGACGCCCGGTCGAAAGCACAACGCTGGATTGACAGGCGAACTACGTCCCCCGGCTCCGCGAACACCTGAACAAGAAAATCGCGGTTCCGTAGCGCCCGGATCAGATTGTCGCGATGATGCGGCCATTCGGCGCGCGGAATTTCGACAAGCCGATCCACCGGAAACCGCTTGTTCTCTTGCTGCATCGCGCGAAGCTGTTCACGCGTCGGGTTTAGCCTCTCGGTCTTTTCAGGCCGGGGCACACAATCGCGCCATTTCATGATTTCCCCCGTCCAGCCGCTTCTTCGACGGCCTGTTCGACCAGCGCGATCCGTGCGCCGATCCAGCGCATGACGTTGACCGCCATGCTGTTCCCGATTGCCTTGTATCGCGGCCCGTCGGGCGCGCACTTCCCGCGCCAGCGGATCGCCGTGAAGTCGTCCGGGAAGCCCTGAAGCCGTTCGCATTCGCGGGGCGTCAGTTTCCGGACCGTCCAGCCGTTCACCGCCGGGATCGCCGCCAGCGGGCGCATGTCGCTAGTCGCCCCCGCGTCCGCGCCGTTCAGGGCGGGACAGATCGGTTCAGGCTGTCCGCGACCGTTGCGCGCAATCCGCGACTGGAAGGCGAACGCCACATGCGGCGGGTGCGCCCCAGCCGCCAGCGGGTGACAGGGATCGCCGGGCTGGGGATTGCTGAAGTTCGACGCGGACGTGATCTGTGTCGTGTCGAAGGGCACGGCGACAAGGTTCTGGCATTCGTCGCCCGACGGCCCGCCGGAACCCTTCGCCCACTTCGACGACACGGTTCCGCTGATCAGGCCGCTTCCCGGTCCCCCGTGCCTTCCAGCGCCGCAATCCCCTTCAGGATCGCTTCCAAGTGTGTCGGAAGCGCTTTGCCCCGCCGTTCGGCGCGGTTCAGCAAGCCCGCGCAGGCTTTCGGGGTCGAATAATACCGTGACGGCACGGGCGTCGTTTCCAGAATGTCCGACAAGGAAGCAACGTCGCCGACGCTGGGGGACAGCCCTGCCGAACCCGTCCACTCGCACAAATTGAGCGTCAATAGTCCGCCAGGCTCCACGATACCCGCATTCCCGAAAGAGATTGAGGAACTCGGCGAAGTCTGCTGTTTCTGTCCATTCGGCAATCGCTTCATTGTCCGGTTCACCGGACCAGCTTGAATAGACGCCGGGGACATTCTCCCAGACCAGCCAGCGGGCGCCAATTCGTTTAGCCAGCGCCAGGAACTCGATTGCGAGGTTGCCGCGCGGATCGTCCAGTCCCAGACGCTTTCCCGCGATGCTGAACGACTGACAGGGGGTTCCGCCGACAAGAAGGTCAACTGGTCCGACATGTTCGGGTCCGATCTGTGTGAAGTCGCCGAACAGGGGGGCGAAGTTCTGCCCTTCCTGCCAGCGGTGATCCCAGTCCACGGCGACCGCGCCGTGACGCTGTTCCAGAACAGCACGGGGGAAGGGTTCGATTTCGGCAAAGCCAGCCGGGGTCCAGCCCAGCGGGTGCCAAGCGACCGTCGCGGCTTCAATGCCGGAACAGACTGATAGATAGCGCATTAGCGGCCCGCCTTCTCACTAGCGGGAACGACGGCGCGATCCTTGATCCAGCGCGCGGCTTCCCGCGCCGCCATGAACTGGCTGGGCGAAAGACGTCCCTTCCGCATGGCCGCAAGATCGGCTGCGATCTGGCCTTCCACGATTGCGCGCGCTTCCTTTGCCCGGAAGCCGTCGATTTCCGTCAATCGGGCGTAAGTCTGGCGGTAGGCTGGCGGGCACCATGCCAGCCGCCGTTCGGTAAGTGTCCGGCCCGCCTGGACGCGCGAAGGGTGCCCGGCGGGAAGCGGGCGGGCAAAGCGCCCGATATTGTTCAGCGCCTTGCCCAGCGCCCGGCGATGTTCGATCATGTCCGGGCGGCGGTTGGCTTCCGTCATACTCGCCACGCGCGCGGCTCGCTGATCCGGATCGGACCAGTTCTTCCGCATGGCCGCGCTGATCTTTGCCCGCGTTGCCGGGTCGCGGGACATGGCGCGCGCGGTGCAGCTCTTGCAGCGCGTGCCTTTGCGTTGCTTCGAAGGTGCCAGCGCGCCGCCGCAATCGGAACAGATCAGCGCCGCCGTCATGGCGCTTTCCCGTGATCGGGATCGACCAGCGTCACGACGACGCAAGAGCGCGGTTCAGCGCGAAGGACGGGCACGGTCCGGAACCGGGCGTCGTCGCACTTCAGGGCGTCGGCGATCCCGTCGCGCCCCGCCTTGAAACTGGCTGGAATGTTGTCGTCGTCGCGACTGGCTCGCGTGGGCGGGAAGAAGTCCAGCCGGACGACGATCTGGGCACCGCCAGCCGCATAGGCGGGAACCTTCAGCCCGGCTTGCAGCGCCAGCGCCCAGCACAAGCGACGATAGGCTTTCGTCACGGGGGACTTCTTCGACCAGTGCCCGCGCCAGTTCGGCGACAGCTCGACCGGCGGGAAGGGCACGATCACGCGCGGTCCCGGCGGAAGGTCCGCAATGTCGTCAATCGGCTTGGGATCAGGGCGCGGACGCGGCGCGCGTGCCGCCTTCTTAGGCTTGGCCTGATCGCCTGAAGCCAGCGCCGCCGCCCAGCTCTTGCCGCCGCGCCGGGCGGGCTGGAAGATCGCCCGCTTCGTCATAGCCGCGCGCCTTGTGCCCGTGCGGCGGTGAACGCTTCGCGCGTCGCCGCCGGAAGTCCGCGAAGGGACGTCGGGTTATTCGTGCCCGCTTCCGTGACGCAAACGGCGAACTTGTCGGCGGCGGCGATCACGTCCTTCGGCGGACGGGCGTTGCAGACGCCCTTGATCTGGACCGCGCGGGCGCGACCGGGAAGGACCGCGAATTCCGCCGTGGCGACGCGCCGGCCGTCCTTGCGGATCAAATAAATCCGGGCGCGGCCCGACTGAATGTCGCGGTAATAGCTGGCGACGCAATGGTGCATCGCCTTGCCTTCGACGACTAGCGCGCGAAGGGATCGCAGCGCGTGGAATTCGAACCCGGACAGGGTGACTTCCGTCGGAAAGCCGCGATAGGCGACGTCCGTGTCATACTTGCCGTCATTGATCCGGTCGATCTGGGCGTTCGCAAGGGCTTCATGCCAGTCGGCGGCTTCCCGGATCATGCGTTCCCATGTCCACCGGGCGTTCCACTGGTCGCGGTTGCAGATCAGGAAGTCGGCGATCTGGTTCGATTGCATCCCTTCCGCCGGATCAGGGGTTCGCCCGTGCCGGGACAGCGCCAGCATTGCCCAGCGCAGGATCGGCGCGTTCAACTGTTCGTCGGGCGCGCGGCGCTGAAGGATGGTCCAGAGAATGTCCAGATCGCCCAGCCAGTGCATGTGTCGCGTGGGGGCTTCCGGAATGGACTGGCTGATCGTCGAAGGATCGACCAGCCGCGTGATCGCCTGAAGCACGCCCCAGACGCCGGGGCGGATCGCCTTCGCGGATATGGATCGCAGCGGATAGGCGACGCGGAACGCCTTCATGACGTCCTTCAGCCGCGCGCCCCGTTCGACCAGCGGCTTGAAGTTCATCGCCACATAGGCCCGTTCGGATCGCTTGGACGCCTTCCCGCCGAAGGTCGCCGCCAGCGCCAGCACGGGCGCTTGTTCCAGATAGTCCAGCGCGCGCGGGTGAAGCGCCGCCAGCCAGATCGCAGCCGGACGGACGCCCTGATTGCCGAACATGGCATGGGCTTTCATGGTGTTCCGCGAAACCCAGTCGTCGAACGGAAGAATTCCGTTCATGCTGGCTTCCATGGCGATCTGATTGCCGAACGTCTGTGCCAGAACCCCTGTGTGGACGGCTCTCCGTTGGCAAGGGTATTTCTGCGCTGCGCTGGCTG
>NZ_LSKQ01000184.1 GCF_001557115.1 Erythrobacter sp. CCH5-A1
GCCCCCCGCCGACAGCGAATCCTGACCGCCCCTTGATTTGTGCCCGCCATCTAAGGCAACGGGGCCCATGGGCGAATCCTCACACACTGCCGCAGACCAGCTCCACCGCCGGGGCCTGATGTTCATCCTCTCCTCGCCCTCGGGCGCGGGGAAGACCACGCTGTCGCGCATGCTGCTCGCCAAGGACGCCGAGATCAAGCTCTCGGTCAGCGCCACCACCCGCCCCCCGCGCCCGGGCGAAATCGACGGGGTGCATTACCACTTCGTCAGCCCGGAAGAGTTCGACCGGATGGTGGAAGAGGACGATTTCTACGAATGGGCGCATGTCTTCGGCCATCGCTACGGCACGCCCAAGGGCAGGATCCGCGCCGGGCTGAAGGAGGGGCAGGACTTCCTGTTCGACATTGACTGGCAGGGCACCCAGCAGCTCTACCAGAAGGACCAGCAGGACGTGGTCCGGGTGTTCATCCTGCCGCCCTCGCTCGAAGAGCTGCACCGCCGGCTGAAGGGCCGCGCCACCGACAGCGCTGAGGTCATCGCCGCCCGCATGGAACGCGCGCGGGCCGAGATCAGCCACTGGGACGGCTACGACTACGTCATCATCAACGACGATATCGACGTGTGCTTCGAAAAGGTCCGCGCGATCCTAGAAGCCGAGCGCATGAAGCGCATGCGCCAGACCGGGCTCATTCCCTTCGTACGCGGGCTGATGGGTTAGGGCGCAGCCGCTCGCACAGGCGCGGTTTCAGCTGCAGGCAGCCCGTTGATGTTGAGGTGCTCCTGCATGATCCAGCAGTGCCCCGGGGTCGAGACCGAGGCGCCGCCCAGCTTGCCTTCCCACTTGCCGAGCATCGTCGCGGTGCAGGCGTCGGCCACGCGGTCCATCCAGGTCTTCACCAGCAGCCAGCGGTTGGCAAAGCCGGTCTCGCCCGCCACGGCCAGAAAATCGACCTTGCCCTGCGCCGCGCGCGCCGCCGCAACCAGATCGGTGACATAGGTCTTCGCGGTCTCGACATCCGCCCGCGTGCCGGGGCGCGAGAGGTGCCCGCCGACGAACACCGCGAAATCATACCCCAGCAGCACGTCATGGGCATCGATAAAGCCCTGCACGTCCTCGGCCATGCCGAGATTGGTGAAGGGCACCCAGCCGGGGTAGACAATATCGACCATCATCAGCACCTTGCCCTGCGGGAACAGGACGATGAGGTTGCCGGGTTCGTGGAAGGCCCCGGCAAGATCGAGCTGCACTTCGGTCGTGCCGAAGCGCATCCGCGTGCTGCCTGCACCCACCACCTGGGTAGGCACCGGGCGGCGCGGATCGGCCAGCCGGGCGAGCTTGTCGCGCGTCGGCACGCTGGCGATGCGCTGGACGTCGGGGCCGAACTGGTCGGCCGCGCCGATATGGTCGATATGGCTGTGGGTGTAGATCACCGCGATCACCGGCTTGTCGGTCGTCGCCGCGATCGCCTGCGAGAGCCGCGGCCCGATCGAGGGCGGGGCATCGACGACCACCACGCCGTCACCGGTCACCGCGAACAGGGCCTGATAGAGCCCGTCGGTGACCATGTGCACCCCCGGCGCCACTTCGCGCACGAGGATGCCGGTGTCCTGCGGCACCGGCACGTCACGCGCGGCCGGCGGCAAGTCCTCCCAGTCGCGCTCGTGCGCCGCCGCGGGCGGGGCGAGCGCGCAGGCCATTGCGGCCGCGAAGGCGATCAGCGCGGGGGCGATCCGGGGCAAGGCAGGAAATTCGGGCATGGCAGACTCCGCGTATCCGGGTGGCAGGAACGGCACCGCCGCTCAATACTGCCCGACCTGCGCTCCCGGCTTGTGCGCGCCTGCTGCAACGTGACCGATCTTGCCCCACTCTACGCCCCTCAGGCGTCGTCGCCGAATTCTGCCAGGGTCTGGAGGTAGCCGAGCTCGCGCACCTGCAGCGCGCGGCCCTGCCGGGCGATCACGCCTTGCGCCTCCCAGTCCGACAGCAGCCGGCTGACATTCTCGCGCGCGAGGCCGGCAAAGGCGCCGAGATCGCTCTGGTTGGGATCGAAGCGCAGGCGCCCGTCATCGCGGGTCGGATCGACCAGCCGCACCAGCGCGCGCGCGAGGCGCGGGGCCATCGAGAAGGTGCGGTCGCTCTCGATCACCAGATTGAGCTGGCGCACCCGCCGCGCAAGCTCGCGCATGACGCCCGCGGCCGAGACGGCATTGGCGGTCGCGGCGGCAAGGAAGGTGTGGCTGGGCAGCAGCAGCACCGTCGAGGGGACGGCCGCGATCACGCTCGCGGTGCGCGGGCCCGAGTCGAGCATCGCGATCTCGCCGACCAGCTCGCCCGGCCCGCAATAATTGAGGATGATCTCATGCCCGCTGGCGCTGACCATGGTGATCTTGAGCCCGCCGGTCAGCACCACCACGGCGAAATCGCCATCCTCGTCGCCCTGCGAGATGATCGGCTCGCCGGGGCGCAGGTCGCGGCGGGTGGCCTCGCGCAGCAGCTGTTCGAGCTGTTCGGGCGCGAGCGCGCGCAGCAGCGTGTCGGGCGCGAGCCGGGCGATGAGATCGTCGAGCGTATCGAGCATCATGCAAAGCCCCCTTCGATTGGCCGAGGATAGGGGCAGGCAAGGCCCCCCGCAACGACTGGCGAGGGGCATGATAAATCGCATCGGCCCGCAAGACCGTGACGGGCATCACAGACGGCGTGTCCGCCGCGCGCGATAGGGAAGACGCGACCCGGGCAGGGGAGCCATTCTCCCCTGCCTCCTCGGCCCACACTCCTGGTGAGAGGGGGTGTGGGCCTCTTTTTTGCCGCTTAGTGGCCGCCGCCCGAGGGATCGGCGAAATGGTTCGGCAGCAGCGCGTTGACCACGCCGCCATCGACCGTCAGCGTCTCGCCCACCACATAGTCGCCCGCCCGGCTGGCGAGGTAGATCGCGGCGGCCGCCATGTCCTCGGTCGTGCCGATGCGCTTGGCCGGAATGCCGCTCGCGCTGGCGTCGGGCGCGTCCTTCGCAGCGCGGTTCATCTCGGACGGGAAGGCGCCCGGCGCGATCGAGGTGACGACGATATTGTCGTGGATCAGCCGCGCGGCCATGCGCCGGGTCAACTGGATCACCGCGGCCTTGGAGGCCTGGTAGGCGTAGGTCTCCCACGGGTTGATCCGCTGCCCGTCGATCGAGGAGACGTGGATCACCTTGGCCGGATGCCCCTGCTTGCCGCCTTCGACCAGCAGGTCGTGGAGCTTCTGGGTGAGGAAGAACGGGGTCTTGACGTTCAAATCCATCGTCCGGTGCCAGCCGGCCTCGGAGAATTCGAGATAGGGCTGGCCCCAGGCGGCCCCGGCGTTGTTGATGAGGATATCGAGGTGGCTCTCGCGCGCCTTCAGCTCATTGGCGAGGCCGACCATGCCGTCCATCTGCGAGAGGTCGGCGGGGATGCCGATCACGCGGTCCGCGCCGAACTCGTCGATGGTCGCCTGCATCTGCTCGACCTTGCGCGCCGAGATATAGACCCGTGCGCAGCCTGCCGCGAGGAGACCCTCGACGAACATCTTGCCGATCCCGCGGCTGCCGCCGGTGACGAGGGCAATGCGGCCTTGGAGGCTGAAAAGTGATTGAATGTCCATGTTTCTCTCCAAACTCCCCTCCCGCTTGAGGGAGGGGTTGGGGGTGGGAATGGGCCGGAAAGGCCCACCCCGCTGCGACTAGCCAGCAAGCTGGCAGGTGTCCTTCGGACAGCTTCGCTTCCTCGCTCCCCTCCCGCGGGCGGGAGGGGCGGTGAAGGCTCAATACCCGCTCAGTTCCGCCACGCGATTGGCGTGGAAGTGCGCGTCGCCGAGGAACTCCGCCAGCGCGCGGTCGCGCTTCATGTAGAGGCCGATGTCGTACTCATCGGTCATGCCGATGCCGCCGTGCATCTGCACGCCTTCCTGCACCGCGAGGCGCGCGACACGCGCGACCTTGGCCTTGGCGACGCTCGCCATCAGGTCGGCATGCGCCGAACCGCCGTCGAGCAGCTGCTGCGCCTTGATGGTCGCGGCGCGGGCGATCTCGACCTCGGAATAGAGGTGGCTGGCGCGGTGCTGGAGCGCCTGAAACTCGCCGATCAGCTTACCGAACTGCTTGCGCTGCTTGAGGTAATCGACCGTCATGTCCATCGCCCCGCGCGCGACGCCGACGCCTTCCGCCGCCGCGCCGACGCGGCCGGCCAGCAGCATGGCGTCAAGCACCGCGCGCCCGCCGTCGACCTCGCCGATCACGGTGTCGCCGTCGAGCTCGACCCCGTCGAACCTGGTGTGGGTCGCCATCGAACTGTCGACCAGCCGCACCGAATCGTGGCTCATGCCCGCCGCATCCTTCGGCACCGCGAACAGGGTGATGCCGTCGGCGTCGTCATCCGAACCGCTGGTGCGCGCGGCGACTACGATCATGTCCGCGCTCGCGCCCTGAATGACGAAGCTCTTGGCGCCGGTCAGCTTGAAGCCGTTGCCCGACTTCTCGGCGCGGGTGGTGATGCGGCTCGGGCGATGCTTGGCGGTCTCGTCGATCGCGACGGCGAACACGCTATCGCCCGCGATCAGCCCCGGCAGGTAGCGGCCCTTCAAGTCCGCCGACCCGTGCTTTAGCGCGGTCGCCGCCAGCACCGAGGAGGTCAGGAACGGCGAAGGCGTCAGGTTGCGGCCGATCTCTTCGAGCACGATCCCCGCCTCGACATGGCCCATGCCGAGCCCGCCGTCGGCCTCGTCCACGAGCATGCCGGTGAAGCCCATTTCGGCCATCTGCCTCCACAGGGCGTGGCCGAAGCCATCCTTGCAATTGCGGTCGCGCCAATGGCGCAGCTGCTTGGCGATATTGCCTTCCTCGGCCATGAACCCGGCCGCGGTGTCGGCGAGCATCGCCTGATCTTCGTTGTGATACAGGGGCATTGGTTTTCCCTCTCCCGGAAATTCAAATCGTCATCCCGGGCTTGACCCGGGATCGCCATCGTCTGGGTGCCAGTTGCGAGCGGCCCCGGATCAAGTCCGGGGCGACGCCAGTCTCAAGCCCCCGGCAGGTCGAGGATGCGCTTGGCGATGACGTTGAGCATCACCTCGCTCGTCCCGCCCTCGATCGAGTTGGCCTTGGTGCGCAGCCAGTTGCGCGACGGCTTGCCGCCCTCGGTCGCCTCGCTTTCCCATTCGAGGCTGCGCGAGCCGCCGACTGCCATCATCAGCTCGTGGCGGCGCTTGTTGAGCTCGGTCCCGGCATATTTCATCATGTTGGGCTGCGCGGGGTGCGCCTTGCCGACCTTGATCTCGTCGAGGAACTTCTCGCCCATCGCGGCATAGGCGAGGGCATCGACGTCGAACTGCGCGAGCTCGGCGCGCAGCACCGGGTCGATGTCGTCGCCGGTCTTGGCCGCATGGCGCTTCATCGCGGCGCCGATCGCCGCCGCCCGCTCGCCGCCGTCGGCACCCGAGATCATCTCGCGCTCGTGGCCGAGAAGATACTTGGCGACGTCCCAGCCGCGGTTGATGGTGCCCACATAGGCCGGCACGTCATCGCCGTAGGACTTGGGCACGGCGACATTGTCGAAGAAGGTCTCGCAGAAAGGCGAGGAGCCGGAGATCAGCTTGATCGGCTTGGTGGTGACGCCTTCGCTCGCCATGTCGAACAGCATGAAGGTGATGCCGCCGTACTTGTTCTCCTTGTCGGTGCGGACGAGGCAGAAGATCCAGTCGGCCTGGTCGGCGTAGGAGGTCCAGATCTTCTGGCCGTTGACGACCCAGTGATCGCCCTTGTCCTCGCCGAAGGTCTGCAAGCTGACGAGGTCACTGCCCGAACCCGGTTCCGAATAGCCCTGACACCAGCGGATCTCGCCGCGGGCGATCTCGTTGAGGAAGCGCTGCTTCTGCCCCTCGGTGCCGAAATGCAGCAGCGCCGGGCCGAGCATCCAGATGCCGAAGGAGGAGAGCGGCGGGCGGGCGCCGATCTTGCCCATTTCCTCGCGCAGCACCTTGGCCTCGGGAGCGCTGAGGCCAGCGCCGCCATATTCCTTGGGCCACATCGGCACGGTGTAGCCCTTGGCGATGCAGGCCTCGAGCCATGCCTTCTGCGCGTCGTTCTTGAAGGTCGCGCGGCGGCCGCCCCAGTAGATGTCGTCCTCGCCGCGCACCGGCTCGCGCATTTCGGGCGGGCAGTTGGCTTCGAGCCACGCGCGGGTTTCTGTCCGGAAATTCTCAAGATCGGCCATGACCGACTCTCCTCTCTCGTCTCTCGGTTGACGCTTACGTTAGTGGCATTTTGCGACTGGCTGCAAGCGTCCTTCGCGCGGGACAGGATGCCGTAGCGTCAGACGACATCCGATTGACGCGCCCGTCAATCGGTCTAGGTTCGCAACCGAAATGGGAGAGAGAAAAGTGGCCGGAATCGGCGGATCGCCAAGCTGCAGGGGCAGGCGCGGATGAGCCTTGTGACCGGGCCGCTCCCTTGGCGGCTCAAACTGATGCACGGCTTCGGCGCGGTCGCCTTCGGGGTGAAGGACGGCGGCTTCTCGTTCTTCCTGCTGCCGTTCTACAATCTTGTGCTGGGGGTGGACGCCGGGATCGTCGGCGCGGCGCTGGCGACGGCGCTGGTGATCGATGCGCTGGTCGATCCGCTGATCGGGCACCTGTGCGACCGCACCTACACCCGCTGGGGCCGCCGCCTGCCGTGGCTCTATACCGCCCCGCTCCCGCTGGCGCTGGCCTGGACGCTGCTGTGGAGCCCGCCCTTTACCGGGGTGCCGGGGTTCTGGGAGATCGTCGCGCTGGCGGTCGGCGTGCGCCTGCTGCTGTCGGCCTGCGAGGTGCCCTCGATCAGCATGGTGCCCGAAATCACCGCCGACTATGTCGAGCGCACGACGCTGTTCCGCTACCGCTATCTGTCGGGCTGGATCGGGGGCCTCGCCATGTCGGTGTTGGCCTTCACGGTGTTCCTGCCGACCCCGCAATCCCAGCTCGAGCCCGATGGCTACGCATTGTTCGGGATGGTCGGCGCGGTGGTCATGCTGGTTTCGGTGGTCGGCTCGGCGGCGGGGCAGCACCGCTATGTCGCGCGCCTGCCCGAGACCACCTCGCAGCCCTTCTCGCTCGCGCGGGCCTTCGGCGAAATCTTCGATGCCTTCCGCGAGCGCGCCTTCGTGATCTTCGCCTGCGGAGCGCTCGCCGCCCATGTCAGCACCGGGCTGTCGCTCTCGATCACGCTCTATGTCACGCGCTACGTGTGGCAGTTCAGCGAGCTCGCCTTCAAGCTCTACCCGCTGGCGCTGGGGCTGTCCGTGATCGCGATGTTCCTGATCGTCGGCCCGCTCCACCGCCGCTTCGGCAAGCCGATGAGCGGGGCGGCCGGGTCGCTGGTGACGCTCGGAATTGCGGCGACGCCCTATGTCCTGTTCCTCGCGGACCTGTGGCCCACGACCGGATCGGCGCTGTCGACGGGCCTGTTCATGGGCTTCATGGTCGCGGCCAACACCGCCGGCGTGGTGACGATCATCTCGGCCACCTCGATGGTCGCCGAGATCGTTGAGGCTTACGAGGAGCGCACCGGCAAGCGCGCCGAGGGGACGTTCTATGCGGGCAACTGGCTGGTCACCAAGGCGGCGACCGGCGGGGGCATCCTGCTCACCAGCCTGATCGTGCAGATCGTCGGCCTGCAGCCGGGGACCACGCAGGCCGCGGTCGCGCCCGAGGTGGTTCGGAACCTCGCGATCGCCTATCTGATCGTGGCCACCGCGCTGGCGGTGATCGCGGCCTTCTGGCTCTCGCGCTTTCCCATCACCCGCGCCGATCACGAGGCCCGCGTTGCCGCGCGGATCGTGCGCGAGCGTGCCGTAACGTCAGGACCTGTCACTCACAAATGAGGGCTTGGCGCGGGCAGGAGGCTCTGCCACGCTCCCCCAAAGATTCGATTTCGAACTAGGACGAGAGGAACCCCCCATGGATTTCGAACCCACCGAACGGCAGGCCTATTGGCGTGACCGCGTGCGCGATTTCATCGAGACGCACGTGCGCCCCAACATGGATGTCTACAAGGCGCAGGACGCCGAGGGCGGGCGCTGGAAGGTGATCCAGATCATCGAGGACAAGAAGAAGCTGGCGAAAGAGGCCGGCATCTGGAACCTGTTCATGCCGCCGCGCAATGACAGCCACCACCATGTCGACGAGACCTTCGAATTCGACGGCCCCGGCCTCACCAACCTCGAATATGCCCTGTGCGCCGAGGAAATGGGCCGCATCGGCTGGGCGAGCGAAGTGTTCAACTGCTCCGCGCCCGATACCGGCAACATGGAGGTCTTCCACCGCTACGGCACGCGCGAGCAGAAGGAAGAATGGCTGCGCCCGCTGATGAACGGCGAGATCCGTTCGGCCTTCCTGATGACCGAGCCCTACACCGCCTCCTCGGACGCGACCAATATCGAGACCCGGATCGAGCGTGACGGCGATCACTATGTGATCAACGGGCGCAAGTGGTGGTCGAGCGGCCTCGGCGATCCGCGCTGCAAGGTCGCGATTGTCATGGGCAAGACCGACTTCTCCGCCCAGCGCCACGCGCAGCAGTCGATGGTGCTGATGCCGATCGACGCGCCCGGCGTGAACATCATCCGCCACCTGCCCGTCTTCGGCTATGACGATGCCCCGCACGGCCACATGGAAGTCGAGATGGTCAACGTGCGCGTGCCCGTCTCGAACATGCTGCTCGGCGAGGGCCGCGGCTTCGAGATCGCGCAGGGCCGCCTCGGGCCGGGCCGCATCCACCACTGCATGCGCACCATCGGCGTCGCCGAGGAAGCGCTCGCCAAGATGTGCCGCCGCCTGCAGGAGCGCGAGGCCTTCGGCAAGCCGGTCTACAAGCACTCGGTCTGGGAAGAGCGCGTCGCGCGCGCCCGCATCGACATCGACATGACGCGCCTGCTGTGCCTCAAGGCCGCCGACATGATGGACAAGGTCGGCAACAAGGCGGCGAAGCAGGAAATCGCGATGATCAAGGTGCAGGCGCCCAACATGGCGCTCAAGATCATCGACGATGCGATCCAGGCCCACGGCGGCGGCGGGGTGTCGGAAGACTACGGCCTCGCCTCGGCCTATGCCCACCAGCGCACGCTGCGTCTGGCGGACGGGCCGGACGAGGTCCACGCCCGCTCGATCGCGCACATGGAATTCGCCAAGCACGCGCCGGTCCCCGGCCCGACGGCGAACGCCCTGCGCGGCAACCACGGGCGCGCGGCCAATGACGGCCAGAGCTTCAGCTCGGGCGACATGGGCGTGGCGCGCTGACACTTAACTCCCCTCCCGCTTGCGGGAGGGGGCGGGGGTGGGCACGGGCCGACCGCGAGGAAGGCCCACCCCGCTGCGACCAGGACTTGCGAGGCAAGCCCAAGTCTCGCTCCCCCCCCCGCAAGCGGGAGGGGTGAGGAATTATCATGGCAAAAGCCGCCATTCTCGAAGCACCCGGCGCAGGTCTTCGCATCGCCGAGGTCACCTATGCCGAACCCGGCCCGCACGAGGTCCTGATCGACACCAAGGCCTGCGGGCTGTGCCATTCGGACCTGCACTTCATCGACGGGCATTACCCCCACGCCCTGCCCTGCATTCCGGGACACGAGGCGGCGGGGATCGTGCGCGCGGTCGGCAGCGAAGTCCGCACCGTGAAGCCGGGCGACCATGTCGTCTCCTGCCTCTCGGCCTTCTGCGGCCACTGCGAGTTCTGCGTCACCGGCCGCATGGCGCTGTGCCTCGGCGGTGACACCCGCCGCGCCAAGGGCGAGGCCTCGCGCATCGCCTTTGCCGATGGCGCGCCGGTCAACCAGATGCTCAACCTCTCTGCCCTGTCCGAGCAAATGCTGATCCACGAGCACGCCTGCGTCGCGATCGACAAGGCCATGCCCTTCGACCGCGCCGCGCTGCTCGGCTGCGCGGTGACGACCGGCGCGGGGACGATCTTCAACGCCTGCAAGGTGACCCCGGGCGAGACCGTGCTGGTGGTCGGCTGCGGAGGCGTGGGCCTCGCCGCGATCAACGCCGCCAGAATCGCGGGCGCTGGCAAGATCATCGCCGCCGACCCCTTGCCCGAAAAGCGCGCGCTGGCCGAAGTGCTCGGCGCGACCCACACCGTCGATGCGCTCGCCGAGGATGCGGCGAAACAGATCATCGCGATCAGCGGCGGCGGGGTCGACTGGGGGATCGAGGCGGTCGGACGGCAAGCCTCGGCCGACCTCGCGGTCGCCAGCCTCAAGCGCGGCGGCACTGCGGTGATCCTCGGGATGATGCCCTTGGACTGCAAGGTCGGGCTCGGCGCCTTCGACCTGCTCAGCGGCAAGAAGCTGATGGGCGCGATCATGGGGATGAACCACTTCCCCGTCGATCTGCCGCGCCTTGTCGACTTCTACCTGCGCGGGTTGCTCGATCTCGACACGATCATTGCCGAGCGTATCCCGCTCGAAGCGGTGAACGAGGGCTTCAACACGATGCGCGCCGGGCACGCCGCGCGCACGGTGGTGGTGTTCGACTGATGACAGACGCTCCCCAGATCGATTTCGACAAGGAAATGGTCGGCACGGTCGAAGTGACCGAGAAGGACGCGCTCGATCTTGCCAGCCTCACCGCGTGGTTCGAGGCCAATGTCGAGGGCTTCCAAGGCCCGATCAGCTACACCAAGTTCAAGGGCGGCCAATCGAACCCGACCTATCGGATCGACACCCCCGGCGCGAGCTACGTCCTCAGGCGCCAGCCCTTCGGCAAGCTGCTGCCCAGTGCCCACGCGGTCGACCGCGAATATGCGGCGATGACCGGGCTCTATCCGACCGGCTTCCCGGTGCCGCGCACCTATGGCCTCTGCGAAGACCCCGAGGTCATCGGCTCCAAGTTCTTCGTGATGAGCATGGCCGATGGCCGCTCGCTGTGGAACGGCGCGCTGCCCGGCATGGAGCCCGAAGAGCGCCGCGCGATCTATCACGCGCTGATCGACACGATGGCCGACCTCCACCTTAACCAGCCCGAGCAGATCGGGATGGGCGACTACGGCAAGCCCACCGATTACTGCGCGCGCCAGATCACCCGCTGGACCAAGCAGTACAAGCTCTCCGAAACCGAGCACATGCCGGAAATGGAAGCGCTGATCGAATGGCTGCCGCAGACCATCCCGCCGCAGCACGGCTCGTCCGTGGTCCACGGCGACTACCGGCTCGACAACGTGATCTTCCACAAGGAGGAGCCGCGCATCATCGCGGTGCTCGACTGGGAGCTGTCGACGCTGGGCGATCCGATCGCGGACTTCAGCTACCTGATGCTCAACTGGCACAACCCCGCCGATGGCCGCGCGGGGCTGCTGGGGCTGGATCTCGAGGCGCTCGGCATCCCCTCGCAGGAGGAAGCGGTGGAACGCTACGTCGCACGCACCGGCTTCCCGGTCCCGCCGATGGACTGGTACTTCGCCTACAACCTGTTCCGCCTCGCCGGGATCATGCAGGGCATCAAGAAGCGCGTGATCGACGGCACCGCCTCCAGCGCCCACGCGCAGGCGATGAGCGACCGGGTGCGCCCGCTGGCGGAGCGGGCCTACCAGTTCGCTGTGGCAGCAGGGATGCCCGCAAAAGGCACGGGCGCCTGGGCGGCTTACGTATGCCGCTCCCCCGCTTGCAGCCTCCGCTTGCCGCAGGCGCGCGGCGCGGCTAGGCGCGCGTCATAACCCGACGCCCGGAGACCGCCCATGACCGACAGCCTCATCACCGCCATCGAAGCCGCATGGGAAGACCGCGCCTCCGTCACCCCCGGCCACGCCGTCGGAGAGGCGGTGAACGCGGCGCTCGCCCTGCTCGACAGCGGCGAGGCACGCGTCGCCCAGCCTGACGGCAAGGGCGGGTGGCAGGTCAACCAGTGGCTCAAGAAGGCGGTGCTGCTCTCCTTCCGCCTCAACGACAACGCCGTAGTCGATGGCGGCGCGGCCGGGGCGCCCGCCTATGACAAGGTGCCGCTGAAGTTCGCCGGTTGGGGCGAGAACCGCTTCAAGGACGCGGGCTTCCGCGTCGTCCCCGGCGCGGTGGTGCGGCGCGGAGCGCATATCTCCAAGGGCGCGGTGCTGATGCCGAGCTTCGTCAACATCGGCGCCTATGTCGGCGAGAACACCATGATCGACACCTGGGCCACCGTCGGCTCCTGCGCGCAGATTGGGGCGAACGTCCACATCTCGGGCGGCGCGGGGATCGGGGGCGTGCTCGAGCCGCTCCAGGCCGAACCCGTCATCATCGGCGACAACGCCTTCATCGGTGCGCGCGCGGAAGTGGCCGAGGGCGTTCGCGTGGGCGAAGGCGCGGTGCTCTCGATGGGGGTCTATCTCGGCGCCTCGACCAAGATCGTCGACCGCGCCACCGGCGAGGTCCACATGGGCGCGGTCCCGCCCTATGCGGTGGTCGTCCCCGGCTCGATGCCCGGCAAGCCGCTCCCCGACGGCACCATGGGCCCCAGCCTCTACTGCGCGGTGATCGTCAAGACCGTCGACGCCCAGACCCGCTCCAAGACCGGCATCAACGAGCTGCTGCGCGACTGACCGGCGGGCAGGCCTGCCCTGCCCGCTTTTCGCTTCGTTCCATCATGGGATAGCGAACCGTTTGCCCCGTGCCGGCATGATCTCCTGCCCATTGCCGCAGGAGCCCTTCATGCCGACACCCGATCCCCGCACCCGCATCGACGAAACCGACGCCAAGGCCGGCAGCCGCGAAGGCGTGGTGCGCTGGGTACTGGCGATCAGCCTCGTTCTCGCAATCGGCGCGATGACGCTCGTCTGGGTGACCGGCGCGCTGACGCAGAATGCGGACGAGGCCCAGATGAATGTGGAGCGCAAGCCCGACGCCGGGGGCGATGCGGCAAGGTCCGAGGACAGCTCGACCGACGGGATCATCACCGGCGACGAGGCCCTCGCTCCCGCAGGCCCGGCGACGCCATGAGCGACACCTTCCGCAAGGGCCAGAAGGTCAGCTGGTCGTGGGGTAACGGCACTGTGACGGGCAGGATCAAGGACCGCTACGAGCGCAGCGTGACGCGCAAGATCAAGGGCTCCGAAATCACCCGCAACGGTGACAAGGACGATCCGGCCTACCTGATCGAACAGGAGGACGGCGACGAGGTGCTCAAGCTCGCAAGTGAACTCAAAGCGGCGGGCTGACTTGCCGATTGTTCCACGATCCGGCGGCTTTCGGGAACCATTTGTCGCTCCCCGGGGTTGATTGACGTTACGGAAAGATGTTCCCTAACGTCAACAACAACGGGGAGAGCAATGATGGCCGATCCAAAGGACTCCATCCGCATCAACGAAGACGCCGCGCGCGGCGCAGTCAGCAACACGGGCCTGCGCTATGTGCTGGGCTTCAGCCTGGTGTTCGCGGTGATCGCGATGAGCCTGGTGTGGATCATCCCCGCTCTCGCGATGGCGCACTGATCCGGCGGATCACTCCGTCTTGGCCGGCGGGGTGATCAGCGTCTCGATCGGCGGCTCGCCCGCGACGCTGGCCGCATAGGCCTCGGCCGCGCGCATCACGCGCAGGATGTTGCGGCTCGCGATCAGTTCGAGCTCGGCCTGCGAGAGCCCGCGCCGCGCGAGTTCGGTGAACAGCGCGGGGTAGCCGCTGACATCCTCCATCCCCGCCGGGCCGATCGGCATCCCGTCATAATCGCCGCCGATGCCGATATGCTCGATTCCGGCGACTGCGCGGATGTGCATGATGTGATCGGCGACGTCGGCGATGGCCGCCTTGGGCTCGGGATTGGCGGCGAGCCACGCGTCCATCGCCTTGGCCGCGGCATCGGGATTGCCGAGGTGGACGACCCGCAATCGCGCCAGCTCGCCCGCGCGCTTGGCGTCCCACTGGCGGATGTCCTCGTCGATGAACCGCGGCAGGGCGACCACCATCACCACCCCGCCGTTTTCCGGCAGGCGCGCGAGCACGGCATCGGGCACGTTGCGCGGATGCGGGGTCACCCCGCGCGCGCCCGAGTGGCTGAAGATCACCGGGGCTTTGGCCACATCGAGCGCGTCCATCATCGTCGCCTCGCTGACGTGGCTGAGGTCGACCAGCATGCCGATGCGGTTCATCTCGCGCACCACGTCCATGCCGAAGGGGGTGAGGCCGCCGTGTTTGGGCGCGTCGGTCGCGGCATCGGCCCAGGGGATGTTCGAGTTGTGAGTCAGCGTCATGTAGCGCGCGCCCATCGCGTAGAACTGGCGCAGCACGGCAAGGCTCGATCCGATCGAATAGCCGCCCTCCATCCCCAGCAAGGAAGCGACCTTGCCCTCGCGCATCGCGGTCTCGACCTGATCGGCGGTGAGGGCGTAGCGCATGGTATCGGGATTGCGCGCGATCAGGCGCTTGGTGACGTCGATCTGCTCGATCGTCTGCTGGATCGCGGCGGCCTCGTTGGCGTTGTGCGGCACATAGACCGACCAGAACTGCGCGCCGACCTTGCCCTTCTTGAGCCGGGTGAGATCGGTGTGCATCGCGCCGCCCTCGCCGCCGACATGGTCGTGCCCCGCAAGCGTATCGGTAAAGTCGAAGGCGTTGATCTGGTTGGCATAGCGCTGGCGCAGCTGGCCCGGCGCGTCATTGTGCCCGTCGAACACCGGCGCGGCCTCGAGCGCGGCTTCGGCGATGGCGGCGGCGGTGGCATCGTCGACGCGCGCCGGCTTGGCGGTTTGCGCGGCGAGCGGGCTCGCCAGCAGCAGCGCGGCGGCGATGGCGAGGCAGGAAGGCGCGGAGAGTTGCATGGGGGAAGCTCCCGAAGCTAGAGCGCCGAGAACGGCGGACAAGGAATGCACCATGGATAGCGCGCGCGCATTGATCGAACAATTGGGCCTGATGCCCCACCCTGAGGGCGGATGGTATCGCGAGACGTGGCGCGGAGATGCGGGGCCGGACGGCCGTGCCAGCGGCACGGCGATCATCTTCCTGCTGCGCGCCGGCGAGGCTTCGCACTGGCACACGGTCGATGCGGCCGAGCTGTGGCTGTGGCAGGCGGGCGATCCGGTCGAGCTGCGGCTTGCTGCCACGGACGCAGGCCCCGCCCGCTCGGTGATCCTCGGCAGCGACATTGCGGCAGGCCAGCAATTGCAGGGCCTCGTCGCGCCGGGCGAATGGCAGGCAGCGCGCCCCTTTGGCGCCCCCGCTCACGGCTACTCGCTCGTCTCTTGCGTCGTCGTGCCGGGGTTCGACTTCGCGGGGTTCAGGCTCGCGCCTCCGGGCTGGGAACCGGGCGCGTGACCAAGGCGATCCTGCGCTGGCTGCTGGCGGTGTTCTACTTCGCCGCCGGGGTGATCCATATCCTCAAGCCCGCGCCATTCCTCACCATCATGCCCGCATGGGTGCCCGCTCCGGAGGCGGTGGTGCTGTGGACGGGGGTGGCCGAGATCCTCGGCGCGATCGGGCTGGTGCAGCCGGTCTCGAAGCCGCTGCGGCAGG
>NZ_LSKQ01000185.1 GCF_001557115.1 Erythrobacter sp. CCH5-A1
TGATCGGCCCGGCACCCGGCGCCAAGGTGATGGTGGCGACCCGGCCCGTGGATTTCAGGAAGGGAGCGGACTCTCTCGCGGCGCTCGTGGCGGCCGAGTATGGCGGCAAGCCCTATTCGGGCGTGATCTATGTGTTCCGCGCCAGGCGTGCCGATCGGATCAAGCTGATCTGGTGGGACGGAACGGGCCTGCGCCTGATGGCCAAGAGACTCGAGCAAGGCACCTTCAGGTGGCCCCGGATACAGGAGGGTGTGATGCGGCTGACCGCTGCCCAACTGGGTGCTTTGCTCGAGGGTCTGGACTGGCGCCGCGTGCATGG
>NZ_LSKQ01000186.1 GCF_001557115.1 Erythrobacter sp. CCH5-A1
ATGCCGATCTACCTGATCACCGTCTTCGCCAAGAACGAGAAGGACAATCTGACCAAGGCCGAGCAGGCGGCAGCGGTTGAACTGAGCAAGGCCCTGATCGCGGCCTATGGAGATCGATGATGAGCACGGCTTACGAGAGCATTATGCAGGGCCTGAGCGAGGCGCTTGACCATGCCCAGGGCAAGGAGGCTGGCGCGCGCGTGCACACCATCGAAGTGCCGGTTGTGGATGTCGCGGCGATCCGGGCCCGGACAGGGCTGTCGCAAAGCGCGTTTGCTCGCAGCATCGGTGTCGCCAAGGGCACATTGCTCAATTGGGAGCATGGCCGCAGGCAGCCGACCGGCCCGGCGCAGGTGCTGCTGGCGATGATCGCCCGGCGGCCCTCGCTGGTCAGCGAGCTTCTGCGCTGAGGCCAGCGCAGAGCTGTTTGCGGGCGCTGCTGGTGCCCTCGAACTTGCGGGCGCCGCGATGCGGCGGCATCATTGCAGCATGGCAAAGCACTTCGATCCCTACGACTTCATTATCCGGCTCGACGCCCAGATCCTCGGGATCGAGCCGGTTATCAGCCGGTCGCTGGAATTGCCGCGCGACCTCAACTTCGCGCAGTTGCACGAGGTGCTGCAGGCGGCCTTTGGGTGGACCGACAGCCATTTGCACCAGTTCATCGTGGGGGGGCTGGTTATTGGCGCGCCTGAATACCTCGAAGAGGATGCCGATGGCCCCCGGGTGATCGAGGCGACTGAGGTGCACCTGCGCGACCTGCGGTTTCCTTATGGGCGCGACGCGCAGCTCGAGATTCTCTACCAGTACGATTTTGGCGACAACTGGCAGCACCGGCTGATCCTGAGCGAAGTGCCACCGGCGGAAGGCGTCAAATATCCCCGCTGCCTTGCCGGATCGCGGGCCTGTCCACCGGAGGATGTCGGCGGAGACATCGGCTATGAAGCCTTCCTTGAGGCGTGGCGCGATCCTGATCACGAGGAGCATGCTGACAATCGGCGCTGGGCGGGACGCAAGTTTGATCCGGAACGCTTTGATCTTGAGGCGACGAACCGCGCGATTGCGCGAGCCTTGCGCTTAAGTCGCGGTGACTATCGGGCCCGACAAATCGAGTCCATGGAGATGCCATGACAGCAACCGTGGCACAATCACACTGGACACAGTTTACATGGGCAGTTAAGGTATCGGTATTAACATAATGTTTATTATCAATCTGGGATTTTTGATTACCCGTAGAGCGTCTTTTCCAACATAAGCTAGACCTTGGCCGCATTCAAACGGATCCTGACAGAGCCTAATACTACACTCTATCTGTCACATCTCGGTCGTGACGCTCGCCCAGACCACGAAGCCGACGATGCCCAACATGAGGCAGATCAACCCGATAGCAAGGCGCGCGACAGCCTTCCAAATCGTTGTTTTTGGTCGGTCAAAGATGACGTTGCCCATTGGCCCGCGAGCCCGCATGGCGAAGGCCTCCTGAATGACGTCGGCGGCACCGAAAGCGAGCAAAGCGGTGGCCACCATGAATATGGCTGCCCGTATGCCGCCTGGTATTGCGGCGGCCGAGATGATCGCGGCCACGGTCACCAGCGAACCGGCGATCCGAACCAATTCCGCCACCGGGATGATCCGATAGAGTCTGAGCTTCCGGCTTGCCCTCAAGCGGATGAGCGGCGCGCCGCACGACGCACAGACGTGTGTCAGTCTCGGCTCAGTCCAATGGCCGATTGAGCGGCGGCATTTCGGACACTGAGCGCTGCCGATCCCGGCTGCCATGTTCATGTGCGTTCTCCTGCTGGCTGCGTGCCCAGGGCATGGCGAATCTCTTCTGCCCGCTCTGCACTGCACAGCCAGTTGCGAAAGCGTGGGTTCCAGATCGCCCGGCCTTTGCAGACGCCAGTCAGCTGCTCGGCCGCGGGGGTGCCGGGTTGGGCAAGGAAGGCAATTCGCCCGTCCGGTAGAACGCGCTCGGAAATGCCCTCGATCACTGTAACGAGCACGCTCGCTTTGGCGCCGTGCTTCCTAGGGTTTGGAGCCGGTTCCACCTCCTCCTGATCCGTTGCGCTTTGATCTTGCGGCTCTGGTCGGGAACCGGTCGCTGGTGCCGGCTCCGCGAGTGGCACGCCGTCCTGACCTTCTGGGGGAACCGTCACAGCTTCGCTCAGTGTTTCGGACCTAGTTTCGAGTTCGGCCTCTGGTTCGGCGGACACGTTCGCTGGTTGAATCTCCGGGCGGGGCGTAGATGCGACCGCGCGGTTCGGCATGTCATTAATCCCGAACCGCCGTCGCCAGGCATAGTCGGGTTGCACGTGCTGAGAGGCCAGTTGCATCCCAACGGCGCGAAGTTGTCCAACGCTAAGCCCTGTGAGAAAGCCAGTCGCATCGGAGAAACTGACGTCCTCGATCCATCGCTCATGGAAGTTATCAACCTTTACGATGCGCGTGCCGGTACCGATGCGCGTGCGATCGATCTTGCATGTCGGAGGGACGATCACCCACCCTTCAACGCGGCGGAACGCCGCCGAATGCTGGTGCGCCTCGAGCCATAGCTCCAGCAGCCGCGCAGCGCGGTCGGCCTGTGCGACCGGGTTGGGTATTTCGGTGGGTTGCCGCCTGTTCGGATACCAGACGCACCATTCGTTGTGCTCGTTCTTGGAGATGCGACCGCTGAAGTTCTTGGTCTCGAGCACGGCGATCCGCTTCAGGACGCGGTTCAGCAGGAGGTGGTCAAACTGCACGTAACCGTTCAAACCGTCAGGTAGCCTGAGGTCGTGGATCACCGCCACACGTTCAGAATGGCCATAGATGCGGTCAAGGATGTGGGCGGTTTCGCGCTCGCCCTCTGCTCCTTTTCGTATCGTATAGAGTTTCGCCTCGATGGCGCGGCGCTGGTCGGCGATGATCTCTCCCTTCAGCAGTGATTCCAGTACTTCGATATCACCGGAACGTCCGTCACTGGCCTTGAGGATCATCCACCGCCCCCTGCGCTTGGTCAGTGGCAGCTTGGGCCGTGGGTTGCGAAGCTGATGCGGTCTGCTGTGGCAGTCGGGCCTGAGCTTCGAGGATCAGCTTGCGGAAGGCATCGAGGACTGCGATCGAGGTGATCTTCCCAATGTCGGTCGAGCCGTAGGTGCCTCCCAGAGCGCCAACGCCGAGCCCCAGCAGAAGTCCGCCCCCGATCACGCCAACGTCCTTCTTGCGCGCGGAGCCGGTCGCCACGGCCTCCTGAAGGCCCGTATCGACATCGATCAGCGAGAGGAGCACCTGGCTTTCGAGGGTCTTGGTCTTGAGGCCAACAGCGCTCCCGAAGGCACCGCCGATGCCGCCGCCGCTTTCCCGGCTCTTGGCGTCCGAATAAAGCACCTGCGCGCTGATGAGGTAGTCTGCTTTGACCAGAGACTGGGACGGTGCGGCCCCGGTCATGGTGCGCTCACGCTCGAGCGCTCCCATCGCCGCGCCGCGATCGGCAACGCGGAAGCAGTTGGAGCGTGCAGCCATGAGCTTGATGAGCGGGAGAGGATCGACCCGCGCGGTTCCCCCGCCCTGCTGCGCCTCGGCCATTCGGAGCAAGGCCGCCATTCCCGGCGACAGTCGCCGGCAAGGCCGTCAGTCGGGCTTGGAGCCTTCTCTTCGACCAGAGCGACCACTCCGAGCGGCTGTGCGCAGCGGGGCAGTTCGGTGTTCTCGTCGACGCCCGTGCCACCCTTGCCTGCGGTTTGGGCCAGAACTGGGCCGCCCGCGAGGGAGAGCGACGCGAGCGCTCCTGCAATGATCGCGATCCTACGCATGGCGGTCAGCTCCCTTCCCTGAGACATCCGCCGGCCCATCATCACATTCCTTGCAAGCCTCACTGGGGGCACAATTGGCAAAGTCGTCGCAGTCCGGCGCTTCCCCGGCTTCCTTGCGAGCAAGGTAGCGTGCCTGCTTTTCGGCTGCCCGTGTATCAGCGTCGGCCCCGGCGGTGTTTTGTGCGTAGCTCGCCATGCTTGCTGCCACATCGGTGGCCGGAGCAGCCTGTGCAGTTGCGGGCACGCTGATTGCGGCTGCCACGACCGGCAGGCCGATCATCAGATGTCTGTGTGTCATTGTGCTTCCCTTCACGTGTTACCTGATACCAGTTACCAGTTACCATCCCGTCCTGCGGCCGTCGCGCAGATCGGTCTGCGCGCGGCTGTCGCCGAGCGAGGATCGCCGCACCTCGAGCCGGACGCCCTTCCCGCTGGCGCTCGTGCGGATATCGCGCAGGTCGATATCGTTGCGCTTGGCCCAGCGTTCGGCGGCGGCATCGTCGGCGAAATCGCCCATGTCTTCGAAATTCCAGTTGCTCATCGTCTTGTCCTTTCTTCAGCAGCTTGTGGTGCGCGCGCCGGTTTTCTGTGGGTTCATTCGAATGTCTGGAATTCGATCTCTGCGCGCAGGCTGTGCTCCAACGCGTCTTCGATAAGATCGAGTGTTGCCGGGTTCGCGAGGGCGACGACAATGTCCTCATAGGGCGCATCGTTGCCGTGAATGTCTCTTCCCAGAACCATGATCGAGCGGCGGTAGGCGCTCATCGGATGGTCGTTCATGGTCGAGCAGCAGATGGTCCACCAGTTTGGCATGATCCCCAAGGACCGCATGGCGTCTTCGAATTGCTGTTCTGCGAGCAGGATCGCATAGTCACGGCCGCCGGAACGCAGGTCGATGTAATCGTGGGCCGGTCGCAGCAGATCGATCTGGAACACGTGAAACCAGGCCGTGTCAGCGTAGTTGGGGTTGGCAAGTTCCCTCAGGGGAACGGCGTCTGGCCTGTGGTAGTAACCCTGGAAGCCGTCAGGCCCCCTGATCCACAGGAAGTCATTATTGAAATCGCTCGCGATGCGCGCAGCCGCACCTTCGTCGTCCAGCTGGTGCCAGGAAACCGAGACAAGGCGGGTGGAATAGTCCTTATAGTCGCGCTGCGGCGACCGCGGGCGATCCGGTTCGAACGGCGAAGGTTTTGGGCCCTCAGAGATCCTTGACCGCGTAAACATGGAGATCAAACTCATGGGGCCTTCCTCGCTGGTTTGGTCGGGTGTGATGGTCCCCGATTGGTTCTGGCAGTCGATGCGCTGCGTGACAGATCGTAAGGGTACACCTCTTGTTCGATGCGGAAGTCACGCGACCGCTTGAGATTGCCGCCCATGACGATCCATTCTGGATCGACGTTATACTGCATTCTCAGGGGCTTGAGAATCGCAATTGGTGGCCGAACGGTTGTGACTTTCACCCAAACCTCCACTGCTCGATTTCCTTTCGCAGGCTCTGCTCCATCAGATCCTCGAGCTGGTCGAAGGTGGCTGGATTGAACAAACTGCCGCGCACAGCGCCGGTGCCAAATTCATTTCCATCGCAGTCATGGTTGAGGATAATGATGGTGCGTCGATAAAAGCTCATAAAATGGTCACATCCGGTCGTGCATGCGATGGTCCACCAGCAAGGCTCGATCTCGAGCTGGGTCATGGCTTGCTCCAGGTGGCAACAGGCGTTCAGGGCGTGGAATCTGATGCCGTTCGCCGACAGGTCGAGGTAGCGACTGCTCGGATTGAGAAAATCGATCCGTATGCTGGTACAGGTCTTCAACACGTGATCGGAAGGCGATTCCCCGAAGAATGTCTCGAGCCGCAGTGATGCTGTTTCCTCGAAATGCTCCATCTCGCCTGATGGCCCTTGGAGGAACAGAAAATCCTGATCGATGTCCCGGCTTATGAGCGCGCGTGCTTCATCGACATTCAGCGAAGCTGTTGAAAGTGCAATCAGCCGCGTGGAGTAGTCTCGGTGTCCGAACATCATAGAACTCCCGCCAAGGCCTGCTGAACCGACGCGAAGGTGTGGCGGATCGGGCCGAGCCGTATAGTGAGGTAGCCCGCTCGCGACGTCATGCGGTCGCGTTGTCGGTCGGCCGAGCGATTGTGCGTGTGGTCGTCGAGCTCGACGATGGCGATGATTTCGCCGCTTGCCCGGTCCTCGAGCACGAAATCGACCCGTTTGGAGGAGAACCGGTTGCGCACGCTGGTCGAGCGCGATCGGTCAAGCCCTGCCGCAGGCCGCAGGATCGCGCCCATCGAGACCTGAGCATGAACCCGTGCGTGAGGGACGGCGCGCTCGATCATTTCGCAGACGATACGCTCCCGCTTCGTCATAAGTGGGGCCGCTCGGACGGGGAGCGAGCCTATGCCGCGTTTCGTGGACATGAGCATGCCCACGAAAACCACAAGGGCAATGATTGCGAGGAGTCCCAGCTCCGTCATAGCGGCACTGGCCCCACGAGCATTTGTCGTGTCTTCAGGTTGGCCCCCCACAGCAGGCCGGATATGATCGTGATGCTCATCGCGATCATCAAGGATAGGGCGACGTCGGCGAACGCAGCATCAGCCGTGATGGCCGAGTGCTCGCGCATCGCCAGCTCCTCGCAACGCGTCATGCCCCGTGCTTCGACGTTGCACCAATGGATATGGTCGCCGTGGATGACGAAGTCGTAATTGACCGAAGGGTGCATGATCAGATCTCCAGGCTGATGTCTTTTTCGGGGAACGGCTTGTCGGGCACGCGCGGTTCGACCGCGACGCGGTGCTTGCTGAGATCCATGCTGTTGGGCTTGGCGAGGTCGGCAGGCACCTCGGGATTGAAGGTCTTGTCGGTTTTTCCCGGCGCCGACCCACTGCCTCTGGGCGCGTCGATCTCGAGGCGGCCGACCGTCTCAAGGGCGCTGGTCTTGTTGCCCTCGTTTCGCTCGATCGCGCTGATCAGGCGCTCCTTGTTGTCGGTGTGGAGTGTCAGATCGTCCCGCACGCGGGTGACGGTGACGTTGAACAGGCGCTGATTGGAGAGGTTGCTCTCCGAGCCGCTCATCACCGCGATGCCCTTGTCGGTGGTCACGCCCTGCGCCATGTGCATGTTGATGGCATATGCGAGACCCAGGCGTTCGAGCATGGGGTCGCCTTGCTTCAGATGCACCGTCTGATCATCGGCGGTCTTCACGCTGATGCCGTCCTTGCTCACCCCCGTGACTTGCGCCAGCGAGGCATTGTAGAGCCCCCGCTCCTTGTCGTTCGCCGTCCAACGGATCTGGTCGTTTTCGTGGAGCTTGATGTCGCTGCGCTGGGTAAGGCCGAGCGCGTCGCGCTTGTCGTTGGGGTCGATCTTCTGCGGGTCAAACCGCACTGTGCGGTTGCCGATCTTCAGCTCGACGCGGCCCTTGGCATCGACGCCGAGCACTTCGTAGCTGCCGCGCCGGAGCCCGATTTCCGAGACCGCCCTTGCGACCTCGAGCGTCTGCCCTGCCCTGTAGGTCTGGTGGTAGCGCAGCTCCTCGCGTTCCGTGTTCACCCGCTCCAGAACGCTGAGTGTGATGCCATCCTTGCCGAGGGTGCCATCGGAGCGCAGTCCTTCCTGGATGCGCTGATTGAGTTCGGCGCGCGCGTCCCGTCCTGAGGCGAACACCATCGTTCTGTCGCGCTCATCCTTGGGAAGGCTTAGCCACTGGTCCGCTGCCGATTTGATGTGATCGGGGCTGGCCTTCAGCTTGTCGCCGAGCACTTCCATCGCCCCGCGCACTTCCCCGCGGTTTGCGAGCGCTGCGATCGTGCGCAGCTGGTCGGTGCGCTGGCGCAGGTTCTCGTCCATGCGGACCATCGCGATCCCCCCGGCCTGAGCCATCGCGAAAGCCTTGCCCATATCGATCGAGGAGAGTTGCTGGCGGTCGCCGATCATGATGAGTTTCTCGACGCCGAGCGCATTGGCGATGCCGACCAGATGTTTCATCGGCTCGCTGCCGACCATCGAGGCTTCATCGAGCACCAGCACGGCACCCTTGAGCGCGCCGCGCGCGGCTTCGTATGCTTCGCCCCGCCCTGCGAGGGCTGCCTTGGCATAGGCATTCACGAAGGACGACACGGTCTGTGCTTCGATGCCGGCACCATCCCTGAGGTCGCCAACCATCTTGTTCTGGAAGGCGAGCCCCAAAACCTTGTGACCTTCCTGCTCGGCAACCCGGGCCACGGCCGCGATCATGGTCGATTTGCCCGCCCCCGCGACCCCTTGCACGGCAACGATCCGGTCGCTGGACGAGAGGCCGAGCACGGCAGCGGCCATCTGGCCCGTGTTGAGCTGCTTATCGCCGGAGACGGCGTTGATGCGTTCGACCGCAGCGTCAGGCGCAACGATCGGCGTGGCAGCCCCCCTGCCCCTGTCGATCTGGGCGAGGATCAGGGATTCGGTCGCAAGGGCGTGCGGCGTCGTGACATGGGTCAGCGCGCCATCGATCCGGTTTGACTGGCCCGGGATGAGGTTTCCGCTCTCAAGCAGCTGCTCGACGCGGGCATCGACCTTCTCGGCCGTGACACCCCTCAAGCCCAGATCGAGCGCGGTTTTGGTGATCTGTGGGATCGGGAAGGCCGCTTCGCGCTGTTCGAGAATGCGGATGGCCGAAGCCACTGCCGCCTGCGCTCGCAGCTCGTCTGGCGAGAATTTGAGGCGCTCGAGCCCCTGCGTTACCAGCGGGTCTTTCTCCCTGAACACCCCGCCGAGCGCTGTTACGATGTTCGCTATCGTCTCGCTGAGGCGCTGTGTCGGTGTAGTAAGCCGGTCAGGTGTCGTCCCGGCCGCGCGGGATTTCGCTTCCTCGATGACCTGCCTTCCGTCGAACCCGATCGCGGCGGCGCGCTCTCGCCAGTCGGCAGCGAGTTTCTCGCGGTCCTCGACATTGAGCTTGGGATCTCGGCTGTTCTTCGTGATGCTGCGAAGACTCTCGGTAGATGTCAGTCCGAGCTTCTCGCTTCGGGCGAGGATCTCTGCCCGACGCTTGCTGAACTCGTCGATCGCCTCCTTGGGCACGCCGTTGATCTCGAACTGGCCGTGCTTGCCGGTTATGCGCGTGTCGTAGCCAAGCTCAGCCAGCTTTTCGCGGAAAGCAGCGTGGTAGGCTGCACCGATGACCGAGTTGTTTTTCCAAAGTTGGCCATTATGGAGCGCCTGCCAAGCACCGTTCGCCATGCGGGTGAGGTTGGCGATGACGACATGGATGTGGCCTTGGGGGTCGAGGGCCCGGCTCGTGTCATGCGCGAACATTCCGTAGACGAGATTACCGGTTCGCACCGGTTCGCCCGACTTTGTTCGCTCATAGGTTCGCCCTTCAGCAAACTTCTGCTCGACCCAGGTCATTGTTTCGCGGACGGCGCTCCAGTGGGCTGCTAGGATGCGCTCGTCCCCGGATACCAGCGCCAGAATGCTGGCCGATTTCGGCATCGAGAACGTGAGGTCCATCCCCGACTGGCGGTTGGGCACCTGTCCGACCTTCTCACCATTGGGCAGCTCACCATTCAGGATCTTCTCGAAGGCATCCTTGGTGACCTCGC
>NZ_LSKQ01000187.1 GCF_001557115.1 Erythrobacter sp. CCH5-A1
TGGTACTCCATGATATGGTGGCCGGGTGGGGAGGCGGGGCAGGAGGTCTGCGCCACCAAAGGTGGCACGCGAAACAAAAACTCCCCCCACCCGCTTAACGCGATCTTTACCACGCCGCGCCAGAACGGGCTGACACAGGTTCACCAAGGGGCGGATTTACAGCCATGGACACTCTGCGCGGCACCTTCGGTTCCGATTCGTCCGCGGATCGTAGCTGGGAGGAAAGCGAGCACGACGGCGCCGAGCCGGCCCGCAGCCGCGAGCTCCCGCCGCATGCCATCGGCCAGGACGAACGCCGCATGCAGGTGCGCGCCTACAACCACTGGGCGAGCCTGCTCGGGGACAACCTGTTCCCCAACATCGAAGACCTCGATCCCGCCAATCTTCCCGATTTCGGCCCGCATTCGGTGCTGCTCGATTTCTCCTTCGGGATCGACAACCCGGTGGTGCGTTTCCTCGGCGAGCGGCTTTCGGTCGAATGCAACGCGCACGGCACCGTGATCACCCGGCTTTCGGATGTGCCGCCGCGCTCGCTGCTGTCGCGCATCACCGATCACTACATGCAGATCCTCGCCAACCAGGCGCCGATCGGGTTCGAGGCGGAGTTCGTCAACCACGCCGGGATCGCGATCCTCTATCGCGGGATCCTGCTGCCGTTTTCGAGCGACAACGCGACCATCGACTTCATCTATGGCGTCATCAACTGGAAGGAGATGGCCGACCAGCTGACCGCGGACGAACTGCTGCTCGAAATCGACCAGACGCTCGAACTGGGTTCCGAACTCGCGCTCGCGCTGGAAGACATCGAAGAGGACGACGATGCGGCGGAGGCCGGCCTGCGCCCGGCTGATCCGGTCACCGACTGGGCGGATTCTCCTGCGCACGAGGACGAGACCGACATCGCTGCCCCCGCCGACCACGCCATCGGCGAAGACGCCGAAGACGATTTCCCGCGCGATTACGCAAGTCTCGCCGGGCCGGCCGAAGAGGTCGTCCTGCCCGATTTCAGCCAGTATGCGCTCGACGATCCCGACGAGGAATATGACGAGGACGAAGGCGAGGGCGAAGACGCCGGCTACAATTTCGCATCGCTCGCCGACTACATCGAGGCGCCGGCCAAGAAGGCGATCGACCTGACCGGGATCGAGCCGCTGCCCTTTGCCGAGGATGCGGTCGAGCCCGATTACGGCTTCACGCCCGAACCCGAGATCACGTTCGAACCCGAGCCGGAACTCGCGCCCGTCTTCGATGATGTGCAGGAGACCGAAGAGGTCGCTGTGGCCGATGAAACGGGCGACGCCGAGGACAGCCTTGCCGCTTTCGCCGACGATCTGCCCGAGGACGCGGGCCTTTACGATTGCCTCGCCGCCGCACGCGAACTCGCCCGCGCGGCCGACAGCACCGAGGACCGCAGCCGCAGCGCGCTCTATGCCGCGGTGAGCCGCGCCTACGACTTCTCGCTCGCCGCCAAGGAGGCGCCGGAAGACTACGCCGAACTGATCGCCGACGCCGGTCTCACCGTGCAGGAACGCGCGCCGATGACCCCGGTGGTCAAGCTCGTGTTCGGCCATGATTACGACAAGACCCGCCTCACCGAATACGCCGCCGTGCTGACCCACGCCCACCGCTTGCAACTGGAGCGCGGAAGCCTTGCGGGCTACCTCGCCGGGACCGAGGGCGGGGTGAAGGCGATCGTCAAGGCCGAACGCCGCCTGCGCCGCGAGGAGCAGGGCAAGCCGGTCGAGGATGCCCACGCTGTGCGCGAGGCGCTGGCCCAGGCGCTGCGCGCGCTGGAGGCGATCACGCTCGAGGAACTCGACGGCGGTGCCAGCGAATTCGCGCTCGCGCTGATCCGCCGCGACGAGATCGGCTGCGCGGAAATCCTCGGCGAGATCCCCGAGGATGTGGCGATGATCGAACGCGCGGCAAGGAAGCTTGTAGGCTAGGCAGCCCCACCTTCACATTGCGTTCAGCCGCGATGCAGGTAGGGTGCAGCCGATGCGCGGTCGCCCCAACCCCCTCGCCTTCTGCCTCGCCCTGCTGGCGAGCCTGCTGCTCGCCGCCCACCCGGCCGCAGCGCAATCGGTGCTGCGCGATGCCGAGACGGAGCAACTCCTCAAGGACATGCTCGCGCCGCTCGTCGAGGCGAGCGAACTCGAGCCCGGCAATGTCGAGGTCGTGCTGATCAATGATGGCTCGATCAACGCTTTCGTGGCGGGCGGGCAGGCGATCTATGTCCACTCCGGGCTGATCGGCGCGGCCGATACCGCCAACGAGGTGCAGGGCGTGCTCGCCCACGAGCTCGGCCACATCACCGCCCGTCACGCGGTGCGCTTCGAAGAGCGCACCAAGGTGGCGAACAACATCTCGATCCTCTCGCTGCTGCTGGGCGTGGGGGCGGCGCTGGCGGGGGC
>NZ_LSKQ01000019.1 GCF_001557115.1 Erythrobacter sp. CCH5-A1
CCCCCGCCGCCGCCTGCCCCGCGCAAGCCTGCAAAATCATCGCCTTCCCCCGCCCAAGATGATTTGTTCGATTAGCCACAGAGTGCTATCATTGGTGCCATGCTGATGACTCCCGCCGACAAGGTCGCCAAGCTCTACTACGCTCCCTCCAGCTTCCGCGTGCTGCGGCCGGGGAGCCATGTGCTGTGCGCCGTCACGGGAGAGGCGATCCCGCTCGCCGAACTGCGCTACTGGAGCGCCGAGCGGCAGGAGGCCTATGCCTCCCCCGAGATCGCGACGCGCCGCCTGCTCGGCCTCGTCTGACCCCCTGCCCCGATGAAGGCCGAGGCCACCCGCGCGCGGCCTGCCTCCCGCACGCGCCGGCTGCGGCTCGTGCTGATCGCTGGAGTGGCGCTCGCGCTGGCGCCGGGCACCTTCCTGCGCACCTCGATCGGCACCCGCGCCGATCCCGCCGTCGTGACCATTACCCCGCGTGCCGAAAAAGCCGGCGTGTCGGGCGAGCTGAGCCTTACCGGCGTGTGGGAGCTGTCCTCGCCCCACGGCTGGTTCGGCGGCTTTTCCGCGCTTGCCCCAGGGCGCGGGCAGGCGCTGGTCGCGGGGACCGACCGGGGCTTCCTGCTCGACATCGACCTTGCCGGCCCTGCCCCGCGCGCGCAGCCCGGCAGCTACCGCTTCGTCGGGCTCATCAATCGCGGGCGCGAGGAGAGCGTCGACCTCGAATCGCTCGCCCGCGATCCCGCCACCGGCACGCTCTGGGCGGGGTTCGAGGGAGACAACCAGGTGGTCCGTTTCGCCGCCGGAGCGCCGCGCCGCGAACATATTCCCCCGTCAATGGAGGAGTGGCGCTACAACAGCGGGCCCGAAACCATGACGCGGCTCGCGGATGGCCGCTTTCTGGTCATCGCGGAGGGCGCGCAGCGGGACAATGACGCCCTGCACGAAGCCTTGCTGTTCGCGGGCGATCCGGTCGAAGGGATCAGGCCGCTCGCCTTCCGCTTTGCCCCGCCTGCGGGTTTCGACCCGGTCGACGCCAGCCAGCTGCCCGACGGGCGGGTGCTGATCCTGCTGCGCCGCGTGGCCTACACCATCCCCGCCGCCAGCTTCGACACCGCCATCGCCATTGCCGATCCGGCGGAGATTCGCGCGGGCACGACCTGGCGGGGGCGGGTGATCGAGCGGATGCAGGGCGGCATCTTCGCCGACAATTTCGAAGGGATCGCCTTCGTGCCCTCACCCGGCGATCCCGCGCGGGGGAGCATCTGGGTCGTCACCGACGACAACTTCTCGGTGTTCCAGCGCAGTCTGCTGATCAGATTCGATTGGCCGGGAGAGGCTCCGACCAAGCCCGCCCCATAACAAAAAAGCGCCCGGTCCTGCCCGGGCGCTTTTTCGATTCGCCTGTCGCGATGGACGGCGGGAATTACGCGGCGTTCTGCGCCTTCAGCAGCTCGCGCTTGACCTTCTGCGCGTTGGCCGAGAGCTTCTCGTCGCTGGTCTTGAGCAGCCAGTTGTCGAGGCCCCCGTTGTGCTCGACCGAGCGCAGACCGTGGGTCGAGACGCGGAACTTGAAGCTGCGCTCGAGCTTTTCGCTCATCAGCGTCACGTTCTGCAGGTTGGGCAGGAACACGCGCTTGGTCTTGTTGTTGGCGTGGCTCACATTGTGGCCGACCTGGCGGCCCTTGCCGGTCAGTTCGCAGATGCGCGACATGGTGTGTCTCTTCTCGTAAAAATCGGTTCTAGCCGGGAAAGCGGCGCGCATAACGGGGCGAGGCCGAATCGTCAAGCCGATTGCGCCTGCCGCCGCCGCGCGCTTTGATGTGGCTAATCCATGTAATGGCTGCAAAGCCTTGTGTCGCCTGCATTCGCGTCCCCGGCCTGCCCAAGCGGCGAGGCCCATAGGAGACGAACGACCATGAAGCGCATCATCATCACCACCCTCATCGCCCCCTTGGCAATCGGCCTTGCAGCGTGCGATGTCGACCAGACCAAGGAAGCCGAACTGCCCGAGGTCGAGGTCAAGGGCGGCCAGATGCCCGAATACGACGTCGAGCCCGCCGAGGTCGAGGTCGGCACAGAGAAGAAGACGATCGAGGTCCCCACTGTCGATATCAAACAGCCCGATGCCGAAGGGACGCCCGCGACCGGCGACGAATAAGCGCGTGAGGGCGCGCGGAGCATGAGCGCGGATGCGTTCCGCAGCTTCATGCCCCGCGCGCTCGCTCTTGCCCGCGATGCCGCGGCCGCGGGCGAGGTGCCGATCGGCGCGGTGGTGGTGAAGGACGGCACCGTCATCGCCGAGGCGCACAATTCCCCCCGCGCCGATCACGATCCCACCGCCCACGCCGAAATCCTCGCCATCCGCCGCGCGGCGCGGATGCTGGGCGATGAACGGCTGACCGGCTGCGAGCTGTGGGTGACGCTCGAGCCCTGCGCGATGTGCGCGGGCGCCATCGCCCACGCCCGGATCGCGCGGCTCTACTACGCGGCGAGCGACCCCAAGGGCGGCGCGGTCGAGCACGGGGCGCGGGTGTTCGACCAGCCCCAGTGCCTCCACCGCCCGGAAGTCTACTCCGGCATCGGCGAGGCCGAGGCGGCGGAATTGCTCAAAGGGTTTTTCCGCGAACGGCGTTGAGCGAGCATGACGCGCAAATTCGCATTCGCAACCAGTGCTGCAATCGCCCTGATGGTGGCGGCGTGCGGCGGCGGGGATGGCGGCAGCCCGCCGACCCCGACACCCAGCCCGACGCCGACCCCCACTCCCTCGCCGTCACCCTCGCCCACGCCCTCACCAACGCCCGTGGGCGTCGTGCAGACCACCAACATCACCTATGGCAGCGGCGCGGTGGCGGGGGGCAGCAAGACCCTCCAGCTCGACATCTACCGCCCCGATGCGCCCTGCACCGCCCCGCGCCCGACCGTGCTCTATGTCCACGGCGGCGGGTTCGTCGGTGGCAGCCGGCGCGGGGGGAATGTCGATGCGATCGCGCAGGCGCTGGCGGCGCGGGGGATCAACCTCGTCTCGATCTCCTATCGTCTGCAAGGCGACAACCCGGTGATCGGGACCGAATTCGCGCAGTTCGAGCGCGATTTCCAGGCGCTCAATACTACCGAGCCGCCCGCCCGCGTGACCGCCTTCACTGCCGCAGTCGAAGACGCCACCCGGGCGCTGCGCTGGGCCGAGGCCAATGCCGCGACCTATTGTGTCGACCCGCAGCGCTTTGGAGTGTGGGGCGGATCGGCCGGCGCCTTTACGGTGATGCATGTCGCCTACAGCCTTGATGAATACGCAATCACGCGGCCCCCTGTGCGGGTGGCGGTCGACTATTGGGGCGGGCATTTCCGCGTCGCCGATATGGAAGCGGGCGAGCCGCCGCTGTTCGTCATGCACGGCACGGCCGACAGCACCGTGCCCTACCTGCGCGCGGTCGAACTCACTAATCAGGCGCAGCGCGTAGGGGTGCCCTACACGCTCTATGCGATTATCGGCGGCGAGCACGATTTCAACGGCAGCGGCTTCTTCGTGCTGACGGTCGACGGGCAATCGATCGCCGACAGGACCGCGAATTTCATCGACGCGCATATGCGCGCTGGCGGCATGCCGGTCTACGAGCGGCGGGATATTCCGCGCTGAGCCGCGTGTTTCAATCGACCGGCGGGACGCCCGGCGGATAGTAGCTGATCTCGACCCGCAGCCCGTCTGGATCGGGCACGAAGAGCGCGGTGATGCCGGGCTCGAAGTGCTGGAGCCGCGCCTCGATCCCTGCCTCTTCCAGCTCCGCAGCCAGCGCCTCGACCGCCGCGGCGCTGGGGGCGGAAAAGCCGAAATGGTTGAGGCCGGGGGCGTAGCGGCCGTATTCGCCCGTGCCTTCCCTGGCCTTTGCGAATTGTATGTGAAGCCCGCCCCCGTTCGCCCAGATGCCGCGCTTCTTCTGCGCGAACCCGATGCGCGGCAGCAGAAAGCCGTAGAAGTTGGTCGCCGCCTCCGGATCGCGCGAGAGGATGGTGAGGTGGTCGAGAGCGTAGGTCATGGAAGCGAAATAGGATCGCGTAGCATCCGCTACAACCCTCGCCAGATCTTCGCCGCCGCGCTGTCCTTCGCCCCGCGGCGCGAGCCGGTGCAAGGCGCGGGGCGGAAGCGTTTGGGTAGCACAGGCGGATTTCCTCGAGCCACCCGCGCGGGTTGAGGTGGACGCCCACCGCGCTCTCGGTCCACCCGGGGTTGGCATCGACGAAGGCCGCGCGGATGCGGCCGGCGGTGAGGCCCTCCTCGCGCGCGATGCGGTCGTAATCGGGCAAGCGCAGGCCTTCGAAGAGGATGCGGGTGACCTTCAGATAGGCGGCCGGATCGGGGACCATGCAGCTGCCGTGCTTGGCCCATTGCCGCGCGACGAGGCGTTCCGCGGGCATCATGTACATCGCCCCGCGCACCTGCGCCGGGGTGAGCGCTTTCCTCGCCCCGCACCATTGCGGATAGCCCTTGGCGCCCTCGGGCCAGAGGCCGTGGACGACGAGACCGAAGCTGCCGTTCCTCCCGCCGCATTGCATGGCTTGCGAGCGGTCGTCGGCGCGGGTGCGGCAGAACTCGGGGCTCCAGCTCAAGGCGAGGGTGTAGCCGGTGACGGGCATCGCGCGCGCCGGGCCGTCGGGATTGACGCGCGGGACAGCGGCGACCTCGGGCACGCGGCACTGATAGGCCTGCGCGCTCGCGAGCGAGGGCAGGACCAACGCGACGGCGGCGAGGAGGCTATTCGAACACCGCAGGGCCATCCTCCTCGGCAGGTTTGCGCGCGAACCAGCGGTGGGCGGCGGGCGTGAGCAGGCTCGCCATCGCCGCCGCGACCAGCACCGCACCCGCCAGCGCGGCGGGATCGAGAAAGGCCAGCCGCAGCGCGCCGAAGCCCAGCACCAGCCAGCGCGCGAAAGGCGCGGCGAAGAGGTAGATCCACACCAGCGGGATCAGCGCGATGGTGAATTCCGCCGAAAGCGTGACGATGGTCCAGTCGCGGTTCCACGCGAACCATGGTGCGTGCGCCGCGAACACCGCCTCCGACAGCGCGAGATCGCCAAGCCCGCGCACCAGCCGCATCACCGCGGCCGCAAGGAAGGCGGCGGCGAAGACGCGGATCGCCAGCGGTCGCGGCCCCCGGGCGAGCCTCACAGCGGCTTGAAATCCAGCCCGATATCGGCGGCGGGCGCGCTCTGGGTCAGCCGCCCGACCGAGATGAAGTCGACCCCGCTCGCCGCTTTCGCCGCGATGGTCTGGAGGTTGACGCCCCCGCTCGCCTCGGTGGGCACGCGGCCAGCGACGATCGCCACGGCCTCGGCGAGGGTCACGGGGTCCATGTTGTCGAGCAGCAGGTGATGCGCGCCTGCCTCCAATGCGGGTTCGATCTGGTCGAGGCGGTCGACCTCGCAGATGATCCTTGCGACCCCCGCCTCGCGCGCGCGGCGCACCGCTTCGCCGACGCTCCCGGCGACCGCGACGTGGTTGTCCTTGATCATCGCCGCGTCCCACAGCCCCATCCGGTGGTTCTGCGCACCCCCTTGGCGGGTGGCGTATTTCTCGAGGAAGCGGAGGCCCGGGATGGTCTTGCGGGTATCGAGCAGGGTGCAGGTCGCGCTGCCCTCGCGCATCGCGTCGACATAGGCGCGGGTCAGGGTGGCGATGCCCGAGAGGTGCTGGACGATGTTGAGCGCGCTGCGTTCGGCGGTCAGCAAGGCGCGTGCGCTGCCCTCGATGCGCATGAGATCGGTGCCCGCAGCCACGGCGTCGCCGTCCGCGACCAGCGGCTCAATTTGGCACTCGGGATCGAGATGCCGGAAGAACGCCTCGGCGAGCGGCAACCCCGCTACGACGATCGCGTCGCGGCTGTCCATGACGCCGGTGAAGCGCGCCTCGGCGGGGATGACGCTTTCGCTCGTCACATCCCGCCCACCGCCGGGGAGGCCCTCGCCGAGGTCCTCCGCCAGTGTGGCGCGGATAAAGGTAGCGAGGTCGAAGCCGGGGAGGGAGAATTCGGGCACCAATCAATCCTTCGTCATCGCGAGGGCCGAAGGCCCGCGGCGACCCATGGCCCGCACCCCGATCCGGGACGGTCAGGCCATGGATTGCTTCGTCGCTCCGCTCCTCGCAATGACGAGGGGATTGGTCAATGGACGAAGCGCGCCACCACGTCGCGATAGCTGCGGCTCACCTTCACCTCCGCGCCGCTTTCCAGCACCAGGAAGCATTCGCCGTTGGTGTGGGGCTTCACCTGCCGCACCAGATCGAGGTTGACGATGGTGCTGCGGTGCACACGCTGGAACTTCCGCGGGTCGAGGCGGCGCTCCAGGTCCTTCATCGTCTCGCGCAGCACCAGCGAATTGTCGCCGGTCGAGATGATCATGTAGTCGCCCGCGGCCTCGATATGCTCGATGGTATCGACTTCCACGCGGAAGATCTGGCCGCGGTCCTTCACATTGATGAGCTTCTCGAAGCGGTCCGCGCTTTCGGCGGCAGGCGTGGTCGTTTCCACGAAATCGGCCGCACGTTCGGGGGCGATTTCCGAGAGCACCTCGAGCAGCTGCCCGGCATCCTCGGAGGACTTCTTCTCGGCGAGGCGCTGGCGCACGCGCTCGATGGTGTCGGCGAGCTTCTGTTCGTCGACCGGCTTCATCAGGTAGTTGACGGCATTGGCCTCGAAGGCGCGGATCGCGTGTTCCTCGTAGGCGGTGACGAAGACGAACAGGGGGGGTTCGATCTCCATCACGCCCTTGACGACGGAAAAGCCGTCGAAGCCGGGCATCTGGATGTCGAGGAAGACCAGATCGGGCTTCTCGGTCTTGATCTTGCGGATCGCCTCGCGCCCGTTGGCGCAGGTGTCGATGATCTCGACGTCCTCGAACGGCTGGAGCCGCAGCTGAAGGCCCTGGATCGCGAGCTTTTCGTCGTCGACGAGGATGGTTCTGATGGTCATGCGGTTTTTCCGATGGTTTTGGGGGGGATGAGGGGAACGATATTGTCGCTCCCGCCCGCGGGATTCCCGATTTCTGGCCCGGCACCCGGCGTGGCGGGTGCTGCCGCTTCCCCGGCTCTGTCGGCGCGGGTGAAGGGAATTTCGATCAGCACGGTGAAGCCGCCCCCGGCTTCGGATCTGGTTTCGAACAGGTGGTTGTCGCCATAGGCCTGCGCAAGGCGGTTGCGGATATTGGCGAGGCCGACGCCGGTGGAGACCGGGCGGCCGGGCACGATCGGTGCGCCCGGATCACGCGGAGTGTCATCGGCCCCCGGCCCCGTGTCTTCGACGGTCAGGCGCAGCCTTTCGCCGATCACCCGCGCGGTGAGCGCGATGCGCGCGCCTTCCTCCTGCGGGCTGACGGCGTATTTGATCGCATTCTCGACCAGCGGCTGGAGCAGCATCGCGGGGAGCTGCGCCGGCAGCGCCGCATCCTCGATCTCGAAATGGGTGCGCAGGCGTTCCTCGAAGCGCATGCGCTCGATATCGAGATAGAGTTGCAAGGTCTCGATCTCCTGCGCCAGCGTCACCTGGCTTCCCGGCTCGGCGATCAGGGTGTGGCGGAGGAAGCCCGAGAGGCGCGTCAGCATCGCATTGGCGGGTTCGGTCTGCTTCAGCAGCACCAGCGTGGAGATGGAATTCAGGGTGTTGAACAGGAAGTGCGGGTTGAGCTGGTAGCGCAGCATCGCGAGCTGGGCGGCGGTGGCCTGCGCTTCCAGCCGCTCGAGCCGGTCGGCCTGCTGTTCCACGGTGAGGAAGAAGTTGATCGCGTAATAGAGCGCGCTCCACCCGCCGAGCAGGGTCAAGGGAAGGTAAGACAGGCCAACGAACAGCTGCGCGAAGGTCGTCTCGCGGCTTGAGCCGTAATAGACGCCCTGCACCCAGGCATCGATCGAGGTGTTGATGATGACCGCCGCCGACAGAACCACTGCGGTCATGCCCCATGTGAACAGCGGACTTTGCCGGATCAGCACCCGGTAAATCACGGAAAGCAGGAGGCTGATCGAAAAGCCGGTAACGATCGAGATAAGCGCCAGCGCCAGCAGCGCGAAGGGCTGGGCGTTGGAGAACACCAGCACCGCCCGATACACGAAGGCCCCGCCCCAGCCGACGAACTGGAGGTTCCAGAACGCCCGGTTCTTGCTCGCGAAGAACGGCGCTGCCTGGATCTGGAGCACTGCCATAATCAGCGTGGTCTAACTCAATTCGTCGCAAACCACACGGGCTTTCGCCCGCGCCGCCTCGGGAGGGCAACGGCTTGGCGCAAGTCCGGCCACATCGCGGAGGCGGCGTCGCATTATAATGGCGCGTCGATCTCGCGGCGGAAATGCGCGGCCCAGTCGGCCTTGCCTGCGGCGGCCATCAGCGTGCGGACCTGGGGGACTTCGGCGGCCATGTTCTCGGCGCGCTCGTCCCAGCCGTCATGCGTGGTGCGCAGCTTGAGGCCCGCGTCGTGCTTGCGTCCCCACTGGGTCATGAATTCGGCCCCCGCCGCCGGATCATAGCCCGCATTGGCGAGCAACCACGGCACCAGCCGGTCGGCCTCGCGCTCGATCCGGCGCACATTCTTGATCTTTCGCCCGTTGCGGTCGAGCCAGGCGTCGTGGCCCAGCACATTATGCGCCAGTTCATGGGCGACCAGCGCCGCGAAGACCGGCTCGTCATAGGCAAAGGAAGGGGAATCGATCCCGAAGATCACCCGCACCCCGTTGGCAAAGGCGCGGTCCTCGCCGGCGTAGAGATCGAAGCGGGTGGCGCAGACCTCGACCGGCGTGACGCGCACATCGGTGCCGTCCGCAAAGGTGATGGCGATGCCGCCGTGCTCGGTCAGCATCGCATCGATATGGTCATGCGCGCGGGTGGTGCGCTCCCACGCCATCGGCGGGCGCGCGGGCCATTCGTTGGGATCGAAGCCCTCGAGCCGCACGATCTCGCGGTTGCGCGCGAAGGCTCCCGACAGTGCCGCCGGAGAGCCCGCGGCGGCGGCATTGACGGCAAAATCGCGCGTCAGGCCCAGCGCCTTGCGGGCAATGTCGGGCGCGCCGTAGCTTGCCATGTCCTGCACCTGCAGCCCGATGCTGGGAACCACCTTGGGGCAGAAGGCGGCATTGGCGCGGGCGAGGCGGAAGCCGATATCCTGCAGCCGCTGGTTGGCGTCCTGATAGCGCCCGATCGCCGCGCGCTCGGCGGCATAATCGATCGCGGGCGTTTCGCCGGCGCCTGCAGGCGTGGCGAGCAGCGCGCCGGCCAAGGCGGCAGACAGCATCGTGCGCATCATCGCCCCCCGCCCTTCAACCGGCCTTGTCGGCGGCAGCGAGCGCCTGCTTGAGCTTCTCGTAGCCTACCGCGCCCCCGATCGGGGTCTTGCCCGCGACCCATGCGGGCGTGCCGGTAAAGCCCAGCGCGCGCGCCTGCTCGAGGTTCTTGGCGATCTCGTCGGTCACCGCCTGCGAGGCCGCGTCGCGTGTCGCCCGGGCCATATCCAGCCCGGCCGCCTTGGCCGCCGCCTCGATATCGCCCATCTTGAACATCGCATCGTGGAAGGCGGGATACTTGCCCTGGATCCCGGCGGCGAGCGCCATGCGCGAGGCCGCGTCCGAGCCTTCGAAGATCGGCCATTCGCGGATCACGACCTTGAGATTGGGGTCCTCGGCGATCAGGCGGTTCACGTCCTTGAGGCTCGCCTCGCAATAGGGGCACTGGTAATCGGTGAACTCGACCAGCACGCGGCTGCCCTTGGGGTTGCCGAGGACGACGCCGGGAAACTCCTCGAACACCGCGCCGCCCATCTTGGCGAGCCGCTTGGCCGCTTCCTGTTCCTCGTAGGCCTGCGCCATCTGCGGCAGCAGATCGGGGTTGGCGAGCAGGAAGCTGCGGGTGCGGTTGTCGGCAAGGCCGCTGTACGACCACGCCGCCGCGCCCAGAAAGCCGAAGGTCAGCGCGAGGAGCGCGGTCAGCAGCGTGTTGCGCAAGGCGGAGGGTGCGTCGGTGGACATGGTGGCCTTGATAACGAAAGGGCTGTCGGCAGCCTAGCGCCGGTTCTTGACGCGTTCCAGTTCGGCGCGCGCTTCGAGCGCGACATCCTGGGCGCGGATCCAGTCGGGCGAGCCATAGGGCAGATAGGGCTCGGCGGCCTGCGCATTGGCGAGCGCCTGCGTGTATTGCTGCTTCATCACCTGCACCTCGGCGCTGGCGAGGCGCGCGCGCGGGATATCGCCGCGCGCTTCGTAGACCACGCCGAGCTGGTACCACGCGAAGGGGTTGTAACGGTCCTTCTGCACCGAGGCGCGCAGCACCTGTTCGGCCTCCTCGAAATTGGCCGGGTCCTCGGTCGCAATCAGCGCGTGGCCGAGCAGGCCCGCGATCAGCGGCTGGGCGAGGGTCAGCTCGGTCGCGCGGCGCAGCGGCACCAGCGCTTCCTTGGGCCGCCCGCTCTCGAGCAGCACCTGGCCCTTCAGTTCGAGGAACCACGGATTGTCGGGCTCGGCGGCGAGAAGGGCGTCGGTCTCGGCAATCGCCATGTCGATTCGCGCATCCTTGTGATAGGCATAGGCGCGGGCGTAGCGCGCGGGCACGCTGGTATCGGACGGCGGATAGGCCGCGAGCGTGCGCGGCGGCTCCGACAGAAAGCCGAACAGCTTGGCCTTGGCGCGCACGAAGCGCTCCTGCAATTCGGGATCGGGCGGGGTGTCCCACGCCGGGTCCTTGTCGAGCAGCCCGCGCAGCACCTGGATGCGGTCACCGGTGAGCGGGTGGGTGCGGCCATAGGCTGCTTCGTCGGCCTGGCTGTAGCCCGAGCGGATCTCGTTGCCGCGCAGCTTCTCGAAGAAGGCGATCATCCCCTTGCCCGTGATCCCCGCGCCCGAGAGGTAGCGCACGCCCGCAAGGTCGGTCG
>NZ_LSKQ01000188.1 GCF_001557115.1 Erythrobacter sp. CCH5-A1
GTCGTTCTACATCACCCTCGCCGCCAGCGACACTCCCGCGAAGCGGGTTCGTGCAACGACCCCAAGCCGGACATCCCCACCTCGTCGCCCCGTGCTTGACACGGGGCTTGGCTGACTCGGGTGCATAGCGCGAGGAAGAAAAGCCAAGCCCCGTGTCAAGCACGGGGTGACGGTGCGGGTGGCGTGGCAGCTACCCACCCACTTGCGGTCATTCCGCCTAATCCGTCCCCGACCCGAAAGCGGTCGCGGCGCTCGCCGCCCTACCCGTTCAGCACATTGATCGCCGCGTGCACCCGCGCCTCGATATCCTCGCGCGCGAGGCCCGCGGGGATCGTTTCGCCGACCTTGTAGGTGATCCGCCCCGGCCGCTTGATCGCGTGGTGATAGAGCCGCCCGCTATCGACCGCGATCGGCACCACGGGCAGGCGCAGCAGCTTGTAGAGCCCGGCGAAACCCGCCTGCAGC
>NZ_LSKQ01000189.1 GCF_001557115.1 Erythrobacter sp. CCH5-A1
CCGCTGCCCAACTGGGTGCTTTGCTCGAGGGTCTGGACTGGCGCCGCGTGCATGGCGGACGCCGTCCGATCGCGCCCCAGATTGCCGCTTGACGGGGTGCGTGCGGACTGATTCAACCTACACATGCTGATGGAAGCGGACCTTCCCGATGACGTTGATGCGCTGCGTGCGCTCGTCCTCGAACAGGCCCACGAGCTGGATATTCTCAAGGTTTTCCGGGCAGAGAACGAGCGGCTGCAGGCGATCATCGATGCGCTGATGCGTCATCGTTTTGGCC
>NZ_LSKQ01000190.1 GCF_001557115.1 Erythrobacter sp. CCH5-A1
GGGTTGGGGATGGGGGTTCGACATCTCGCAGGGCAGAGCCCCCACCCCCAGCCCCTTCCCAAGGGGAGGGGAGACAAAGCCTCAAGGCTTCCGCACCCGCCGGTCCGCCTCGCGCTCGCGGATCCGGAAATCCGCCGGCCGGCGCACCGGCACCCGCAGCACGCAGCGCACGCCCGAAGGCGCGAAATCGAGCGTCACCGGCTGGCGCAGCTCGTGGGCGACGACCTTCTCGATCAGTTCGGTGCCGAAGCCGCGGCGGCGTTCATGCGCCACGGGCGGCCCTCCGGTTTCCCGCCATTCGACCTCGGCCCATTCGGTCTCGGCCGCCGGATCGTTTCCGCGGCACCAGCGGATCGTGACCTTGCCGCCGGGGACGCTCAGCGCACCATATTTGGCGGCATTGGTGGCCAGTTCGTGGACCGCAAGGCCAAAGGACAGCGCATCATTGGGCGCCAGTTCCAGCTCGGGCCCGTCGAGCAGGATCGCATCATCCAGCGCCTCGCGGAAATGCTGGAGCTCGGCCTCGATCACTGCGCGAATCGGGGTGGTGCCCCAGTCGGTCACGGTCAGCAGGTCATGCGTCGCCGAGAGCGCGCGGATGCGGCCCTCGAGGCTGTCTGCGAAATCGTCGAGCCCGCTCGCGCGGCGGCGGGTGAGGGAGAGGATCGACAAGACGTTGGCGAGCGTGTTCTTGACCCGGTGGTTGAGTTCGCGGGTCAGCGAGTTGCGGATCGAATGCTGTTCCTCGAAGAACGCCAGCCGTGCCTGATCCTCGAAAGCCTGCTGGGTCAGCAGCCGCGCCAGCAGCATCAGCAGGCTGGCGAGCGCGAGGCCGAACACCAGCGTCACCATCGACAGCGGCGAAAGCACCCGGTGGTCGGCATGCTCGATCACCAGCTTCAGCTTGCGGTCGGCGATGGTGACATCCTGGGTCACCGTGTCGCGGGCAGCATCGGCAATCGAATCCGCCACCAGCAGGTGCCCGGTGCCGATCTCGCCATCATAGAGCCTGACGCCGAAGCGCATCGCGCCCTGCCGGTCCAGCGCCGAATCGAGAAACTCGCGCGCGCGGAACGGGGTGTAGACGAAGCCCGCCAGCCGCCGTCCGCCCGGTTCGGTCTCGCCCGCCGCGCCCTTGCTGTCCGCACCCATCCGGAACACCGGCATGTAGATCGCAAAGGCGCGCGCGGTGCCGCTGGTTTCCTGCACCAGCACGATCCGGCCCGAGGCGGCCGGGCGCAGTGTCAGCTCCGCCTCGGCCATGGCGGCGGCGCGGGCGGCATCGGAATACATGTCGTAGCCAAGCGCGCGGCGGTTCACCGCGGTCGCCGGCGCGAACATCGCCACGGGGGCGACCCGGCCGGTGGCGCTGGCGGGCGCGGGAAAGATATCGGGATAGGCCGGTTGGGTCTTGCGGGTGCGCTCAAGGAAAGCGGGTAGATCGCGCGCTTCGAGCACCGGGATCCAGCCGATCCCTTCCGCGCCCGAATATTCGGTGTTGAGCTTCAGCGCGCGCACGAAATTGTCGAAGGTGTCGGGGCTGACCTCGTCGACGCTCGCGAATAGCGCCGCGCCCGCGCGCAGATAGGAGGTGAAGCCGCTCCCGCTGCGGTCGAGCGCGGCAGCCAGGCTTTGCGCATATTCGCGCATCTGCGCGCGTTCGCGGGCGCGGGCGTTGCTCTCGATCGAAAAGACGCTGAGGGCCGTGATCGCAGCGAGCGCGAGGAAGATCAGCAGCGGGATCGCGCGCGGATAGAGCACCAGCCAGCGCCGCGCCCGCTCCGACGAATCCTGCCCGGCGGAACCCGGCATGGCCAGATCGGGCGCATCGGCATGAAGGGCAAGCGGTTCGATGTTGCGCGGTTCCTGTGGGGCGGCAGTGCCGGAACGGGACGGCACGGCCCGGTGGCGGAACCAAACAGGTAGCGCATCGTTCCCGAATCGTCCAAACCCGGCATGCGGGATCGCCTCGTGCATGGTATCATGCCCCGCGCGAAGCTTTCGCCGCAGCCGGTTCGGCCTTAAGGCGGGCCGGGATACGGGATCAGGGATTGACCGAGCAGATGGCCTCGATGGACGGACAGGGCGGTAACACGGGCGGAGGCGACCAGAGCGCCCGGCGGCGCCCGCCCGAATGGGCCGACGGTTTGAAGCAGCTCTACGATTCGGTGGTCGAAGAGGCCCTGCCCGACAACTTCAAGGACCTGCTGGACCGGCTCGACGCGATACCCCCCGCCCGCGGCCGGGGCGACGGCAAGTGAATGCGGAGCGCTCCCCGGGCGACAAGCGGACGGCTTCGGAGAAGTCGGATTTCAAGCGCGAACTGACCGAGGTTGTCCCGCACCTGCGTGCCTTCGCTCGCGGGCTGTGCGGGCGTCCGGACCTTGCCGACGATCTGGTGCAGGAGACGCTATTGAAGGCTTGGGCGGCGCAGGACCGGTTCGAACCGGGCACCTCGATGCGCGCCTGGACCTTCGTGATCCTGCGCAATGCCTACCTCACCGACATGCGCAGGAACCGCTTTCGCGGCGAATATGACGAGGGCGTGGCCGAACGCATCCTCACCGCGCCTGCCGGGCAGGAGGAGCCGATCCACCTGTCCGACCTGCACCGCGCGCTGCTGACGCTGCCGGCCGAACGGCGCGAGGCGCTGCTGCTGGTGGGCGCGGGCGGCTTTTCCTACGAAGAAGCTGCGGCGATCTGCGGCTGCGCGGTCGGGACGATCAAGAGCCGCGTCGGCCGCGCCCGCGCCGCGCTGTCCGAGATGTTGGCCAACGGCGCGATCCCCCGCCGTTCGACCGACGATGACGTTGCGCACAGCGCGATCCTCGAAGAACTGGATGAGGTTGCGGCCGGCAATGGAGTGAGTTCGCGGCCTTAGCATCCTGGTCGTCATCCCGGCGCAGGCCGGGACCCGGAGCGACAAGCGCAGCACGTTCCTTCACTGGGCCCCGGGCTGCGCCGGGGTGGCGAAAAGTGAAAGGCCCGGAAGCGTTTCCGCCCCGGGCCTTCTTCCATACCGAAACCGTCAGCGGTTTACGCGTAAGTCCACACCGTGCCGCGCGCGAGGTTCTCGCTGGCGAAGGCCCAGTTGAGCTTGTTCTCGACCACCGCATCCAGATAGGCTGGGCGCTTGTTCTGGTGATCGAGGTAGTAGGCGTGCTCCCACACGTCGAGCACCAGCAGCGGATTGAAGCCGCTGTCGGCGAGCGTGTCGGCATCGTGGGTTTCTTCGATCGAGAGCTTGCCGTCCTTCTCGGCGAGCCACACCCAGCCCGACGCGAAGTGGCCGGTGCCGCGGTCCTTCAATTGCTGCTTCAGCGCATCGACCGAGCCGAAAGCCTCGTCGATCTTGGCGGCGAGTTCGGGCGAGGCGGCGGTCGTCTCGGCGGCCATCGAGTGCCAGTAGAAGGCGTGGTTCCAGGTCTGGGCGGAGTTGTTGAACAGGCCCTGGTTGGTCCCGCGCGAGGCAGCGACGATTTCCTCGAGCGACTTCGATTCATGCTCGGTGCCCGCGATCGCGGCATTCATCTTGTCGACATAGGTCTGGTGGTGCTTGCCGTGGTGGAACGACAGCGTCTCGGCCGAGATCGCGGGCTCGAGCGCGGTGTCGGCATAGGGCAGCGGGGAAAGTGCGAAAGCCATGGGTATCCTCCGGTTTGATGATCTGGCGGGGTTCGTAGCAGCAACGCAGATGTGGGCGAAGGGTTGCAGCTTCAAGTCGGTGTGGTCTTGTCGGTTTGTGCGCTGCGGTCAACCGCGCAGGTCACCGCGACGTTCATGGTGACGTTGCCCAATGTGCGCATCAGGTCGGGCAGCATCTCGACCGCCACCAGCAGCGCGAGCGGCTCCACGGGAACGCCCATGGCAAGCGCGATCGGGCCGATCGACACGACGAAGCTGATCGATCCGGGCAGGCTCACCGCGCTGAGGCTGATGACGCTCGCGATCATGATCCCGGCGATGGCGACGCTCGGCGACACCTCCACCCCGGCGAGCGCGGCGATGTAATAGACCACCGCGAGGTTCATCGATGCGCTGGTCGCGCGGAAGATCACCACCGCGAGCGGGAGGACGAACTCGGCCGTGGCGGGGCGCAGGCCCAGCCGGCCGGCAGAGTCGAGCATCGCGGGCAGGCTCGCGAGCGAGGACTGGGTCGACAGCGCCACCGCCTGCGCGGGCAGCAGCGCCTTGGCGAAGTTGCCCGGCCCCCTGCCGCCGAGGATCGCGGCAAGCGGATAGGCGAGGAGGAAAATGAAGGTGCCCATCAGCGTCACCGTCACCACATAATGCCCCAGCGCAGCGAAGGCCCCGCCCCCGCTCTGCACGCCGACACCGTAAGCCAGCGCGAAGACGCCGACGGGCGCGGCGGCGAGCACCCACCCGATGATCAGCAGCATCGCATTGCCGAGCGCGTGGAAGAAGCCGAGCAGCCGCTCGCTCTGGTCTTCGGGCAGGCGGGTGATCGCCACCGCGAACATCACGAAGAACAGCGTCAGCGGCAGCATCGCGGTCTCGGCCGCGGCGGCGACCACGTTGGGCGACACCAGCGAAGCGAGGAAATCGAGCACCTTGGGCACCTCGCCCACATCCGCCGGGGTCTGCGCGAGGAAGGCGCCCGCCCCCTGCGGCACCGGAAAGGCGCGCAGCAGCATCGGCATGAACACCGCGGTGAAGGCTCCGCCGGCCAGTTGCACCGCGACCATGATCGCGATCATCCGCCGCGCCGCGGTGCCGACCCGCGCGGCAAGGATCATCTGGACGAGGCCGAGCACCAGCAGCGCGGCGACCAGCGGGATGATCGTCATCTGCAGCGCCCGCAGCCACAGCCCGCCGATCAGCCCGGCGATGTCCGACACCCCCTGCGGCGCGCCGGCCATCCCGCCCACGATCCCTGCGCCCAGCCCGCCGACCAGCGCGGCAAAGGTCAGCGCCACCGGCAGGCGGATCGAAACCAGCGCGAATTTCCCCTGCCCGGCCGCGCCGGTATTTTCGCTATCGTGCAATGGCGTGTCCTTGTTCGGGCGGCTTCGCCCTTCCCTTTGCGCCCTAACCGCGCCAGAAGCGCGAGACAATATCGGCAAGGCCGGCGAAAGCAGGGGAATTCATGGCACGCAAGCTGTTCGGAACCGACGGGATCAGGGGCCGCACCAATGCCGGGGTGATGACCGCCGCGACGGCGATGAAGGTCGGGCAGGCGGCGGGGCGCCATTTCGTGCGCGGGGCACACCTGCACCGCGTGGTGATCGGCAAGGATACCCGCCTGTCGGGTTACATGGTGGAAAGCGCGCTGGTGGCGGGCTTCACCTCGGTCGGGATCGACGTGATTATGACCGGGCCGCTCCCCACCCCCGCGATCGCGCTCCTGACGCGCGAGATGCGCGCCGATCTCGGCGTGATGATCTCGGCGAGCCACAACCCCTTCGCCGACAACGGGATCAAGCTGTTCGGCCCCGACGGCTTCAAGCTCTCCGACGAGGCCGAAGCCGAGATCGAGCGGCTGATGGAGACCGACATCCCGCTCGCCCCCGCCGAAAGGATCGGCCGCGCGCGGCGGATCGAGGATGCGCGCGGGCGCTATATCCACGCGGTCAAGCAGTCGGTCGCTTCGGATGTCCGCTTCGATGGCCTCAAGGTCGTGGTCGATTGCGCGCATGGCGCCGCCTATCAGGTCGCCCCCTCGGCGATCTGGGAGCTGGGGGCGGATGTCGTGGCCTTGGGCGTCACCCCCAACGGCACCAACATCAACGACGGCGTGGGCTCGACCGCGATCGCCGCGCTGCAGGCCAAGGTGGTCGAGGAAGGCGCGGATATCGGCATTGCGCTCGATGGCGATGCCGACCGGCTGATCGTGGTCGACGAGAAGGGCCGCGCGGTCGATGGCGACCAGATCATGGCGCTGATCGCGGGCCGGATGCAGGATCGGGGCTCGCTGAGGGGTGGCGGGATCGTCGCGACGGTGATGAGCAACCTCGGCCTCGAACGCTATCTCAATGGCCGGGGCCTTGACTTGGTGCGCGCCAAGGTCGGCGACCGCTACGTGCTCGAGGCGATGAAGGCGGGCGGCTACAATGTCGGCGGCGAGCAGTCGGGGCACATGATCCTCTTGGACTACGCCACCACCGGCGACGGCACGGTCGCGGCCTTGCGCGTACTCGCCAGCCTCGTGCGCAGCGGCAAGCCCGCGAGCGAGCTGCTGCATGTGTTCGACCCCGTGCCCCAGCTGCTCAAGAACGTGCGCTACGAGGGCGGCAAGCCGCTCGAGAACGATGCGGTGAAGGCAATGATCGCCGAGGCCGAGGCCGCGCTGGCGGGCAAGGGCCGGCTCGTGATCCGCCCCTCGGGCACCGAACCGGTGATCCGCGTGATGGCCGAGGGCGACGACCAGCGCCAGGTCGAAGAAGTGGTGGACGCGATCTGCGAAGCGGTGCGCGTCGCTGCCGCCTGAGGCTCAGGGCCAGGCCTTCACCAGCGCTTCGGACGAGAGCCACAGGATCAGGGGAACCGCCGCAAGCCATGCAAGCGTCGCGATATGCAGCCGCGCAGCCGGCATATTGCCATTGCGGATCGCGGTGACGAGCATCGCAACCACCGCAAGCGCCCACGCGCCATAAAGGACGCCGAGGGTGATCAGCGCGGGCTGCATGATCGTATTCAGATCGGTGCCCAGTGCGCCTGCCAGCATCCACAGAAACGGGGCGACGAAGAACGCCACGGTGAAGGCGAGGAAAAGCCCGAGCATCGCGCCCAGCGGGCTGCTTGCCAGCATCAGCAGGCCCACCAGCCCCGCGATCGAGAGATTGAATTTGCCCTGTTCCATACCGCACTCCATAGACTGGAACCTGTAAAGACCGGGTGAAGGGCGCGGTTTGCCCTTTTGCCACGCGACTTGGCGCGCTAGGTTTGCGCCATGCTCGAAATGCGCCCCGATTGCGAAACCTGCGGCGTGCTGCTCCCGGCCGATGCGCCGGGTGCCTTCATCTGCTCGTTCGAATGCACTTACTGCGCCGAATGCGCCGAGGACCTGGACGACCGCTGCCCCAATTGCGGCGGCGAGCTTATGGACCGCCCGACGCGGGCGAAAGCGCTCCACGGGAAGTTTCCGCCGTCGACTGAGCGCAAGTTCAAGGGCTGAACGCGGTGCAAAGCGGACAAAGCGGACACCCTGTCCGCTTTGCAGGGATCAATTTATCGTAAGCATATCAATTGTCTATCTCAAATTCGGACAAGCGGACGGACAGGGGAACGGGGCCTTGTTTCGCCCGACCGATCTTCAACGGCCTCGCGGGCCGCGCATGACAATGGGAAAGAGCCGGGTCGATGCTAGCGGCTCGCAAGCATGTAGGAAATGGCGGCAACCGCAGAACGCTTGCCAAAAGCTGATGGGGTGGACGCCCCCCGACGGCATCGATGTGCCATAGTGGAGGTGT
>NZ_LSKQ01000191.1 GCF_001557115.1 Erythrobacter sp. CCH5-A1
GCGCGGCCGAGCGACATCGAGATGATGTCGCAGCCGTTGTCGAGCGCCCACTCGATTCCAGCAATGATGTCGAGCTCGCGGCCCGCGCCGCGATTGTTCAGAACCTTGGCCACGAAAAGCTCGGCACCGGGTGCGACGCCATAGCGCGGCACGTTGACTGCCTGCGGCGGACCTGCTGCGGCCGTGCCAGCGCAGTGTGTGCCGTGCCCTTGAACATCGTCCACGCCTTCCCCGTGCACGAAGCTCGCATGCTTGATTGCGCGTGAGGCGATGTCGGGGTGGGCAAGGTCGATGCCGGTATCGAGAACGGCCAATTTGATGCCCGCGCCGGTAAAGGCGCTCTGATCGGCACCTGTGGCAGCCAAGCCCCACGTACGCTCGGTATCGTCCACCCAAGGCGGATCGCCTAACGCGAACATCCAGAACTCCGGCCGACTGTCCACGACCAGTCCTTCGACCTGGAGCATCTGGGCAATCGACAATGATGCCGCAGACCCGCCACCTATCGCGGCAACGGAAAATCTGGGCAGGATGATGGTTGCATCGTGTTCGGCCGCCGCCGCCATGGTGTCGACGAGCGCGCCGTGCTCGGGAG
>NZ_LSKQ01000192.1 GCF_001557115.1 Erythrobacter sp. CCH5-A1
ACCGCCGGCGCCGGGTAGCCTGCAAACGCACCCTCATGAATAAGAGAGGTTAGGCATTTCGCGGGCGCGCCGTCTGTGGCCGCATCCTCAGCAGCAACTGCATCACAGCGCGCTATTCGGAACGCACGCATCCTCTCCGATGCTTCGTTTTCCTTAAGAAAGGACTGCCGAATTTCTTCGTATGTCATATCTCGGACATATGCTGTCTCTCGCACCACGAAACGACATTTACTGCCAAAATTTATTCGGTGCGGACCATTAATTGACCCTCCAATTTCGCACATCAGGATGAAGCCGCCAGTGGGCACAGTTACGACGTGGGACTGGAACCCGTCGAGTCTTGGCTCGATCATGGCGTCGAGGGTCTGGCTAAGTCGGCGAGTTAATCCGTCTGGGTCTTCATCGGTTATAGGCACGATATCTTCAGCCGCGCCATCGTGTTCAGATATTCCGTAGATTATCAATCCGCCACCTCGATTGGCGAGCGCAGCGACATCCTTCGCAAATTCAGCCTTGTCTTGTTCCAACTTCCCGGGCTGCTTGGCCTTGAACTCAAGGCTGTGGGATTCGCTGGCGCGATCATCGCACAGCGCGAGAACAGCTTCGAAGGTGGGCTGTAGGTTCATAGCTACAACCGTTACCCCCTACTCCGCAGCCTCAGCCCCAAACAGCCCGGCCTCAGCCTCACCCTCGGCGCCCGGCTCGTTCGCCGCCTTCGCCTTCTGCCGCTTGTCGAAGCTCGACCACACGGTGTTCCAGTCGCCGCGCGTCGCGCCCTTCGAGTATTCCGTGGCGCGGGTTTCGAAGAAGTTGGCGTGTTCGACGCCGTTGAGCAGCGGGGTCAGCCACGGCAGGGGGTGTTCCTCGATCATGTAGATCTCCTGGAGGCCCAGCTGCTTCAGGCGCCAGTCGGCGATGTAGCGGATGTAGCGCTTGATCTCCTTGGCGCTCATGCCGTCGACCGGGCCCATTTCGAAGGCGAGGTCGATGAAGGCGTCCTCGAGGCGGACGGTCTTCTGGCAGATGTCGATCAGGTCCTCCTTCACCGCCTTGGTGAGGCACTGGCGTTCTTCGCAGAAGGTGTGGAAGAGCTTGATGATGCCCTCGCAGTGGAGGCTCTCGTCGCGGACCGACCAGCTGACGATCTGGCCCATGCCCTTCATCTTGTTGTGGCGCGGGAAGTTCATCAGCATGGCGAAGGAGGCGAACAGCTGGAGCCCCTCGGTGAAGCCGCCGAAGGCTGCAAGCGTGCGGGCGATGTCCTCATCGGTGTCGACGCCGAACTGGCCGAGGAAGTCGTGCTTGTCCTTCATTTCCTCGTATTCGAGGAAGGCGGAGTATTCGGCCTCGGGCATGCCGATGGTGTCGAGCAGGTGCGAATAGGCGGCGATGTGCACCGTCTCCATGTTGGAGAAGGCGGCGAGCATCATCTTGACTTCCGTGGGCTTGAACACGCGGCCGTAATTGTCGTGGTAGCAGTTCTGCACCTCGACATCGGCCTGGGTGAAGAAGCGGAAGATCTGGGTGAGCAGGTTGCGCTCGCTCTCGGAGATCTTCTGCGCCCAGTCGCGGCAATCCTCGCCCAGCGGCACTTCCTCGGGCATCCAGTGGATCTGCTGCTGGCGCTTCCAGAAGTCATAGGCCCAGGGGTACTGGAAGGGCTTGTAGGTGTTGCGGGCTTCGAGCAGCGACATGGGCGGGTACTCCAATCAGACAATCAATATAACAGATACGGTGCGGGTGGCCGCGCGGATTCAGCGATTCCAGTAGGCAAAGATCACGATCAGGCAGAAGGGCACGAGCATCGTCACCATCGCGATGTGGATCATCGCGGCGTTGAACGAATGGCCGGGCGTGTCGCGCTTCAACTCGCGCACCGCCTGAATGCCGAACCACAGGCTGACGGCGAGGCCGAGCAGAGCGGCGGCGACGGGTACGTTCATGGGCTTCTCTCCCCCCTGAGAGCGTGGCCGGCGCGCGCAGGCGACTGCCCCCGCGCGCGCCCTGCCGGGATTACTGGCAGCTCAGGCATTCCTCGTAATCGGTCTGCTCCCCGCTGGCGGAGAGTTCGATCTTGGGCGCTTCCGAGGTGTTGTCGGCCTCCACCCCGCCGGCGAACCCGGCGCGCTGCACGGACTTGGAGCGGAGGTAATAGAGCGACTTGATGCCCTTCTCCCACGCCTGGTAGTGCAGCATCATCAGGTCCCACTTGTCGACATCGGCCGGGATGAACAGGTTCAGCGACTGGGCCTGGTCGATATAGGGCGTGCGGTCGGCGGCGAATTCGAGCAGCCAGCGCTGGTCGATCTCGAAGCTGGTCTTGTAGACCGCCTTCTCCTCCGGCGTCAGGAAGTCGAGGTGCTGGACGCTGCCGCCCCGCTCGAGGATCGAGTTCCAGACATTGGTCGAGTTCTTGGCCTTCTTCTCGAGCAGCTTTTCGAGGTACGGATTGCGCACGATGAAGCTGCCCGACAGGGTCTTGTGGGTGTAGATGTTGGCCGGGATCGGCTCGATGCAGGCGCTCGTGCCGCCGCAGATGATCGAGATCGACGCGGTCGGCGCGATCGCCATCTTGCAGCTGAAACGCTCCATCGCGCCCATGTCGGCCGCGTCGGGGCAGGGCCCGCGCTCCTGCGCCAGCAGCATCGAGGCTTCCGAGGCCTTGGCGTGGATGTGCTTGAACATCTGCAGGTTCAGCGCCTTGGCCATCGCGCTCTCGAAGGCGACGCCCTTCTGCTGGAGGTAGGAGTGGAAGCCCATCACCCCGAGGCCGACCGAGCGTTCGCGCGAGGCGGAGTACTTGGCGCGAGCCATCTCGTCGGGCGCGCGGTCGATATAGTCCTGCAGCACGTTGTCGAGGAAGCGCATCACGTCCTCGATGAACTGCTTGTCGCCCTTCCACTCTTCCCAGGTCTCGAGGTTGAGCGAGGAGAGGCAGCACACCGCCGTGCGGTCATTGCCGAGGTGGTCGATGCCGGTCGGCAGGGTGATTTCCGAGCACAGGTTCGAGGTCGAGACCTTGAGGCCGAGATCGCGGTGATGCTTGGGCATCATGCGGTTCACGGTGTCGTTGAAGACGATGTAGGGCTCGCCGGTGGCAAGGCGGGTCTCGACCAGCTTCTGGAACAGCGAGCGCGCGTCGACCTTGCCGCGGACCGAACCGTCACGCGGGGACTTCAATTCGAACTCGGCCCCTTCGCGCACCGCCTGCATGAACTCGTCGGTGACGAGCACGCCGTGGTGGAGGTTGAGCGCCTTGCGGTTGAAGTCGCCGCTCGGCTTGCGGATTTCGAGGAACTCCTCGATTTCCGGGTGGCTGATGTCGAGATAGCACGCGGCCGAGCCGCGGCGCAGCGAACCCTGCGAGATCGCCAGCGTCAGCGAGTCCATCACCCGCACGAAGGGGATGATCCCGCTGGTCTTGCCGTTGAGGCCGACCGGCTCACCGATGCCGCGGACATTGCCCCAATAGGTGCCGATCCCGCCGCCCTTGGAGGCGAGCCACACGTTCTCGTTCCAGGTGCCGACGATCCCTTCGAGGCTGTCCTCGACCGAGTTGAGGTAGCACGAGATCGGCAGGCCGCGGTTGGTGCCGCCGTTCGAGAGGACGGGGGTCGCGGGCATGAACCACAGGTTCGAGATGTAGTCATAAAGCCGCTGGGCGTGCGCCTCGTCATCGGCATAGGCATCGGCCACGCGGGCGAAGAGGTCCTGATAGACCTCGCCGGGAAGCAGGTAGCGGTCGGTTAGGGTGTCCTTGCCGAAATCGGTGAGGCGCGCATCGCGCGAGGGGTCGGTGACGATGGTGAAGCGCCGGTCGTTGACCTTCTTGCTGTCGGTCTTGGCGGCGTCCTTCACGGCCGCAGCCATCGCGCCCGCGAGCGCCTCGCCGGCCTTGGCGGCGATCAGGGCATCGGAGCCGGTATCGGTGGTCTTCATCGTAACAGCCTTTTCATCCCCCGCGATCACGCCGGTCTCGAGTTCGTTGGTCGCAGTATCCGGCACGTTTTCGCTCGCCTTGAAATCCATCTGAAGCCCCACTTGTCCCCCGAATCGTCACTATGGCACAAGCGGCCATGTTCTGATTCTGTTCTATACCGGCGGGTCCACAGACTTGCCAACAGTTCGCCCGCATCCGGGCGTGCTGACAGGTCGGTCGATCCCGTTCTGAGCGCGCGGCGGGCCCGTGGTCCGCAGCGACTCCTCTCCCGATCACTCCGCTGGGGGAGCGGCGGGGAAGTCACCATGGGTTGGGGGTCCGATTTGCGCCGAACCACTAGATGATGAATCACGTGGCGACTCCCGTCAATCGGCGATTAAGCACCTAGTTACCATGACGGGGGTGTTTCAGACCCGTGTCAAAGCCGCGACGCATGGACCAAGCTTGAGTCGCGGACCCCGCAAGCCCCAAATTGAATCTGTGAAGAAAAATATGGTGATTGAATCATTCGAATCCACCCGTGAATCTTTTGTACGGGCAGGGGCATGATTGTTGCGCGGGAGGGGTTGGAAAGCGGGTGCGGAGCGATGATGCGAGGAGTCCGCTATCGCCCCAGCTCCGCCAAAAAAGCGGGCGTTCGGCTATCGACCCCATGAAAGCCTGTCACCGCAGTATTTCGGCTCCCCGAAACCCGCCATTCACTGCGAAATGATCCTCGACGATAGCTGGACCACGTATGGTTTGGCGGCTCTTTGCTGAGAAAGAAAAGCAGCAATTTCCATATCCCGGCGCGTCGCCCTGCGGCTGCGAAAAAAGCCGCCCTTAACCTGTCGTTAGCCATCTTCGGCTAGCTTTTTCCCATGCTTTACGAGCCTATTCTGGCGGCCGAGACGCCACTATTGACCCGCGCGGCCTTCCGGCAGCGCATGCTTGTCGAGACGGGGCAACGCTACGCTGCCTTCCGCAAGTCGCTGACACCCCATTATGGCCGGGTGCTGGTCGACATCGCGCTGGGCTATGCCGCTCTTACCGGCTGGCTCGTGCTGATAGGGCAGGCCAGCGGTATCGTTGCCGGACTAGGTGGCGCTGCTGTCGGCGCGATCGGCGTCGGATTTCTGGTCGCCTACCTCCAGCTATTCATTCACGAAGCGGCCCATTTCAATCTCGCTGCGAGCCGCAAAACCAATGATCGACTGGCCGATTGGCTGGTATGCTGGTTCGTCGGTACGTCAATCGCCGCCTATCGTGCAACGCATGCTGAGCATCACCGTCACCTCGGCCGCGACGGTGACACCGAGGTCTCTTATCGTCACGCGTTGACCCCGATGTTCGTCATCGAGATGTTGACCGGCGTCCATGCGCTGCGCGTGTTCCGCGCGCGTAACCGCCAAACTCGCGCAAACGTCGCCGTGGCTTGTCGGGCTCCGCTGTTGCGCGGCCTATTCTTGCACGCCGTCATCGTCGGCGTGTTGCTGTGGCTGGGCTGGTGGCCTGCGGTGCTCGCCTGGCTCGGCGGTATCGGCATCGCCTTCCCGTTCTTCGCCACCATTCGCCAACTGCTTGAGCATCGCCCGACACCAGGGATGCGGGACGAGGGCGATTCGGTTACGCGTCTGTTCGGCGATGGGCCATTCGATCGCATTTTTGGCGGCGTCGGCTTCAATCGTCACCTCCTCCACCACCTCGAGCCGCAGATCAGCTACACGCGCCTGGGCGAGCTCGAAGCTTTTCTCGAGACGACCTCGCTATCCGAGCTGCTTGACGCACGCCGCGCCAGCTACCTGGGCACTTTCGCGGAACTGATGCGGGAGCAAAGGCGATGATCTGCCTGGCCTGCGGCTCGTCCGATCTCACACATTGGGCATGCGCGCGCGACGTAGAATATCTGTCGACATCCGAAAGCTTCAACTATTTGCGTTGCGGGGCCTGTGACGCTTTGTCGATCGACCCGGTACCGCGAGGTCGCCTCAGCGAAATATACCCTGATACCTATTACAGTTTCTCGCCCGGCAAGCTCTCGCTCGCCGAGCGGATCAAGCAAGGGTTAGACCGGCGCACCTTCGCCAAGCTCTTTGCCAGAGTTCACGGCGAAACCCTGTCCGCGCTCGACGTTGGCGGCGGCTCCGGCTGGCTACTGACTCAGGCTAAAGCAGTCGAGCCCCGCCTGACGCGCACTCAAGTCGTCGATATCGACGGATCGGCCGAGGATGCAGCGCGGGCTGCGGCGCATGATTTCTTCCTTGGTCGAATCGAAGATTTCGATACCGCCGAACGCTTTGATGTTATCTTCATGCTGAACTTGATCGAACATGTCGATGATCCGGTCGCGGTATTGTCCAAGGTGCGAGGTCTCCTGAAACCTGGAGGGCGCATCCTGATCAAGACACCCAATCATGACAGCCTCGACGCTCGGCTTTTCCGCCACCATAGCTGGGGGGGGCTTCACGCCCCGCGCCATTGGGTGGTCTTCACGCCCGAATCATTTCGTAAAGCAGCCATCAAGGCGGGCCTTTTCGTTGATCGCCTGTCGCTGACGCAGGGTGCACCGTTCTGGGCGGTGTCGGCACTTGAATATCTGTCACGCAAGGGACTGATCGAGATCAGACGCGACCGGCCCATGTGCAATCATCCGCTGTTCGGCCCGATGCTGGCGCTATTCGGTGGATTCGACCTGATCCGGGGGCGATTCCAGCGCACATCGCAGATGTTTGCGGAGCTGAGCGCTACTTGAAGGTTCACCTGGCCTGTGCGGAGACGTGTTCTTCCACAGCCGGGTGTGTTGCGCCTTCAGTGTCTCGAATGAAGCGGTCGCACGACCGAAAGTGAGGCGCGTAGCGGTCCAACTGGATCACCTCGAGAATGTCTGCTTCTAGAGCGGTTTCCGACCCACCTGCCGCCATTCACCCCTGCAAGGCGAACAACCGAAACCTGTCGCTCTCACACTGCCCCCTCCGCAATCGTCTGCGCAGTCTTGTAGTCGGGCTTGCCGTTGTTGAGGCGGAGCGATTGCCCGGTGAGCACATAGAGTCGCGGGATTTTGTAGCCCGCCAGCCCGGCGCGGGCGTGGGTGTCGAGTGCGGCTTCGAGTCCGTCGCTCTCTGGCGCGCCCTCGGGCTGGACCACAGCGACAATCTTTCTCCCAAAGCGCGGATCGGGGAGGCTCACCACGCGCACGTCCTTGACCCCCGGATGCTCGAGCAGCACCGCCTCGACCTCCTCGGGAAACACCTTCTCGCCGCCGGTGTTGATGCACATGTTGTCGCGGCCGATGAATTCGAGGGTGCCGTCGGGCGACCAGCGCGCGCGGTCGCCGGTCATCAGCCAGCGCCTGCCGCCGATGACGGGGAAGGTCTGGGCGTTCTTCTCGTCCTCGCCGAGATAGCCGAGCGGCAGCGGCCCGGTGCGCGCGACGATGCCGACGCCGTCGGAGCCGGGGGGGATTTCGTTGAAGTGCTCGTCGAACAGTTTTGTCTCGCGCCCGGGCAGGGGCTGGAACTTGCCGCCGCCGGTCGAGCCCGCCGCGGTGGTGATGACGATGCCGGTGCCCGAGCTTTCGGACGAGCCGAGCGCGTCGACGATTGTCAGCCGGGGCGCGTGGGCGATCAGCCGCTGCTTCAAGGCAGGCGAGAACACCGCCCCCGAGGAGGTGATGCTCCGCAGCGACGCCAGCACCTCCGCCCCGTCGCCGCGCGCGTCGAGCCGGTCGGCCAGCGGCAGGGCGAAGGCGTCGCCGACGATGAAGATGCCGCGCGCCCCGATCCGAGCAACCTCGTCCAGCGCCAGATCGGCGTCGAACTTCGGCCCCGGCAGCAGCGCCAGGGTGCCGCCCTTGAGCAAGTGGATCACCGCAGTGAATTGCCCCGCGCCATGCATCAGCGGCGAGAGCAGCAGCAGCGGCGAGGTGCTCGCCGGGTGCTCGGGGCCGATCGACGCCGCGCGTGCCACCTGCTCGTCAAGCGATGCGGCCACGAAGGGCGGCTGCCCTGGCCCTTGCTGCCACAGGCCGATATTGAACGCCTGCCACGCCTGATCCATCGGCCACATCACCGCCTTGGGCATCCCCGTGGTGCCCCCGGTGGCGGTGAGGAACAGCGCCTCGGGGTCGCCGTGAATCGCGAAATCGGCGGGCAGCGCGGTTTCGCCCAGCGCAGCCCACTCCTCGTCCCCGACATCGACCGTCAGCGTGCCCTCGGGCATGGCCGCGCGCGCCATCTCGGCAAAATCGCTCTCGGTGAACAGCGCCTTCAGCCCGAAGCGGGTAAAGATGTCAGCCAGCTCACGCGCCTTGTAGTGGTAGTTCACATTGACCGGCACCACGCCCGCCTTCACGCAACCAAAGTAGGCGAGCAGGTAGTCGGGCGTGTTCCTGAGCATCTGCCCGGCGATGTCTCCGGGCTTGAGGCCGCGCGCGGCAAGGCCCGCCGCGATCCGGTCGGTGAGCGCATCGAGCTCGCCCCAGCTCACCACCCGGCTCCCATGCACCAGCGCGGGCCGCTCCGCCGGGATCGCCCCCGCCAGCGCCTTCACCACCACCCCGAAATTCGCGCCCGCAAATGCCATCCGTTCCGTTCTCCCTATCCCTTTCGCTAGCCCCGCATGGGCTCGCATTCCCCTACGTAAATGATGAGGAGATTCCGAAAAATTGCGGTAGTCTTCCGAATCAGAAAACAAAGAGAGGAGCAAGGCTGGGGATGGCTACGAATGTTGTCGAACTGCGCACGCCGCAAGGACGCGAATCGCTCGAACAGCTGCTCGACAGCGTGACCATCACCTGCCCCGAGGACATCCACGATGCCGCGGTCAACCTCGCCCGCATCGCGCAGGAGCGGGGGATGCAGATCGCGGTGTGCGATGACATCAGTTCCAAGGAACCGATGGTCGATGTCGACGGCACGATCCTCAACGCCGATATCTTCCGCTGGCTCGATGACGGCGCGCGCTGGTGGGAGGACCACCGCCTCGCACTGCACTCGCCGCTGCCGCGCGCATGCCGTTACGAAAGCGAGCCCTTCTGGGTCAGCCGCCACGGCTTCAACACCCGCTGGCGCAACCACTACCTTTCCGAGATCGACCTCGCCGATTTCGAGAAGCGCGCGCTGTGCAAGGCGGCGATCGTGATCCCGACCCATCCGCCCTTCGGCCAGATTTCCGCCTCGAGCTTCATCTCGATGGACCGCGACAAGGAGGACCTCTCGGCCGAATTCGCCGAATATGGCGCGCTCTTCGCGATGGTGACGCGGTGCTTTGTCGCGGGCTACGTGCAGGCCAACCGCACCAAGCGGCGCATCCCTTCGGACTGCGTGCTCTCCAAGCGCGAGGTCGAGTGCCTGCGCTGGGCGGCGATCGGCAAGACCGACAAGGAGATCAGCATGATCCTCAACCGGTCGCACGCCACGATCCGCTACCACATCCACCGCGCGGGCGAGAAGCTGGACAGCGTGAACCGCGCGCAGACGATCTTCAAGGCCGGGCAGCTGGGTTACCTGGGCGCGTCTGATTAGCGCAGCCGCCTCCGCGGCTGCGTCCTCGGTGCTGTTTCGATCCCTGCGGGATCGAGCACCTGCGGCTCGCGCGCGTGCGCTCGCGGCCCTGGGGGGCCGGACCAGCGCCTCCATGAGCGGTTTGCACTGAACCGACGCCGCAGGCGTCGCAAGGCCGAATGGCCGCCCGCAGCGGGCGCAGCTTTGCTGCGCGTCTAGCGAGGACCGCGCGCCCGGAGGGGCGTGCGGAAATCAAAGACGCCGCAACGGCTCGCTGCCATCCCAGCCGATCCCGGCCGCCTTGATCATCCCGAACAGGTCCGGCCCGTCCTTGGCCTGCTGGAGGATCTCCACCAGCGTCCCCGGCCCGCCGCCGGCATCGACATAGATCACCTGACTGGTGCCGAAGGTCCCCTCGATCACCACCTCGGCCCCCTCCGCCTCGCACACGGCGCGGGCGTGGGCGAGGTCGTCGACCAGAATGCACACATGGTGCAGCCCGTTGCCGGTCGCGCCATATTCGCCGCGGTAGATCGAGGGGTGGTCGTCGCGCGGGCGGATCAGCTCGATCTGCAGGTCGCCCCAATAGGCGAGCGCGAGGTCGAACACCGCCTCGGTCGGCTGGCCGCGATACTTCATGCCATCGAGGTGAATGCCCTCGATCAGGAAGAACGGCCCGACGCCCATCAGCTGCGTCCAATAGGCCACCGCCGCGTCGAAATCCTCGGGCACATAGGCCAGCTGCATGATGTCGCCCAAGGCGGCGATTTTGCCCGTCAGACCCATTTTCCTCTCCAATCCGATAGGGGTTCTCGGCCTCAAGCTGTGTGATATTCTGCGCCGGAGACACTGCACAAAGTGCGAGGACGAGAGGCGGGGGCCCGAACCCACGACCCCCCGATGAGGACCGGAAAAGCCCCATGAACGAGATCAAGGACATTGCCCGCGGCGACCGTTGCCCGGGGATCAGCTACACCGACATGCTCAACGGCGACACCCGCCGCGCGCCCGATTACCTCTTCGAGGAATCGCATATCGAGATGGGCGACGATCCGCTGCCGGTGGCGCCCTATATCTCGGAGGACTTCGCGCGTCTGGAGCGCGAAAAGATGTGGCCCAATGTCTGGCTCTTCGCTGCGCGCGAGGACGAGATGCCCGAGCCCGGCGACACGGTCGTCTTCGACATCGCCGGCAAGAGCTTCCTGCTGATCCGCCAGAAGGACGGCAGCGTGAAGGCCTTCTACAACGCCTGCCTCCACCGCGGCCGCAAGCTGCGCACCGAAAGCGGGGCCTCGGTCCAGTTGCGCTGCCCGTTCCACGGCTTCACCTGGCGCAATGATGGTTCGCTGAAGGAAATCCCCTGTTCGTGGGACTTCAAGCATCTCGAAGGCAAGGACATGGACCTGCCGCAGGCGCGCGTCGAGCTGTGGCAGGGCTTCGTCATGCTCACCGAGAACCACGCCCTGCCCGATTTCAAGACCTGGCTCGGCCCGGCGGCCTCGCATTACGAGCGCTACGACTTCGAGAACCGCTACACCGGCATGTGGGTGCAGAAGAAGATCCCCGCCAACTGGAAGGCGACCGCCGAGGCCTTCATGGAAGCGTGGCACTCGATCACCACCCACCCGCAGCTGCTCGCCTTCCTCGGCGATGCCAACACGCGGTATGACCTCATCGGCGATCACTTCAACCGCGCGATCACGCCTTCGGGCGTGCTCTCCCCGCACGTGAAGGGCAAGAATTCGGACTACGTGCTCGAGAAGATGAACGAGTTCTCGGGCGGGCAGGACGCGCGCACCAACCGCCGCTTCTCGGCCAGCGAGGAGCCCGTGGAAGGCTACGACGCCGATGATCCGCTCGGCGCGCGCAAGGTGCTGGCCGAGGCGGGGCGCAAGGGCTTCGCCGAGCAATACGGCTACGACTATTCGGACGCCGCCGACACCGAGATCCTCGACAACTTCACCTACAACATCTTCCCCAACTTCGCGCCGTGGATCGGCTTCCTGCCGACGCTGGTCTACCGCTGGCTGCCGGGCGACACGCCGGACTGGTGCATCATGGAAATCCGCCTGCTGTTCCCGACCAAGAAGGGCGAACAGCGCCCGCGGGCGGTCGCGCCGACCTATATCCCCGACGACGAGCCCTTCGCCTGGGCGAACGACATCATGGGCCCGCAGCTTGCCAACGTCTTCGATCAGGACATGGCGAACCTCCCCTATGTGCAGGAGGGCATGAAGGCGATGAAGGACGGGCTGATGGAGCTCGGCCACTACCAGGACAGCCGCGTGCGCCACTTCCAGACGACGCTGATGAAGTATGTGAACGGGGAGCTGCCGGCTGTCGGTTAACCTCTCTTCGTCATTGCGAGCCGGAGGCGAAGCAACCCATGGCCCGACAGTTCCGCTCGCGGCACGGTTCGGCCATGGATTGCCGCGTCGCCTTCGGCTCCTCGCAATGACGAGGGGATGAGCAGAACATGAGCTTCTCCTTCGACCTCAAGGGGCGCACCGCGCTCGTCACCGGCGCGTCCTCGGGCCTCGGCACGCGCTTCGGGCGCATCCTTGCGGCGAGCGGCGCGCAGGTGGCGCTGGGTGCGCGGCGCAAGGACCGGCTCGAGGCTCTCGCCGCCGAAATCGGCCCGAACGCCGCCGCGATCCGCATGGACGTCGCGCGCGAGGCCGACATCATCGCCGGGTTCGACGAGGCCGACGCGATCTTCGGCAAGGTGGTCGATACCGTGATCGCCAATGCCGGGGTCGACGGCGCGGGGATGGCGACCGCCATCTCCGAAGAAGAGATCGAGCAGACCCTCGCGATCAACCTGAAGGGCGCGATCCTTACTGCACGGGAAGGCGCGCGCAGGATGATCGCGAACGGCGTCACCAACGGTCGGATCGTGCTGATCGCCTCGATCACCGCCTTCGAGCCCTCCCCCGGCCTCGTGGCCTATGCCGCGAGCAAGGCGGGCGTGGTGCAGGCTGGCCGGACGCTGGCGAGGGAATGGGCGCGGGCCGGGATCAACGTCAACACCGTCTCCCCCGGCTACATCCGCACCGCGATCAACGACGCGTGGTTCGACACCGAGGGCGGGCAGAAACAGATCGCGCGCTTTCCCAAGCGCCGGCTGATGGGCGAGGAGGGGCTGGACGCGATGATCCTGTTCCTGTGCTCGGACGCCAGCGAGTTCGTGACGGGGACGGACTTCGTGCTCGACGACGGCCAGACGCTGTGAGCCGCCGCCTGATCTCGCTCGCCGCCGGGATCATGCCCGAGGCCACTCCCGCCCAGCTGATCGAATGCGCCGCCGCGAGCGACTTCGATTTCGGCGGGATGTGGGTCGAGAAGGAGACGTGGACCCCGGCCACCACCCGCGCCATCCGGCGGCAAGCGCAGGACGCAGGAGTGGAATTCCTCGACTGCGAGGTCGCGTGGATCATGCCCGGCGCGCCCGATCCGTGGCTGACCGAGCTCGTCCACATCGCCGCCGAGCTGGGCGCGGCGAACCTCCTGTGCGTCTCCAGCGACCCCGACATGGCCGCCACCACCGCCAAGTTCCAGACGCTGGTGGATGCGGCCAAGGGCACCGGGGTCAGGGTCAATCTCGAATTCGGCATCTTCACAGAGGTGAAGACCATCCACATGGCCCGCGCGGTGCTCGAAGCCGTCGAGGGCGAGGCCAAGGCGCTGCTGGTCGACACGCTCCACTGGGCCCGCTCCGGCGGGACGGCCGAAGACCTCGCGGCCATCCCGCGCGAATGGCTGAGCTACTGCCAGCCCTGCGACGCGCCTGCCGAGGGGCCGGACACCAGCAACTTCGACGCCATCATCGACGATGCGATCAACCGCCGGATGCCCTTGGGCCAAGGCGGCCTCCCCCTCGACGCGATGGTGGGCGCCCTGCCCGCGCACCTGCCGATGGCGATCGAGGAGCGCTCGGCGGCTTTGCGCGATGCCTACCCCGACCTCACCGAACGCGCCCGCGAATGCGCCCTCACCAGCCGCGCGTGGCTGGAGGGACGAGACTAGCCGGAGAGCTGGACATCTCGTTCACAGCGCACCGGCGAAGGCTTCCAGTTGGTTCAGGCACGTGCCCCAACCTTGATGGAAACCCATCTCCTCGTGCTTGCGCCGATCATCGCCCGACTTGTGCCGCACCACGGTGCGGTAGCGGGTACCCTCCGGACAAGCCTCCATAGTGATCTCGACGCTCATGAAGCTTTCGTCATTGGGACGAAAGTCAGGCCCGATTGCGTCGGTCCACACCAACCGCGCAGCAGGCTCGGCGATCAGCACACAGCCGGGAGTCTCTTCCATTTCCTCGCCTTCGGGAGAAGCCATCACCACCGAGAAGATGCCGCCAGCGTGCGGCTCGATCCGTGCGCGGGCCACGGTCCACGGGCGGGGCGCGAACCACTGGGCGATCAGCGACGGATCGGTCCAGGCGCGCCAAAGCTGCGCGGGGCTGGCAGCGACGGTACGTTCGAGCACCAGATCGAGTTCGGGATTGTACTGCATGGGATTATCCTTTTCTCTCAGTGTCAGTCAGGAAGGTATCGAGGCGGTCGAGACGCGCGTTCCAGATGTTCCTCTGCTGGCCAAGCCAGCCTTCGGCGAGCTGCACCGTCTCCGGCCGCAAGCGGCATGTGCGGGTGCGGCCGGTCTTCTCCGAGGCAATCCAGCCTCCGGTTTCGAGAACCTTGAGGTGTTTGAGAAAGCTCGGCAGCGCCATGTCGTGTGGCGCTGCGAGTTCGGACACGGGTGCCGGACCTTTCGCAAGCCGGGCAATCACCGCGCGCCGGGTGGGATCGGCGAGACCATGGAAAATCGAGTCTAAGTTAGCCATATGGCTATCTATTCGCCTTCAGGTGATGGCGTCAAGATACTTATCTCATCGGCTAAGTCTTAAAGTGTAATTGGCCGCGCGTTCACACCCCCCGCGCGTGCCCCGCGATCTCGCCCGCCAGACGCGGGATCAGTTTCAGCGGCAGGTCGTGGCCCCAGCCGGGGATCGTCACCAGCCTTGCGCCGGGGATCACGGCTGCGGTCGCCTCGCCGCCGGCGGGCTTGACCAGCGGGTCGGCCTCGCCGTGGAGCACCAGCGTCGGCGTCGTCACCGCGCCGAGGCGCTTGGTGCGGTCGCCGTCGTCGATGATCGCGGCGAGCTGGCGCGGGAGGCCTGCGGGGTAGACGCTCCGGCGCATGCTGCGCAGCACCCGCTCGCGCTGGTACGCCTCGTCGAACGGGAACTCGGGGCTGTCGGGGGTGCCGATGTTGCGGATGATGTTGAGGCCGTGGGCGACCACCGTCTCCTCATCCATGCCCTTCAGGGGCGCGGTCAGCGCGCCGATTGCGGCAGGCTCGGCCTGGGGCAGCTTGCCGCTGCCGGTGGTCGACATGATCGAGGTCATGCTCATCAGCCGCCCGGCATGGTGGATCGCCATCAGCTGGACGATCATCCCGCCCATCGAGGCGCCGACGACATGGGCCTTCTCGATCCCCAGCGCATCGAGCACCCCGATCCCGTCATCGGCCATGTCCTTGAGGGTATAGGGCACCTTGGCCGGGAAGCCGATCTTCTTCCGCAGCACCTGAATGGCGGGCGAGGGCGCGCGCTGGCCTTCCATCTTCTGGCTGAGGCCGATGTCGCGGTTGTCGTAGCGGATCACCCGGAAGCCCTCGGCCGCGAGCGCCGCCACCAACTCGTCCGGCCACAGCGTCATCTGCGCGCCGAGGCCCATCACCAGAAGCATCGCCGGCGCCTGCGGGTCGCCGTGCTCCTCGTAGAAGATCTCGATGCCGGTGTTGGGGGTGGTCAGGGTGGGCATGGGGCAGGCGGTTCCTCTCAGCGGCCCCGCGCAGTCACTTCCACGGGGGTCCGGCAATATCGAAGCCGCGCGCGTCCAATTGGTCAAGCACCCCGCCGCCTTCCGCCAACACCCTTAGCGGCACGACCGCGAGGGTGGTGCCCGTGTTGGCGCTCGCCTCGGCGATGCGGTCGACCCAGATGGTCCTGAGTTCACTGCCCAAAGTCTCGTCCGCCCAGGGCCAGCACTGGCCGAGTGCGCTTTCGAGCGGGTTGTTCATCACGGCGGGAATCTTGAACCGCCGCCAGTTGGCCGCGCGCTCCTCGACGATCTGCGGACCCGCCTCGACCGCATCCATCGCGGCGACGAGGCAGGGGATGTGCGCAGTCGGCGGCGCTTCGAAGAGGTTGTCGATCACGTCCTCGCCCCTGAGGGTCGCGGCGCGGGTGATGGCGATGTCGGCCTTCTCGGCGGCGTCCTTCACCACGTCCGAGGCATCGCGCGCGGTGTCCTTGTTGAAGCGCAGCTCCTCGCGCAGCATCCGGAACGAGGTGAGCAGGAACGACTGGCGCGAATAATCCTCCTCGTGCACCGCGGCGAGCGCTTCGAGGCGCTGGAGCTGGGCGGCGTCGAGGTAATCGGAGGCGACGGTCTTGTCGGGCAGCTTGGTGAGCTTGCCGCCGGAGAACATCAGCCGGAAGATGTCGCCGGGCGAAATCTTGGGCCGCGCGCCGAGGATCACGCGGTCGGCCTGCCGGGTCGCCTCCTCGAGCCGCGCGGGCTCCCACGGGGTGGTCTTCGGGATCGCGCGGATCTCGCCGACGAGGATGACGGTGCCGCTGGGCGTCTCGACAATCCACATCGGCGCGCCCGAACGCTGGGCGGTGACGACGATGGCGTTGTCGGATTCGGCGGGGGCGGAGTCTTGGGCCGCGAGGGGAGCCGCCGTGAGCATTGCAAGGCAAAGCAGGCCAACGGTTCTCTTCATAAGTTCGCCCTTGTTTTTGATGGTCTGCCGATATGCCCTGCTAGGTCGCACCAAATGAACCGGAACCTAACCGGCAGGTTCCGGATCGATCACAATCCGCGCGATGCGTTCGACCATTCGTCCGGGTTCCACATCGCAGGACGTCCGCCGAGGTCGGGCGTGAAAAAGCTGCGATCCTCGGTTTGGACCAGGGCCAGAAGCCGCGCCCCTTGAAGCAAGCTGTTGCGCGATTGAGTCTCGATGATGTCGAGCAATGCGATGGCCTCACGCTCGCCGCGACTTACATGCCGGTCGAACCCGAGAAGAACCAAAGCAACCTTGTCGTTTCCCTCAAAGGGCCAATCTCTCATGCCGTCATTGAGCGCATCGAGATTGCCCGTCCAAGGGCCATAGCCGAACTGCTCTTCCCAGTGGAGAACCTCGCTGAACCGGGTCCGCATCGTGCCGGGGTCGGTGCAATCGATGAGATGAAGATCGTAACCAAGTGCGGCGAGATCGGCGCACCACTTGTCGAGGATAGCGCGTTGCCAGAACAGGTGCACGGCGCCGTCTTGCAGCAAGTGCAGATCTACCGTCCAAGTCACGGCACCAGCACCGTATCCTTGGCCTCAGCCGCCAGATCGGGATAATCGAGCGTGTAGTGCAGCCCCCGGCTCTCCTTGCGGCGGAGCGCGGATTGCACGATCAGCTCGGCGGCCTGGAGCAGGTTGCGCAACTCAATAAGATCGGTCGTCACGCGGAAGGCGCCGTAGTAATCCTCGACCTCGCGCTTCAGCAGTTCGATCCGGCTCGCCGCGCGCTCCAACCGCTTGGTGGTGCGCACGATGCCGACGTAGTTCCACATGAAGCGGCGGATTTCGGTCCAGTTCTGCTTGATGACGACCTCTTCGTCCGAGTCGGTCACGCGGCTTTCGTCCCATGGGAGGATCGCGGGGGGCGCCTCCAAAGTGTCCCAGCGCGCGAGGATGTCCTGCGCGGCGGCCTCGCCGAAGACGAAGCATTCGAGCAGGCTGTTGGACGCCAGCCGGTTCGCGCCGTGGAGGCCGCTTTCGGTGCACTCGCCCGCCGCCCACAGGCCCGGAATGTCGGTGCGCGCGTCGAGGCCGACGACCACGCCGCCGCAGGTGTAGTGCTGCGCGGGGACGACGGGGATCGGCTGCTTGGTCATGTCGATCCCGAGGCCCATCAGCTTGTCGTAGATCGTGGGGAAGTGGCCCTTCACGAACTCGGGGTCTTCATGGCTGATGTCGAGGTGCACGTAATCGAGGCCGAAGCGCTTGATCTCGGCATCGATCGCGCGGGCGACCACGTCGCGCGGCGCAAGCTCCATCCGCTCGGGGTCGTAGAAGGTCATGAAGCGCTTGCCGGTGCGCGGGTTGATCAGCCGGCCCCCTTCCCCGCGAACCGCCTCGGTAATCAGAAAATTCTTGGTCTCGAGGTGGTAGAGGCAGGTCGGGTGGAACTGCATCATTTCCATGTTGGAGACGCGCGCGCCTGCTCGCCACGCCATCGCGATGCCGTCGCCGGTCGCGCCGCGCGGGGCGGTGGAGAACTGGTACACGCGCCCCGCGCCGCCCGTGGCGAGGATCGTCGCGCGGGCGACATGGCGCTCCACGTGGCCGGTCGCCTCGTCGAGCGCGTAGACGCCCCACACGCGCCCCGCGGCGGAGAAGTGCTCGCGGTGGCGGTCGGTAATGAAGTCGATGCAGGTGCGGCCCGGCAGCAGGGTGATGTTGGGGTTCGCCTCGGCGGCGCGCAGCAGCGCCTCCTGCACCGCCCAGCCGGTCGCATCGTCGACATGGACGATGCGGCGGTGCGAATGGCCGCCTTCGCGGGTGAGGTGGAGCGCTTCGGCCTCGCGGTTGAAGGGCACGCCCAATTCGCACAGCCGGTCGATCGAGGCGGGCGCGCGCTCGATCACGAATTCGACCGTGGCAAGATCGTTGAGCCCCGCGCCTGCCACCATCGTGTCGCGCACGTGGTTGTCGAAGGTGTCGCCCGCATCGAGCACCGCGGCGATCCCGCCCTGTGCCCAGGCGGTCGACCCGCCGGTAAGCGAGCCCTTGGCGAGCACCAGCACGCGGACGCTCTCGGCCAGCGCCAGCGCCGCAGTCAGCCCCGCCGCGCCCGATCCGATCACGAGGACGTCGTGCGCTTCATCCTGCGGGCGGGGCAAGGCATTCTCCGTCACCATTGCGGCGCAATGCCGCGCAATTCGGACAGCGGCAAGAGCCAAGTCGCCTCCCAACTTTGGTTAGGAAGCTCAGTATTTTCCCTAGGTTGCACTGCAACATGATGCTACATGGTGCCCGGAACGACGCCCGACGCAGAATCGGAGCGCGCCAAGCGGGACGTAACACACTTCCGAGTCGCCACAACCTCTCACCGGGTGCTTGCTAGTCCATGTTCGTTTTTCAGACACTTGCCTGTCTCCTGAACCAGCATCAGCCCATGCGGCGCGACGTCACCTGGACCGGGCGCAACTATGTCGGGGTCTGCCGCCATTGCGACACGCCGATCGAGCGCCTCGGCCGGCGGCGCTGGCGCCGGCGCAAGACCGAGGATGCCGACCGGGGCGAGCCGACCCCGCGCTGACGGCGCATCCCGGAGGGGTCAGGCTGCCGCGGTCAGCTGGACGAAGACATCCTCCAGATCGGCCTCGCGGGTGGTCACATCGGCGATCACCAGCCCCTGCGCCTGCAGGATGGCGAGCACCTGCCCGGCATTGAGGCGATCCTTGTCATAGGTCACCGCGACATCGCGTGCGCCGTCCCACTCGACCTTCGCAAAGGCTTCATGCGCAGGCGCGGCGGCAAGATCGTCGGCTGCGGTCACCGCGACGATCTTCTCGCGCGCCATGCCGACCAGCTCGCGGGTGGTGGTATCGGCGATCACCTTGCCGTGGTTGATGATCGCGATGCGGTCGCACAGCTCCTCGGCCTCTTCGAGATAGTGGGTGGTGAGCACCACGGTCACGCCCTCGCGGTTGAGCTCGGTAACCAGTTCCCACAGCTGGCGGCGAAGGTCGACATCGACCCCGGCGGTGGGCTCGTCGAGCACGAGGATCGGCGGCGAATGGACCATCGCCTTGGCCACCAGCAGCCGCCGTTTCATGCCGCCCGAGAGCGTGCGGGCATAGGCGTTGCGCTTGTCCGCAAGCCGCACCGCCGCGAGCAGCGCCTCCGAGCGGCGCAGCGCGGCAGGGATGCCGTAGAACCCGGCCTGGTTCTCGAGCACCTCGAAGGGGGTGAAGAAGGGGTCGAACACGATCTCCTGCGGCACGATCCCGATCGCGCGTGAGGCGTTGCGGCGGTGCCGGTCGATGTCGAAGCCCCAGATCTCGGCCGTGCCGCTGGTCTTGTTGACCAGCCCGGCAAGGATGTTGATCAGCGTCGACTTGCCCGCGCCGTTGGGCCCGAGCAGGCCGAAGATCGAACCCTGCGGCACATCGAAGCTCACGCCGTCCAGCGCGAGCTTGCCCTCGGTCACCGCGCCCTTCGCGCCCTTGGCGGGGGCATAGCGCTTGACGAGGTTGTCGATGCGGATCGCGGGCTCGGTGGACATGGGTCTCCCCTAAGGCGTGGCGGGGCGGCGGGGCAAGGCGAAAGCGACCGATTGGCGCTTTCCTACACGCAAGGCGCCTGTCAGGATGCCGCGCATGATCGCCGCCCGCACCCTCCCTTTCTCGACGCCTGCATGGCCGGTGCAGGGGGCGGAGAGAGTTTTCCACTTATACTGTGTCTCATGTGTCTCCTACTGGCGGCTTGCGGGGCGCGGAGGCCGGCTGTATCGGGGGGCGTCATGAGCATTCCTCCTCCCGAAACCCTGCTGGTCGAGACCCACCGCGTGTCCTGCGACGGCGCGACCGGCATCCGCGGCGGCGCGGGCTTCCGTCCGGCGGCGCTGGGCCATCCGCGCGTGTTCCTCGAGATCGACGAGCACGGATACGTCGATTGCGGCTATTGCGACCGGCGCTTCATCCTGAAGGGCGGTCCGGCGGATGGCGCGGCGCAAGGCGGCCTCGGCGACATCGCCTCGGGGGCGGATGCGGGCCACCGCTAAGGCACTGGCGTTCGCCGCGCTGGCTATGCCCGGAGCTGTCGCGGCAGCGGGCCCTTGCCCGGTGATTGGAGCGATGCTGGCGGAAAATCCCAAGCGGTTGAAAGGGATCGGCGCCACCATCAACGTGGCAGGCACAATCGACGTGACCATGAACGGCGCTGCCGACGCGGTACGCGGGGCGGAGAATTGCGACCTCTACGGCCCGGCAGATCAACTGAATATCGCTTGTGACTGGAGCTATGGCGCGGATGGGAGTGCCGAGGCCCGACGCGATTTCGATGCGCTGAAAGGGCGGCTGGAAGCCTGCCTTCCCAGCCCGCTCGAACGCAGCGAGCCCATGGTTTATACCGAGCAGGGTCTGGCAAAGGCGGCGCAGGACGGGGGAGCATCCTATGCCGAATACCTCCGCAACCGGGAGGTGCTGGAGGAATACGAGCAGACCTATGAGCTCGGCAACGAGGGAGAGCATGCCCTCACGGTCTCGGTGAACCTGGAGCGCGACAAGAGCGATGGTTCGATGCGTCTGCGTCTCGATATGGAGCGCGACTAGCCGCTCAGCGCCGGTTAAGGCATTGTGGGGCTTAGAGGGGCGACAAACCTGAAGGAGATGTCCGCATGATTCGTATCTCCCCCCGCTCGCGACTGCTGGCCGGCTGCCTTGCCGGCGCGCTTGCCACCGCCGCCTCGCTCGCCCTACCCGCTCAGGTCGCCATCGCCCGCGGCGATCTCGAAGCCGACGTGACCGCCGCCGCGCCCGAGGAGGAGACCCCGGCGACCCCCACCAAGGGCGAGCAGCGCCTCGCCAAGCTGCTCGAGGGGCGCGTTGCGGGCGAGCCGGTGCGGTGCATCAGCGCTTTCCGCAATGTCCAGATGGAGACGATCGACGGTACGGCCTATGTCTACGGCTCGGGCAACCGGATCTGGGTGCAGCGCACCCGCAACCCGGCCGATATCGATTCGAACGACATCCTCGTGAACGACCGCCGCGAAGCCTCGCAGCTGTGCCGTCTCGACATCGCCTCGACCATCGATCGCAACACCGGCTTCTTCACCGGCGCGGTGTTCTTCGAGGACTTCGTCCCCTACACCCGCGTCAAGCCCGGGTCCGCGAGCGGGGGCTGACACTGCAGCCCGGCTTCGGCAGGTCCGGAGCGGGGCGGATCGGCGAGGGCGCAGCGGACTGCGCAACTGCAATCGTCACAGGCGGGCTCGGCAGATTGGCTGCGGCCCTGCGCGCCGACCTGGCGCATGTCGGAACCGCTGTGGACCGCCTCGCCCGGCGGGCACAGTTGCAACCCGTCCGCCTCGGAGCTCGCAAAGACCTGCTCGGCACGGCGATAGGCGCTGATCTCGGCATGAAGCTCGCCGAGTGAATCGGCTGCTGCCAGCGCGGCGGCGCGCCGGGTGCGGGCAACATCGATGCCTGGCAAGGCAGACAGCGCGCCCGCCTCTGCCGTGTCACGACCGGCCGGGGCGCGCGCATCATCGAGCGCGGCAAAACCGCCCTGCCAGCGTCCGAGCGTCCATCCGCCCATCGCCACACTGATCAATAGTCCGCCCAGCGCCGCTGGGCCATTCGCCAACAAATCCATCGTCACCTCCCCGTCCAACTTCCTCCGGGGAGCATCCCGATGCCGCCCGGAGGCATCCAGCCTCACGTGCGGCGCCGACCCCCTCCAGAATCGGCATGTCGCACTTTTACAAGGTGCTGCAGAGCGGCCCCTGCGAGAATGCGGGCGACTACCTAGTCGGCGCCGGTTGGCGCTGGCGGTGAACGGGTCGGCGCGCGGATCAGGCGCGGGCCATGGCCTGCATCCGGGCGATGATCTCCTCGGCCTGGAGCATGATGCGGTCGATCAGCTCCTTGCAGGTCGGGATGTCGTGGATCAGCCCGGCGACCATGCCGCAGCTCCACGCGCCCTCGTCCATCGCGCCTTCCATCATGATCTTGGGGTAGACGCCCGCGACCTCGGGGAGGATGTCCTGGATGGTGATCGCGTCGCCGAGCTCCTTCTCCTTCTGGATCAGGCGCTCGACCGCGGCGTTGTTGAGCACGCGCTCGGTGTTGCGCAGGGGCCGCATCACGAGGCGGGTGTCGAGTTCGGAGGCGGCGAGGATCGCCTGCTTCACGTTCTCGTGCACCGGGGCTTCCTTCGTGGCGATGAAGCGGGTGCCCATGTTCATCCCCGCTGCGCCCATCGCCAGCGAAGCGACGAGGCTGCGCCCGTCGGCCATCCCGCCGCTCGAGACAAAGGGGATCTCCAGCTCGTCCGCCGCGCGGGGGAGGAGGATGAAGTTGGGCACGTCGTCCTCGCCCGGGTGGCCGCCGCATTCGAAGCCGTCGACGCTCACCGCATCGCAGCCGATCTCCTGCGCCTTCAGCGAGTGGCGCACCGAGGTGCACTTGTGGATCACCTTGATCCCGGCATCCTTCAGCGGCGGGAGCAGCTCGACCGGGTTGCGCCCGGCGGTCTCGACCACCTTCACGCCGCCCTCGATCACCGCCTTCACCAGCCCCGGATAGTCGGGCGGGGTCAGGGTCGGCAGGATCGTGAGGTTCACGCCGAAGGGCTTGTCGGTCATGTCCTTGCAGCGCGCGATCTCGTTCGCGAGCTTCTCGGGCGTGCCCTGGGTGAGGCCGGTGATGATCCCGAGGCCCCCGGCGTTCGAGACCGCCGCGGCCATCTCGGCAAACCCGACATAGTGCATGCCGCCCTGGATGATCGGGTGCTCGATGCCGAACATTTCGGTGATCGCGGTCTTCATGGCGTGTCTCTCCCATCTGAGCCCGTCGCAGGGGCGTGTTTGGCGCGAGACAAGCCGAGTTGGCGGGCGCTTTCAAGCCCGCTTTTGCGAGGTCGGGCCTCGCCCCCCGCGCGCCGTAGCGTCAGGCTGGCGGGATTTTTCACGGGGAACCGGGCGGCGGGGAGGCGGTGGGATCGGTGCGCCTCGCACATCCGCCCGGCATCGGGGGAATGCACCCTCCCGCCCGCCGCCGCCTTGATCCAGCGCAAACCTTCCGAAACGGAGCGAAAACCGTAGCCTCAGCCGCGGGTGAAGGCGAGCGTGAAGGTGACTGGCACCGCGGGCGTGATCGAGGGCAGCTGGGCCAGCGCGCGCAGTTCGCCCAGCTCGTCGGTCAGGCCGAACATGTCGGTCGAGATGATGACGGGCGCGGCCGATACCACAAGCACGCGGTCCTCGGCGGTGCGGGTGACCAGCACCTCGGTCTCGACATCGGCGCTCGCGCCCTTGATCGTGACGCTGGCCTTGAGCGGCCGCAGCACCGATTGCCCGACCGCGAGCCCTGCAAAGCGCGCGGGATCGAGCTTCGCCGTGACGGTGGCGGCCGGGTTGTCGGCGACCTGGAAGAACACCTCGCGCATCCTCTCGTCACGGATCTCGACGCCGGTGTTGACCGAGGCGAGGTCGATGCCGAGGCTGGCGGTCCCGTCCGCCGCGACGCTGCCCGAAAGCGTGTCGAAGCGGTTGTTCTCGGCCACCTCGCCCGCCTTGATCGAAACATAGGCGAGGCGCGAGGCGGCGGGATCGAGGCGCCACGCGCTCTCGGTGACGGGCGCGGGCGAGGCGGTGGCATCGCTGATCGGCGCATCGGCCTCGGGCCCGGCACAGGCGGCGAGGGCGAGAGTGAGGGAAACGGCGAGGGGAAGGGAACGAAGCGACCGCATGGCCGATGCGTTATGCGATTTACTGGCGGCGCGGAAGGGGGCGAACAGCGCAAGGCTGGGGACTTGCGCGGGTTAGCCGGATGGTAAGCCGGAGCTGCTACGCCTCGCCCCCCATGACCAGTCCCGATCGCCTTGCGGCCGCGCGCGACGCGGTGATTGCCGGCAACCTTGCCAAGCTGCGTCTGCTGCTGAAGTCGGGCGTTCCGGCCGATGCACCGCTTCCCGGCAGCTCGCTGCTGCGGCTCGCGGCGCGCTTCGGCCATGCGGCGGTGTTCGACGCGCTGGTCGATGCGGGCGCGCGGATCGACGATCCCGAACTCCTCGAATATGCGGCGGACGGGAAGACCCCCTCGCCCGCGATCATCGCCCGCATCCTCGCCGAGGCCGCGCCCGCGCAAGCCGTGCGCGATGCGGCGCTGCGGTTCGCGAGCGTGCAGGGCGGTGGCACGGCGGTCGCGGCCCTGATCGCAGCCGGCGCGGATGTGAATGCGCGCGACCCCTTCAGCGGCGATTGCGCGCTGCTCAACGCGATCCTGCACGGGCAGGAAGAGGCCGCCGCGTTGCTGCTGGAAGCCGGAGCCGACCCGCAGGTGCGGGTGCTCGACGATCCCGCCGAGACCCCGGCCGAGAACCCGCACAAGGGCAGGACCGCGCTCGAACTGGCCGAGGCGCTGGGCCACACCGACATCGCCGCAAGGCTACGCGCGGCGGGCTGAGCTAGCCGCGCCTCACTCCCACTCGATCGTCCCCGGGGGCTTCGACGTATAGTCATACACCACCCGGTTGATGCCCTTGACCTCGTTGACGATCCGGGTTGCGACGCGGGTGAGGAAGCCGGCGTCGAAGGGGAAGACGTCCGCGGTCATCCCGTCGGTCGAGGTCACCGCGCGCAGGGCGCAGACCGAATCGTAGGTGCGCCCATCGCCCATCACGCCCACCGTCTTGACCGGCAGCAGCACCGCGAAGGCCTGCCAGATCGCGTCGTAGAGCCCGGCGTTGCGGATTTCCTCGAGATAGACCGCGTCGGCCTTCCTGAGGATGTCGCAGCGCTCCTTGGTGACTTCGCCGGGGATGCGGATCGCGAGGCCCGGGCCGGGGAAGGGGTGGCGGCCGACGAAGGCGTCGGGCAGGCCCAGCTCGCGGCCGAGATCGCGGACCTCGTCCTTGAACAGCTCGCGCAGCGGCTCGACCAGCGCCATGTTCATGCGCTCGGGCAGGCCGCCGACATTGTGGTGGCTCTTGATCGTGACGCTCGGCCCGCCGGTGAAGGAGACGGACTCGATCACGTCGGGATAGAGCGTCCCCTGCGCGAGGAAGTCCGCCCCGCCGACCTTCTTGGCCTCGGCCTCGAACACGTCGATGAAGGTCTTGCCGATGAACTTGCGCTTGGCCTCGGGGTCGGTGAGGCCGGCAAGGCCATCGAGGAACAGGTTCTCCGCCTCCACGTGGACGAGCGGGATGTTGTAATGGTCGCGGAACAGGGTCACGACCTGCTCGGCCTCGTTCATGCGCATCAGGCCGTGGTCGACGAAGACGCAGGTGAGCTGGTCGCCGATCGCCTCGTGGATCAGCACCGCGGCGACGGCGGAGTCGACGCCGCCGCTGAGGCCGCAGATCACCCGCTTGTCGCCCACCTGCGCGCGGATCTCCGCGATCTTGGTCTGGCGGAACTCGGCCATGGTCCAGTCGCCCGCAAGGCCGCAGACGTGGCGCACGAAATTGGCGATCAGGCGCGCGCCGTCCGGGGTGTGGACCACCTCGGGGTGGAACTGGGTGCCGTAGAACTTGCGCGCCTCGTCGGCGATTACCGCGAAGGGCGCGCCGTCGGAGGTGGCGACGATCTCGAAGCCGGGGGCGAACTGCGTCACCTTGTCGCCGTGGCTCATCCACACCTGGTGCCGCTCGCCGACCTCCCAGAGGCCGTCGAACAGCGCGCATTCGGCGGTGACGGTGAGGAAGGCGCGGCCGAATTCGCCGCCTTCGCCGGTCTCGTGGCCGGGCCGGACCTCGCCGCCCAGCTGGTGGGTCATCACCTGCTGCCCATAGCAGATACCGAGGATCGGCACCCCCGCCTCGAACAGCAATTGCGGCGCGCGGGGGGAACCCTCGTCAGGCACACCTGCGGGCGAACCTGAGAGGATAATCCCCTTCGGCTGCATCCGGTGAAAGGCGGCCTCGGCCTGGGTGAAGGGGGCGATCTCGGAATAGACCCCCGCCTCGCGCACCCGGCGGGCGATCAGCTGGGTGACCTGCGAGCCGAAGTCGACGATGAGAATCGAGTCGGAGACGGCGGACTCGCCGCCAAGGGTGTGCGCGCTCATGGCGGCGGATTAAGGAGCGCGCCCCCCGCTGTCCAGCACCCCGCGCGCGAGGCCCCGCGATTTTGCGGTGCAACAGGAAAAGAGCATCGTTGAATCAGCTGGTTCCCGGAAAACCCTTCATTTCCGCTTGCAATCTTTGGAACCAATTTCGCGCATTTCGCATTTGCACATAACTCTTGTGCACTGCACCAGAGTTTCAAACAGCAACCGAATGCCGGACAGCGGCATCACATTCCTTCGAAACCCCCTCTCGTTCGGAGTTCGTCACATGCGTTTCACTCTTCCCCTGCTCGCTCTCGCCGCACTCGCCGCTCCTGCAGCGGCCGAGAATGTCGTCACCGTCAAGATCGCTTACGGCGATGTCGACGTGACCACCGCCGAGGGCCGCGCCGCGCTCGAAGCGCGGATCGATGCGCGCCTCAAGAAGGCCTGCGTCAACCCGGCCGCCGCGCGTTACGCCCACAACCGCCGCGCTCTCGACCGCAAGTGCGTCGCCGATGCGCGCGTCGCCGCCCTCGCCGAAGTCGAGCGGGTTGCTGCGCTGCAGCAGCGCAGCGGGCGCGAAGTCGCCGCCAACTGAGCGCGCTTACATCGTTGAAATCACAGGCGGCCGTCGGAGCGATCCGGCGGCCGTTTGCATGTCATGCACCTTAATAAGTTGCGTTTGGCGCAACTTGCCTTGGTGTTTTCTCATTTGAAATAGCGCCGCGCCAATCCCACTTGGCCCCTCGAGCGATGCGGCGCGTGGCCTCCTCTCCATCCAAGCGCTGATCCGACCCGGAAGCATCGCCCGGCGACGAGGGAGCCGAACACGGTTCCCCCCGCCCGCCTGCCGACTGGAAGGGACTGGCCAGCTCTCCCCCTGCTGGGCCTTCCCCACCGGTCATTGCCCGGCCCAGCGCCCGGCATGCAGCGAAAGAGACGCGGCCACCGCACTCCCCCCCCTGAACAGGTGGCCGCGTCTCGAGCTGCCTGCATCCACGCTACGCGCCCCGATCAATGTCTTTTTCGATTGCGGTGATGAATTATTTTCAGTCGCACTTAAGATTGAAAGTTGCGCGCCCGTTTCTATATCGTGCTCGGCCCGAGCGCTCCCTCTCCCCCCTGATCGTCCGGGCCACCCCAACCACAACAGAACAGGGAACCAGAACCATGACCATGATCAGCGAAAAGGCCGTCGCCCTGCTGCTCGCCGTTGCGCTCAGCGGCACCGCGTTCAACACGTTCATCGTCTGACGCCAGCAAGCAGGCGCAAGCCTATCGACCGGCCCGGCCCCTCATCCGAGGAGCCGGGCCGAGCTGTTTCTAATCGGTGCCGCCCAATCGCACCGCTTCCTCGCGAAGCTCGGTCTTGAGCAGCTTGCCGATATGACTGCGCGGCATTTCGGCAATGGCGTGGAGCGCGGCGAGGCGCTGGGTCTTGCCGAGCCGCGTGTTGACCGCCGCCATGATCGCGCCCGTGTCGGCAGCGCCGTCCTTCAGCACCACGAACCCCACCGGCGTCTCCCCCCAGGCGCGCGAGGGGACGCCGACCACGGCGGCCTCGACCACGCCGGGCTCCTTCGCCAATTCGGCCTCGAGGTCGGAGGGGTAGATGTTGAACCCGCCCGAGATGATCATGTCCTTGGCACGGCCGACCAGTTCGACGAAGCCCTCGGCATCCACGCGCCCGATATCGCCCATCCGCTGCCACACCCCGCCCTCGGGATCGGTCCAGTAGCCTTCGCGGGTCTTCTCGGGCTGGTTCTGGTAGCCACTCATCATGGTGAGGCTGCGGCCGACGAGGTTGCCGGGGGTGCCGGGGGGCACTTCGCGGTCCGCGTCGTCCAATACCTTCAGCTCGCTCCCCGGTGCGGGGCGGCCGACGGTGTGGAGCTTGTCGGGGAATTCGTGACACGGCAGCAGGCAGACGACGCCGCCCTCGGTCATCGAGTAGATCTCGATAAGACCCCCCGGCATCCGGCGCAGCACCTCGCGCTTGAGCTCGGCGGAGAAGGGCGCTGAGGTGCAGTATTTGAGCTTGAGGCTCGACAGGTCGAAATCGTCGAAGCCCGCGAAATCCATCAGCCGTTGGTATTGCACCGGCACCAGCATGGTGATGGTCGTGCGATCGGCCTCAGCAAAGCCGAGCCACTTGCCGCAGTCGAACTTCCCCATCACCCGCACGCAGCCGCCGGCCAGCAGAACCGGCAGGAAGGCGACCATGGTGGTGTTCGAATAGAGCGGGGTCGAGGCGAGCGAGCGGACGTCGATCCCCGCGCCGAGGTAGGAAAGGGCGGTCGGCGCGAATTGCCGCCAGCGCATCCGGTGCGAATGGACGATGCCCTTGGGGATGCCCGTGGTGCCCGAGGAATAGATGATGTTGAACGGATCGCCGGGCTCGGGCGCGAAGTCGGGCGCGCGGCTGCCGGGAGGGGCCATCCACTGGTCGATGCTCTCCAGCGGCACGCGCTGGAGGTCAGCCATGAAATCCGGCCCCAGCTCGGCGGCCTTGGCGGCGTCGATGAACAGGTGGGCCGCGCCCGAATCCCGCGCCATGCCTTCAAGCTGCTCGCGCGAGGCGCTGGTGGTGAGCGGCGCGGCCACGCCGCCTGCACGCACAGCAGCGAGGAACACCAGTGCATATTCCACTGTCGACGTCCCGAGGATGGCCACCGCCTGCCCGCGCTGGAGCCCCGTCTCCACCAGCCGCGCCGCCAGCCGTTCGACCAGCCCGACCAGCTCGGCCCAGTAGACCTCGCGCCGCTCGTCCACCAGCGCGAGGTCGTCGCCCTTGAGGCGGCTCCATTCCATCAGGATTTCGGGGAAGCTGCCGAAGGGCTCGGCAAGGCGGTTCATCATCGTCTCTTGGCTCATGAAGCCATGCATAATCGGCAGGCGGGCGGGCGCAAGGAATTGCAAAGCGCCTCGCACAAGTGGCAGGAAGCGGGCCGAGGGAGAGAGACATGATCCGCAGCACTACCGTCGCCGCCGTGCTCGCCGCGCTGGCCGCGAGCCCCGCCGCCGCAAAGGCGGAACCGACGCAGAATGTGCTGGTGGTGGTCGCGCACCCGGATGACGAGCTGTTCATGGCCCCCGCCATCGCCGCACTGGCGCGGCAGGGTGCCAAGGTGACGATCATCTTTGCGACTGTCGGCGATCAGGGGCCGGGCGTGACCGACTTTGCGCGCGGGGCCCAGCTCGGCGCAATCCGCCGGGCGGAGGCGCAATGTTCGGCCAACGCGCTGGGCGCGCAGGCGCGGTTCCTCGAAGGGCTGGGTGACGGCACGCTGGCCGAAACCCCGCAGGCGCCCAAGTCGCCCGCCTTGCGGTTCATCGACCAGTTCGCGAAGGCCTATGTCGAGACCGACCCGCAGCTGGTGCTGACCTGGGGCCCGGACGGCGGCTATGGCCATGCCGACCACCGCATGGTGAGCGCGCAGGTGACCATGGCGCTGCAATCGCTGGCCAACCAATATCGCGCGCGGCTGCTCTATGTCGGCATCCCGGCCGGCTCCTTGCCCAAGGTGCCGCAGATGGCCGGCTGGGCCGAGACCGATCCGGCGCTGCTCACCGAAGCCGTGCGCTACACCCCCGCCGATCTCGCCGCCGCCAAGGCCGCCGCGATGTGCCACGCGACCCAGTTCGACGAGGCCTCGCGGCAAGGCATGATGGGCCTGTTCGACGCCACCATGTGGCGCGGCAAGGTGCATTTCCGCCCCGCCTTCTAGGGCGCCCGTCGAACCCTCTCCAACTCCCGTGGAAAAGCAGGCCTCGGGGGCCTCCCGCAGTTGGGTTTCGCCGCCCAAGCCCCTATATGCTGGGCCATGGACGACAACACCAATCAGACCCCGCAAAAAGTGCCCAACGCCAACGAATATGGCGCGGATTCCATCAAGGTTCTGAAGGGCCTCGACGCTGTCCGCAAGCGGCCGGGCATGTATATCGGCGACACCGACGACGGCTCTGGCCTGCACCACATGGTGTTCGAAGTCAGCGACAACGCGATCGACGAGGCGCTGGCGGGGCATTGCGACCTCGTTCTGATCGAGCTGAACCCCGATGGCAGCGTCTCCGTGGAAGACAACGGCCGCGGTATCCCCACCGGAATGCACGCCGAAGAAGGCGTTTCGGCGGCCGAAGTCATCATGACCCAGCTTCACGCGGGCGGGAAGTTCGAGAACACCTCGGACGACAACGCCTACAAGGTCTCGGGCGGGCTCCACGGCGTCGGCGTGTCGGTGGTCAACGCGCTCAGCGAATGGCTGGAATTGACGATCTGGCGCGAGGGGCAGGAGCATTGGATGCGCTTCGAGCATGGCGATGCCGTCGCCCCGCTCAAGGTCGTGGGCGATGCCCCCAGGTCCGAGCGCAACGCCGACCCGAACGGCTTCAAGAAGGGCACCCGCGTCACCTTCAAGGCGAGCCACGACACCTTCAAGAACGTGACCGAGTTCGATTTCGAAAAGCTCGAGCACCGTTACCGTGAGCTCGCCTTCCTCAACTCGGGCGTGCGCATCAAGCTGCGCGACCTGCGGCACGAGGAGAAGCTCGAGCACGATCTCTATTACGAGGGCGGCATCGCGGCCTTCGTCAAATACCTGGACCGCAACAAGCAGCCGCTGATTCCCGAGCCGATCGCGGTCAGCGCCGAGAAGGACGGGATCGGGATCGACGTCGCGCTCGAATGGAACGACAGCTATTACGAGAACGTCCTCGCCTTCACCAACAACATCCCCCAGCGCGATGGCGGCACGCACCTCGCAGCATTCCGCACCGCGCTGACCCGCACGCTCAACAACTACGCCGAGCGCTCGGGGATGCTGAAGAAGGAGAAGGTCAGCCTCTCGGGCGAGGACATGCGCGAAGGCCTCACCGCCATCGTCAGCGTCAAGCTGCCGGACCCGAAATTCTCCAGCCAGACCAAGGACAAGCTGGTCAGCTCCGAAGTCCGCTCGCCGCTCGAAACCCTGATGAGCGAGAAGATGACCGAGTGGCTGGAGGAAAACCCCAATGACGCGCGCGCCATCATCCAGAAGGTGATCGACGCCGCCGCCGCCCGCGAGGCCGCCCGCCGTGCGCGCGAGATGAGCCGCAAGGGGGCGATGAGTGTCGCCAGCCTGCCGGGCAAGCTGGCCGATTGTCAGGAGCGTGACCCCGCCAAGTCCGAACTGTTTCTGGTCGAGGGCGATTCCGCAGGCGGCTCGGCCAAGCAGGGGCGTGACCGCAAGACCCAGGCGATCCTGCCGCTCAAGGGCAAGATCCTCAATGTCGAGCGTGCGCGGTTCGACCGGATCATCTCCTCCAAGGAAGTCGGCACGCTGATCCAGGCGATGGGCACCGGCATCCGCGACGAGTTCAACCTCGAGAAGCTGCGCTACCACAAGATCGTCATCATGACCGACGCCGACGTGGACGGCGCGCATATCCGCACCCTGCTGCTGACCTTCTTCCACCGCCAGATGCCAGAGATCATCAAGGCCGGGCACCTGTTCATCGCCCAGCCGCCGCTGTTCAAGGTCGCCAAGGGGCGCAGCGAGGTCTACCTCAAGGATCAGGCCGCGCTCGATCGCTATCTGGTCGATGCCGGGCTTCAGGGCCGGGTGCTGGAGACCTCGGGCGGCACCCGCGGGGCGGAGGAATTGCGCGCGCTGGTCGATGGCGCGCTGCGGCTGAAGAACCTCCTCGCCTTCGTGCCGCGCCGCTACGACGGCGGGATCATCGAACAGATGGCGCTGGTCGGCGCGCTCGAGCCGGGTCTGGCGGGTGAGGCGCTTGCCGCCGCGCTGGGCCGCGCCGCCGGGCGTCTGGGCGCAGGCGACCGCGAGGCGCGCTGGTCTGCCAGCCAGCGCGAGGACGGCACCGTGGTGTTCGAGCGCCTGTGGCGCGGCGTCAAAGACGTGCACGAGATCGAGGCGCGCTTCCTCTCCAGCACCGAAGCGCACAAGCTCCACGGCCTCGCCGCCGCGCAGGCCGAGGCCTATACCGATCCGGTCAAGCTGGTCCGTGCCGGGGCCGAGGCCGAAGAGCCCGAACCCGAGGTGGCTCCCGCCGCCGACGATCCGCTCGCCGGCGAGGCCGAGGAGGCCGCCCCTGCACCCGCCGCCACCTTCGACGGCACGATCAGCCGCCCGAGCCAGCTGCTCGAGGCAATCTTCGCCGCCGGTCGCAAGGGGCTGTCGATCAGCCGCTACAAGGGGCTGGGTGAAATGAACGCGGAACAATTGTGGGAGACAACCCTCGATCCCGAAGCCCGCGTGCTGCTGCAGGTGAAGGTCGAGGATGCCGACGTGACCGACGAGATCTTCACCCGCCTGATGGGCGACATCGTCGAACCGCGGCGCGAGTTTATCCAAGATAACGCCTTGAACGTCGCCAACCTCGACGTCTGATCCGCCGAAGGACCCCATGGCCGCCCATCCCACCCGCACCGAGGACCTGCAACAGGCGAGCTTCCTGATCATCCTCGCGGTGGTCAGCCTGCTGATGGCGGTGATCGTCTATCCCTTCGCCCAGCCCTTGCTGTGGGCGGCGCTGGCGGCGATCATGTTCCAGCCGCTCTACCGCTATGTTCTCAAGCGGCTGCGCGGGCGGCGCAATCCGGCGGCCGGGCTCAGCCTGCTGATCATCTTCATCGTCGTCCTGATCCCCGCCGCCTGGATCGCGGCGATGGTGGCCGAGCAGGCGATCATGCTGGTGACGACGCTCCAGAAGCAGCCGCTCGATCTCGCCGCGTGGTTCGACACGTTCTACACCGCCCTCCCCCAGTTTGCGCGCGACGCGGTCGACCGCAGCGGCTGGGCCGACATCGCCATGGTGCAGACCCGGCTGCAGGAACTGCTGGCCGAAAGCGCCGGGATGATCGCCACCCAGGCCGTGTCGATCGGCAGCGAGGCGCTGAGTTTCTTCCTGTCCCTCGGCGTCGCGCTGTACGTGATGTTCTTCCTGCTGCGCGATGGCGAGCGGATCGGGCGCACCGTGCTGTGCGCCGTGCCGGTCGAGCGCGCCATCGCCGACCGGCTGGCCGAGCGCTTCCTCGGCATCGTGCGCGCCACGATCAAGGGCACCGGCGTCGTCGCGCTGGTGCAGGGCGCCTTGAGCTGGATCACGCTGGTGATCGCGGGCGTCCCTTCCGCGCTGCTGTTCGGCGTGGTGACGGTGTTCTTCGCGCTGGTGCCGGTGATCGGCGCGGGCGCGGTGTGGCTGCCGGCGGGGCTGTACCTGCTCGTCACCGGCGCGACATGGCAGGGCATCTTCGTGCTGGCGGTCGGCTTCTTCATCATCTCGTCTGCCGACAACGTGCTGCGCCCGATCCTGGTCGGCCGCGACACCGGCATTCCCGACTGGATCATCCTCGTCTCGACACTGGGCGGCATCACCCTCGTCGGCTTCTCCGGCATCGTCCTCGGGCCGCTGGTGGCCGGGCTGTTCCTCGCCAGCTGGTCGATCCTGCGCGAACAGCGCGAAGAGGACGAGGAGGCCGCGCTGAGCGACGGCGGCGGGGTCCGGGTCGACGCATCGGGACACACCCCCGAAGCGGCAGCGGGCTGAGCGCGCGCATGTCCTCGCTCGTCACCCCCGGCTCCAAGGGCGAGGCAATCGGCCGGCTGGTGCTGGCGGGCTTCGTCGTCTCGCTGCTCCCGGTGCTGCCCTTCGGCGACCTCATCGCCTATCCCTTCTTCATCCTCACCACATGGTTCCACGAGATGGGCCACGGCCTCACCGCAGCCATGCTCGGCCAGTCGTTCGAGCGGCTGGTGCTGCTGCCCGACGGCTCGGGCTTTGCCGAGTACCTCGTCAGCGGCGAGGCATCGCGGCTGGTGCAGGCGGCGATCGCTGCGGGCGGCCCGCTGGCGCCGAGCGTCGTCGGCTCCGCGCTGATCGTCGCCAGCGCCCACCCGCGCGCGTGGCGTCCGGTGCTGTGGGCGATGGTCGCCGCGATCCTCGCCAGCACCGTCATCTGGGTCCGCTCGGCGACCGGCTGGTGGGCGCTGCCGGTGGCCGCTGCGGTGCTCGGCCTCGTCGCATGGCGCGCTAGCGGAGGCTTCCAGCGCTTCACCCTCCAGTTCCTCGGCCTCACCGCCGCGTGGAGCGTGTTCGGCGCGTGGCGCTACTTCCTCACCGAGCAGATCGTGATCGAGGGGCAGACGCAGCTGTCGGACACCGGGGCGATCGCCGCGGTGCTGCTGCTGCCCTACTGGTTCTGGGCGGGCGCGATCCTGCTCACTTCGGCCGCGATGTTCATCTTCTCCCTGCGCTATGCCCTCGCCGACAAGCGCCGCGGCCCGCCGCCGAGGAAGCTCCCCGCCAACGTCCTCCAGTTCAAGCGCCGCTGACGCTTTCGGCAGTCCCCCCGGGGCTCGCGCCGGAGTAGCCTGCCGCGCCATGGACACCACCGAACTCGCCGACCGCCTCGCCATCGCCGAGACCCTCGCGCTCTACTGCCGCGGGATCGACCGTTGCGATGCCGAGCAGCTCGCCGCCGCCTTCACCCCCGACGCGCTGATCGACTACGGCGACGGCGCGCGTCCGATCGCCGAGGTCATCCCCGGCCTGATGGCGGGCCTCGGCGCCATGCGCCTGACCCAGCACAACATCACCAACACCGTGATCCGCATCACCGACGACACCGCCAAGGCCGAGACCAACTGCGTCGCGCTCCACATCCTCCCCGCCCCCGAAGGCGAGGCGGAGCTGACCGTCGGCGGCCGCTACCTCGACACGCTGGCGAGGCGCGAGGGCCGCTGGCTGATCGCCGAGCGGCTCTACGTGATGGACTGGAACCGCACCGTGCCCGCCACCATGGCGCTGGAAGGCGGGCTGTTCGATGGCCTCCAGCGCCGCGGCGCGCGGGGGCCCGCCGATCCCGCAGCCGCATGGTGGGCCGCTGTTGGAGACACATGAGACACTGTCCAGAGGCGAAATTCTCTCCCTTCCCGCACGCCCTGCCGGAGGGGTCGGGAAGGAGAGGAATCGCTGAGGTCATGGGGCGATCCTGTCACCCCCACCGCAAGTAGGAAAGCGCCGATTTTCCCGCCGTGTAACGGCTCAGGACGCTACCTTGAGCGTGTTCAGCCCCGCCGCATCGGCCCCGGCCTCGCCCGACAGCCCGATGAACATCGTGTCGACGATCCGCGCCAGCTTCTGCTCCGACAGCTTGTCGCCGAGATAGATCAGCGCGTCGGGCAGGGTGTAATTGCTGATCATCTGGTTGATCAGCGAGAGCGCCTCGTCGATCTCGAGCCCGGCGAAGAAACCCTCGGCCTGCGCCTCGGCGATCAGCTCGCACAGATAGTGGTCGGCAAGGTCGACATAGGACCGCACACGCTCGAAATTGGCCGCGCCCATCTCGCACAGAACGGTGAAGAACTGCGGGTCTTCACGGAACCGGGCCTGCGCGATCACGAAGCGGCGGCGGAAGAATTCGTACATCTTGCGCTGCGGGGGAAGGTTGCTCGAGAGCACCTCCTCCATCACCGCCAGCTGCGGGGCAAGCCAGGTCTGCGCGACCGCATCGAACAGGTCGTCGTAATCGGCAAACAGCGCCTCGAAGCGCGCGCGGGTCAGCCCGCTTTCGGCCATCGCGACGGTCCACGGCACTTCAGACCCGCGCTCCTTGACGAGGTCGAGCACATGGCGCGCGATCCGCTCGCGCTCCGCTTCCCGGGCGGTTTCGGTCAGTGCCATGTCGTCAACGCCTCCTCGCGCGGGGGCCAACATAGGCCAACCGCGAGCGGGCTTAAAGGGCCGCTCGTCGATTTTTGTGCGACGCAGCAAGGGAAAGGTCATGTGGGCGAGACGGCTGACGGCCGTTTCAGTTCCGGGGCGGCAGCGGGAAGAAGGCCGAGGTGCGGCGCTTGTAGTCCGCGTATTTGTCGCCCTTGGACTTGTCCAAACCCTTCTCGAGCAGGGTGACGCCCGACCACTTGGTGAGGGTGAAGCTGAGGAACAGCGGGCCGATCACGGTCGCTGCGGCATATTCCCAACCGGCCGCGGCACAGGCGAGCCAGATGCCCCACCACGCGGCGAAGTCGCCGAAATAGTTGGGGTGGCGGGTGTAGCGCCACAGCCCGGTGTCGAGCACCTTGCCGTGGTTCGCCGGATCGGCCTTGAAGCGGGTGAGCTGCCAGTCGCCGACCCATTCGAAGAACACGCCGACGCACCACAGGGCAAAGCCCGCCCATGCCAGCGGCGGGATCGGGGCGGGCTCGGGGCTGGCGAGGATGCCGACCTGCGCGGGCGAGGAGACCATGAACAGCAGCACCGCCTGCATCAGCCACACATTGGTGAGCGCGGCGCGGGCGAACTGGCCCTTCTCGCGCGCCTTCTTGAGGATCAGCTTGTAGCGCTTGTCCTCGCCCTCCTTGCGCCAGCGCAGGAAGAGGTAGATGCCGAGCCGGAAGCCCCAGGCCGCCGTCATCGCCATGATCAGCGTCGCCAGAGCGCCCGGCCCGCCCGGCACATGCAGCCAGCTTGCCACGGCAAGAATGCCCATGCCGGCGCCCCAGAAGGCGTCGATGAAGCTGACGTCGTCGATCTTCACGCTGATCGCCCACTGGATCAGCACCAGCGCCAGCAGGATCGCGGCATTGACGGCAAGGAGTTCAAACATCGTTCTTGCCCGCAATGATGTCGCGCGCCTGTTGTTCCAGCACCTTGAAGCGCTCGTAATCGGGGAGCTTGGAGCGGAACCACTCGGCGATCTTCAAGAGGTCCTCGCCGTAATTACCGGTCGGGATCATCGGCGGGCCGAAGCTGATGCGCTTCTTCACGTTGTCGGCAAAGGCGGGGACGATCGGCACGTTCGCCGCGCGGGCGATGTGGTAGAAGCCCGACTTCCACTTGCCATCGGTCTTGCGCGTGCCCTCGCAGGCGATCACCAGCGCGAGTTCGTCGCGGCGCTCGAATTCGGCGGCGACCTGCTCGGTGGCGTTCAACCGGCTGCGGCGGTCGACGGGGATGCCGCCCATGTCGAGCATGAAGCGAGTCATCGGCCACTGGAACAGCGTGTGCTTGCCCATGAAGTTGGGGCGAATGCCCTCTTCATGGGTCGCGCCGGTGAAGAACACGAAGTCCCAGTTGGAGGTATGCGGCGCACCCGCGAGCACGAATTTCTTCAGGTGCTTGGGCAGCGGGTCCTCGATCTTCCACCCCCGGATGTACCAGATCGCGAGGATGATGCGGCGCACGATGCGCGAAAGGATCGAGGGCGCACGGGTGTGCGCGGCGGCGGTCGGCATATGCGGCAATGTCCCTGGCCTCTCCCAAAAGGCTTGAAGTGCTTGTGGCCCAACATGGGTTAGCTACGCAAGGGGGCGGGGGAGGGTTTCAGGGCAAATGCGTGCAGGAGTGAGCCAGCGCTACACCATTGGCTAAGTGGGTTGAAATTGATCAACTTGCATGAACAAATCGTCACACTCCTTTCTTCCCGTCATATAAATCATGCCACTGTTTGGCCTGACAATGTAATCTTGGAGGGGCTCATACTCGCCTTGCTCATTCTTTTTGTAGACAAGACTGTGACTCTCAGTCTCATATCGATAGCTCGAAATAATACCGAAGAAAGCCGGCCGGCCATCGTCCCCACATGAATAAACGGGCCCACCGGAATAACCCGGATTATTGAAACCATCTAAAACAGTCAGAGTAAGTCCACCGTGCTGAATAATGCCACTAAAGTGGGCTGATCTGACTAATGGTGTTGAAAAGCCGTTTTGTGACGGATAATTGGAGTTCAGTCCATGGGGAAAACCCAAGAATTTGACAGGCTGCCCCGGATAAAGACTGCATTTCGTGTCAAATTTTGAACCAACATTCCATCGAGATGTAGTTACGAAGGCGGCAATGTCATGGCCATTGTTTGGCATGAAAATTGCTGAAACCTCCGTTGGAATCCATGTGTCACCCTGTGCAAAATACACGAATTCACCTACATGCGTTTGATCGATCAGGTGGCGGGCAGTGACATGAAATACGCCGTTCTCATTTCCATAGAGAAAGCAAGTTCCCGTGCCTCTTTGAGTTTTAAGTTTAAACGCAGTTTGCATTTGAAAACTGGTTAGCAAGACATCAGCGAGGTGGGCGGCAACTTGTTGTCTATCCATTCTTTCCTCACATCCGAAACACCCCGAAGCGGGGCACCTCTGCAATCGGCGCCTCAAGACACGCCGCGAACGCCAGCCCCAGCACATCGCGGGTCTGCGCCGGGTCGACCACACCGTCGTCCCACAGGCGGGCGGTGGCGTAGTAGGGGTTGCCCTCGTCCTCGTATTTCTGGCGGATGGGCGCCTTGAAGGCCTCGGCCTGTTCGGGCGTCCAGCTCTCGGCGTCGCGGTGGACGGTGGCCAGCACGGAGGCGGCCTGCTCGCCGCCCATCACCGAGATGCGGGCGTTGGGCCAGGTGAACAGGAAGCGGGGGCTGTAGGCGCGGCCGCACATCCCGTAGTTCCCCGCCCCAAAGCTGCCGCCGATCACCACGGTGACCTTGGGCACGGTCGCGGTCGCCACGGCGGTGACGAGCTTCGCCCCGTGCTTGGCGATGCCTTCCGCCTCGTACTTCCCGCCGACCATGAAGCCGCTGATGTTCTGGAGGAACAGCAGCGGAATGCGCCGCTGGCAGGCGAGCTCGATGAAATGCGCGCCCTTCTGCGCGCTTTCCGAAAACAGCACGCCGTTGTTGGCGAGGATCGCGACGGGCATCCCCCAGATATGCGCAAAGCCGCACACGAGGGTGCTGCCGTAATGCGCCTTGAACTCGTGGAACTCGGAAGCATCGACGAGCCGCGCGATCACTTCCTTGACGTCATAGGGCGCGCGCACGTCCTCGGGTATGAGGGCGTAGAGGTCTTCGGCGTCGAACTTCGGCGGGCGCGGGTCTTTAAGCGCCACGTCCTTCGCCGCGCCGGTGTTTGCCCCGAGGTGGCTGACGATATCGCGCACGATGGTGAGCGCGTGCTCGTCGTTCTCGGCGAGGTGGTCGACCACGCCGCTCTTTTTGGCATGGAGGTCGCCGCCGCCGAGGTCCTCGGCGGTGATCTCCTCACCGGTCGCCGCCTTCACCAGCGGGGGGCCGGCGAGGAAGATCGTGCCCTGGTTGCGGACGATCACCGTCTCGTCGGACATGGCGGGGACGTAGGCTCCGCCCGCCGTGCAGCTCCCCATGACGCAGGCGATCTGCGGGATGCCGAGCGCGCTCATATTGGCCTGATTGAAGAAGATCCGGCCGAAGTGGTCGCGGTCCGGGAAGACCTCAGCCTGATGCGGCAGGTTCGCCCCGCCGGAGTCCACCAGATAGATGCACGGCAGGCGGTTCTCCTGCGCGATCTCCTGCGCCCGCAGGTGCTTCTTGACCGTCATCGGGTAGTAGGTGCCGCCCTTCACGGTCGCATCGTTGCACACGATCATGCACTGCCGGCCCGCAACGCGCCCCACCCCGGTGATGATCGAGGCGCCGTTGACGTCGCCCTCGTACATCCCGTTCGCCGCGAGCTGCCCCACCTCGAGGAAAGGCGAGCCCGGGTCGAGCAGCCGCTCCACCCGCTCGCGCGGGAGCAGCTTGCCGCGCGACACATGCCGCTCACGATGCTTCTCCGGCCCGCCCAGCGCGGCCTCGGCGACCCGGGCGCGGAGTTCCTGCGCGAGGGCGTGGTTGTGCGCGAAACGGGCCTTGGCCTCGGGTGCCTCGCGGTCGAGTTTCGACGTCAGAACAGGTGCGGTCATGGTCTCTCCTGCGTTCCGCCCTAACCGCGCCGCGCGCCAAGGCCAAGACCTCTAGCCAAGCGGCGGCGCGTCCAGAATCGCGGCGTGTTCGGGCGCGAACCAGCGGCCGCGCATCCATTGCCGGGCAGCGGCTTCGATCATGCCGGGATAGTCGGCACGCTCGGGGATGACCAAAGGCAGCGCAAAGGCGCGCACCGTGGCCTCCACGCCGCCCGCATCGAGCCTGCGCCCCGCGGCGGCGGCGTGGCGGGCGATCTCCAGCTCCTGGCCCCAGAAATAGACCGCCTGTGCCCCGACATTGTCCTGCATCCGCCGCACTTCGGGCACGCGGTCGCCCTCGACCAGTCCGAGCCAGATGTCGGGCATCAGCAGATCGACCGGCTCATCCGGCCACCACGCGAAAGCATCGCCTTGCACGATCCGAACCTTCTTGCCCGCGCCACCGGGCAGCCGCGCGAACAGATCGAGTTCGCGGTGGAGCGCGATCACCTCCGGGTCGCGCTCGACGATGGTGACCATGGAGACGCCATCGCGCAGCGCCGTTTCGGCCGCGACCCAGCCCATGCCGAGGCCCATGATCACAACATGGCCCTCGGCCGCCTCGACGCCGAGAATCTGGCTTTCATACTCGAGCGGCGTGAGCGACATCCATGTCTCGGTGCCGCGGACCAGCCCCGGCATGGCACGCACCATTTTCATCCCGCTCCAATAGCCGCGGGACGGGGTATTCGCACCGATCAGCAGTTTCCATGCACCGGCCTCGACGGGCCGATAGAGCGCGGCCAGGGGACCGAAGTCGAAGACTTCGAGCCCGAGCAAGACGGCAAGATCATGCGGGTCAGCCTGCGACATCCGGTTTGCTCTCCCTCACCGCTTGCGCACGAATTCGGCCCTGAGCACCAGGCCCTTGATGCCGGGATACTTGCAGTCGATCTCCTGCGCGTCGCCGGTCAGGCGGATCGACTTGATCAGCGTGCCCTGCTTGAGCGTCTGTCCTGCGCCCTTGACCTCGAGATCCTTGATCACCGTCACCGCATCGCCATCGGCGAGCAGGTTGCCGACCGCGTCGCGCACCTCGACGGCATCCTCCGCGGCGCGTTGGGCCGCGAGCTCGGACGCCGGCAGCCACTCGCCGCTCGCCTCGTCATAGACGTAGTCTTCGTCGGGGGTCATGCGGGGTCTCCGGTGGTGGTCTCTTCAGTCCAGCTTGGCGCGGGTCGCCAGAAAGGCGCGGTATTTGGGGTCTTGATCCGCGAAGATGTCCTCGCCTGCGCCCATGTAGGCCCGCATCAGCTCGTCCGCCGCGCGGTCGAACTCGCCCAGTTCATACTGGCTCTGACCGAGACGCAGGTGGAGGAAGGGATTGCCGAGCCCGCCCGGACAGATCATCGCGAATTGCAGCGTCTGGCGCGCATCGGCGTAGCGGCCCTTGAGGAAGTCGATATCCCCGATTGCGGCGGCGAGCCAGGTGGTCGCCTCCCACTCGCTCTGCGGTTCGGGTATGAGCATCCACGCCTGCATGAACAGCTTGCGCGCCTCGTCGAGCTTGCCTGCGTCGAACAGCGCCTGCCCCTCATCGGTCAGCCGGATGATTTCGGCATAGGTCTTGTCGTCGAGTTCAGCCGGCATGGCGGGCGCTCCTCCAGGTGCGGATTGGGCGAGGGCTGGCGTTGCCGCGAGGAGCAGCGCCGCTGCCAGCAGGGCGGGCCGGGTCGCGGCGCTCACCCCGCCGCCCCGATCAATTCGCGCCCGATCAGCATACGCCGGATCTCGTTCGTCCCCGCGCCAATATCCAGCAGCTTGGCGTCGCGCATGTAGCGTTCGACCGGCCAGTCGGTGGTGTAGCCCGCGCCGCCCAGCGCCTGCACGCTTTCGGCGGCGACCTTGAAGGCGTTCTCGCTCGCCAACAGGATCACCCCTGCCGCATCGAATCGCGTTGTCTGCCCGGCGTCGCAGGCCTTCGCCACCGCATAGGTGTAGGCGCGGGCCGATTGCAGGGCGACATACATGTCGGCGACCTTGGCCTGCATCAGCTGGAACGAGCCAATCGGCTTTCCGAACTGCTTGCGCTCGCGCAGGTAGGGGATCACCGTGTCGAGGCACGCCTGCATGATGCCGAGCTGCAATCCGGCGAGCACCACGCGCTCGTAATCGAGCCCGCTCATCAGCACGCCGACTCCGCCGTTCAGCGGCCCCATGATGCGGTCTTCGGGGACGAAGCAGTCGTTGAACACCAGCTCGGCGGTGGGGGAGCCCTTCATGCCGACCTTGCTGATCTTCTGGCCGATGGAGAAGCCCTCGTCGCCCTTCTCGATCAGGAAGGCGGTGATGCCGCGCGATCCGGCGTGGCCGTCGGTCTTGGCATAGACCACCAGCGTATCGGCCTCGGGAGCGTTGGTGATCCAGAACTTGGTGCCGTTCAGCACATATCCGCCCTGAACGGCATCGGCCTTCAGCTTCATCGACACCACGTCCGACCCCGCGCCCGCTTCGGACATGGCGAGGCTGCCGACATGCTCGCCCGAGATCAGCTTGGGGAGATATTTCGCCTTCTGCTCGTCATTCCCCCAGCGGCGGATCTGGTTGAGGCAGAGGTTGGAATGCGCGCCATAGCTGAGGCCCACCGAGGCGCTGGCCCGCGAGACTTCCTCGACCGCGATCACATGCTCGAGATAGCCGAGCCCCAGCCCGCCCCATTCCTCCTCGACCGTGATGCCGTGGAGGCCCAGCGCGCCCATCGGCTCCCACAGCTCGCGCGGAAAACGGTCCTCGCGGTCGGTGCGTTCGGCGAGGGGGGCGATCTGCTCGTCGGCGAAGCGCGCGGTGGTGTCGCGGATCATCTCGGCGGCTTCACCGAGCTGGAAGTCGAAATCGGGGGTCGCGCGCATGAATCGTTCCTCACCGGGCAATGATTGTTCTGATGCGCCGCATAGCAAGCCATCGGGCAAAGGCCAATCGCTCGCGCTGGCGTAGCGCGGCGACAATCGCTAATCGAGAAAGGAATGGAAACCGCGCCGCCCCTGCTCCGCTTCGACGGGGTCATCTGCCGCTTTGGCGAGGTCACGGCCGTCGGCGGCGTCACCTGCGAGATCGCCAAGGGCTGCTTCGTGGCGATGGTCGGCGCCTCGGGATCGGGCAAGTCGACGCTCCTGAAGACGGTCAACACGCTCGTGATGCCCACGGGGGGCCGGGTGCTGTTTGGCGGCGAGGATGTGAGCGAACTGCCCCCTGCCCGCCTGCGCCGCCGGGTCGGCTATGTGTTCCAGGGCATCGGCCTGTTCCCGCATTTCTCGGTCGCCGAGAACATCGCCATCGGCCCGCGCCTCGCCGGCGAGAAGCTGGCGCGGGAGCGGATTGCCGAATTGCTCGAACTGGTCGAGCTCGATCCCGCCTATGCCACGCGCATGCCCGACGAGCTCAGCGGCGGGCAGCGCCAGCGCGTGGGCGTGGCGCGCGCGCTGGCGGGGGAGCCGGAGCTGCTCATCATGGACGAGCCCTTCGGCGCGCTCGACCCCGTCACCCGCGACGCGCTGGGCCGCAAGGTGCGCGAGTTGCACGAGCGGCTCGGCCTCACCACGGTGATGGTCACCCACGACATGGCCGAGGCGCTGCTGCTGGCCGACCGCGTGGTGGTGATGGACAAGGGCGCGATGGTGGCCGACGCCACGCCGCAAGCGCTGCTAGCGGGCGAGGGCGGCGCGGTGGCGCAGCGGCTCGTCAGCGTCCCGCGCGAACAGGCAGAGCGCCTCGCCGCGATGGAACTGCGGGGCGAGGGGCGCGGCTGATGCACGAGATCTGGGACATCCTCCCCGGCCTCGGCGACAAGCTGGCCGCGCACGTGGTGCTGGCGGCGAGCGCGATCGGCCTCGCCATGCTGATCGCCCTGCCGCTGGCGGTGTGGGCGGGGCGCTCGCGGATCGTCTCGCGGCTCGCGCTCAGCCTTGCGAGCCTCGTCCAGACCATCCCTGCGCTGGCGCTGCTGGCGCTGTTCTTCCCGCTGCTGCTGTCCTTGCGCACGGTCTTCGGCGAGGGGCTGCCGACCCTCGGCTTCCTCCCCGCGCTGATGGCGCTGACGCTCTATGCGTTGCTGCCGATCCTCAGGAACGCCGTCACCGCGCAGGCGAACCTCGACGAGGGCGTGCTTGAGGCCGCCGACGGCGTCGGCATGACCAAGTGGCAGAAGCTGGTGCTGGTCGAGGCGCCCTTGTCGGCCCCCTTCATCATGGCCGGCATCCGCACCGCGAGCGTGTGGACCATCGGCGCGGCGACGCTGGCCACCACAATCGGCCAGCCGAGCCTCGGCGATCCGATCTTCGCGGGCCTCCAGACCCAGAACTGGGCGCTGGTGCTCGCCGGGTGCCTGGCGAGCGCGGGGCTGGCGCTGGCGGCGGACAACCTGTTGTGGGTGATCGAGGTCGGCCTCGCGAGGCGCAAGCGCTGGATGACTTATGGCGGGATGGCGATCGTCGTCCTCGGTATCCTCGCCGCGCTGTGGGGCCAGCGCCCCGACAGTGAGGAGCGCCCTATCGTCATCGCCGCCAAGCAATTCTCCGAGCAATATATCCTCGCCCAGCTGATCGGTTCGCGGCTGGAGGCGGCCGGCTACCGGGTCGAATATCGCGACGGGCTAGGGAGCGCGGCGGTGCATTCGGCGGTGGCCAATTCGAGCGTCGACATCTCGGTCGACTATACGGGCACGATCTGGGCCAATTTCCTCAAGCGCGCCGACAACCCCGGACGCGAGGCGATGTATGAGACGATCCGCGCGTGGGAAGCCGAGACTTACGGCGTGAAGGTGCTCGGGCGGCTGGGGTTCGAGAACGCCTATGCCTTCGCGATGCGGCCTGACCGGGCGCGGGAGTTGGGCGTCACCAGCCTTTCCGATCTGGTCGGCAAGGGCGGGAGCCTCACCGTGGGCGGCGATCCCGAATTCTTCGAGCGGCCCGAATGGCTCGCGGTGCGCGACGCCTATGGCCTGCGCTTCGGGAAGACCCGCAATTTCGCGCCGACCTTCATGTATGATGCCCTCAGATCGGGCGAGGCGGACGTGATCAGCGCCTATACCTCGGACGGGCGGATCGCGGCCGACAGGCTGGTGGTGCTCGCCGACCCCAAGGGCGCGCTGCCGGGTTATGACGCGCTGCTGTTGCTCTCGCCGCGGATCGCCGACGACCCCGGCGTCGCCGCCGCGCTCCAGCCGCTGCTGGGCGCGATCAGCGTAGAGGCGATGCGCGAGGCGAACTTCGCCGTCGACCGCGAGGATGCGGGCAAGCTCACGCCCAAGCAGGCGGCGGAGGCGCTGGCGAGGAAACTCCGTCGTCCCGGACTTGATCCGGGACCGCTCACGTCCGGGCGCTGAGAATGCGCGGTGGCTGGGTCTACATCCTGACCAACAAGCCGCGCGGGGTGCTCTATATCGGGGTGACTGCCGATATCGTTCAGCGCATCTGGCAGCACCGCAACGGGCTGGGCTCGGCCTTCGTGCGCAAATACGGCCTCGACAAGCTTGTGCGTGCCGAATCGTACCCCTCGATCGAAGAGGCGATCTGGCGCGAAAAGCAGCTCAAGAACTGGCACCGGCAATGGAAGATCGAACTGATCGAGAGCGACAATCCGACGTGGGAGCATATCGAACCCGATCCCGGATCAAGTCCGGGATGACGAATTCGCTTTACCCCGCGCGTTTCCAAACCTGCGACTGGCAGAACGGCCCGACGCAGCCCTTCATCTCGAGCGTCCCGTCGGGCTTGCGGCGCACATAGGCGGTGTAGGTCTTGCCCTTCTTGGGATCATAGACCTTCCCGCTCCACACATCGCCATCGGCGACGAGGCCGGTGAGGATGGAAATGCCCAGCAGCTTGCGGCTGCGCTTGGCCGCGTCGGGGTTGTTGACGTCGCGCTGGTCGTTGCCCTGCGGCGGGGGGACGAGGAATTTCTCGATCCGCCCGCACAGCGCCTTCCCGCAAGGGGCGATCGCCACCACCGCGTCCTTCTCCGCCGTCACCCAGCGGCCCGTGATCGGCTCGGCCGCGAAACCCGCGGGCACCATCACCGCGAGCCCCATGGCCACTGCCAAAACGCCTGCCATCTTCTTCATGCGCGTCTCCCTCACTGGAATCCCGCCCCGAACGGCCAGCGCCGCCCGCACAGGCCGAGCACCTTGAACAACCTGCCCATTTCGCTGTCCTTGACCAGCCGGTTACGCTGCCGTTCGAACTTCTCGCGTTCATAGGGTGCGCGGCGGCGGAGCATTTCCATGCGCATGTCGATCCCCATCTGGATCAGCCATTCGCCCTGGTACTGCAGCCCCATCACGTCCGCGCCGTGCTGCTGCGCGACGAGTTGGAGCAGCTCGAAATCGACGTGTGCGGTGAGGTCCGCATCGCCCGGATGGGCGAAGACATCGACCTTCTGGTGCGATTTCAGCGCCTGCAAGGTCGATCCCGAGCGCAGCTCCTCGTGCCCGTAGTCGATGATCAGCGCGACCCCGCCCTGCTCCTTCAGCCGCCGCGCGAGCTCGGCCATCAAGGCGACGGCGGCGGGGCTGGTCTCGATCAGCGTGCCCTGCGAGGCGGTGACCCAGCTGGGCGGGACCAAGTGATCCATCCGCTCCTTGCCGGTCACGAAGGTGAAGTCGTCACCCTCCAGCCCCACCATCCGGGCGTACCAGCCATCGGTGGAGCGGATCAGGTGCTGCACCGGCAGGGCATCGAAGAATTCGTTGGCGACGATCAGCAGCGGGGCATCGTCGGGCAGGGTCGAGATGTCGTGGTGGTGGATGCAGTCGGGGAAGGCCTCGCGCTGGAGCTTGCGCAAGGCGGCCGAGGTCTCGACGAAGTGGACCTGCGGGGTGAGCCCCTGCTTGGCTGCCGCGCCGAGCGCATCCTTGGCCAGCGTTCCGCGCCCGGGGCCGAGTTCGACATAGTGGATATATTTGCGCTTGGTCATCTGCGACCACAGGTCGGCCAGCCACACCCCGATCAGCTCTCCGAACACCTGCGTGATCTCGGGCGCGGTGATGAAATCGCCCTGTTCGCCCAGCGGATCGCGGCTGGCGTAATAGCGCGCGTTGCTCTCGCCCATATATTGCGAAAGCGGGATCGGGCCGGTCTCGCGGATCAGGCGCTTGAGGACCGCGGGAACATCGACCTGCGCGCGGGCGAGGACTTCGGCTTCGAGCCGTGCCTGCTCGGCGGCGGCGGCCTCTTCCGCCTCGCGCTTGGCCTGTTCTTCGGCGGCGATGCGGGCGGCTTCTTCCTCGGCAGCCTTTCGCGCAGCCTCTTCGGCGGCGAGGCGCGCGGCTTCCTCGGCAGCGAGCCGCGCGGCTTCCTCGGCGGCGCGGCGGGCGGCTTCCTCTGCTTCCTTCTTCGCCTTGGCCTCGGCTTCGCGACGCGCCTTTTCCTCGGCCGCCTTGCGGGCCTTCTCTTCGGCGGCGGCCTTGGCCTCGGCCTCGCGGCGGGCTTTCTCCGCGGCGGCCTTTCGCGCCTTTTCCTCGGCTTCGGCCCTGGCGCGGGCTTCGGCTTCGGCCTTGGCGCGGGCCTTGGCCTCGGCACGGGCCCGGGCTTCGGCTTCCTTCCTGAGGCGGGCTTCCTCGGCGGCGCGGGCCCGGGCTTCTTCCTCGGCGCGCTTGCGGGCCTCGGCGATGCGGCGCGCTTCTTCCTCGGCGCGCGCGCGCTCGGCGGCTTCGGCGGCCTCGGCCTCGCGGCGAGCGCGCTCTTCGGCCTCGCGGCGGGCCTTGGCCTCGGCTTCAGCACGGGCCTTGGCCTGTTTCCTCGCCTCGGCTTCGGCGGCAGCCCTGGCGCGCGCTTCGGCCTCGGCACGCTGACGCGCCGCGATCTCGGCGCGCTTTCTCGCCCGGGCCTCGGCCGCCGCCTGCTCGCGCGCTTCGCGTTCCGCGCGGGCCCGCGCCTCGGCTTCGGCCTGCTCGCGCTGCCGCGCTTCCCGGGCGAGACGGGCGCGCTCCTCGGCTTGTGCCTTCACCCGGGCGAGCGCTTCGGCCTGTTCGCGCGCAGCCGCCTCGGCGCGCGCCTTGGCGGCCGCGCGCGCCGCGCGTTCGTCACGCGCGGCGGCCTGCGTGCCGGGTTCGGGATCGATCAGCCGGAGCGCGCTCTTCCAGACGCGCGCGCCGTTCAGGCCGGCGCCGGCGTCCCCGCCGCCAGCGGCTTCTTGCGCAGCGCGAAGATCACGACAATCAATCCAGTCAGGATAAGCGGTATCGTCAGCCATTGCCCCATCGATAGCCCGGTGCGGGCTGCAAAGTCAGCCAGTTGTTGATCCGGCTCGCGGAAAAATTCGTTGACGAAGCGCGACACGCCCATGCCCACGGTGAACACCCCGGCCAGCAGCCCGGGGCGATAGCGCGCGCGGGTCAGCCAGAACAGCGCGAGCATGATCGCAAGCATCGCCAGCCCCTCGAGCCCGGCCTGGTAGAGCTGGCTCGGGTGGCGCGGCAGCTCTGTGGGGTCGCTCGGGAACACCATCGCCCAGGGCACATCGGTGACCCGCCCGTAAAGCTCGCCATTGACGAAATTGGCGAGGCGGCCGAGCAGCATCCCCATCGGCACGCCGACCGCGACATAATCGACCACGCGGATGAAATTGAGCTTCTCGCGCCAGGAGATCCACAGCATCGCCACCGTGACGCCGATAAGGCCGCCGTGGAAGCTCATGCCGCCCTCCCACAGGCGCACCAGCCGCCAGCTCAGCCAGCTGTCATTGGCGAAGGTGGCCCACAGCGCCGGCTCGTAGAAGGTCGCATAGCCCAGCCGCCCGCCGATGATGACGCCCAGCGTGCAGTAGAAGAACAGATCGTCCGCATGGCGCTGCGCCATCGGCGCGCCGGGTTCCTTCAGCGCGCGCGAGGTGTGCCAATAGGCGAAGATCACCCCCAGCAGGTAGGCGAGCGAGTAGAAGCGCAGCTGGAAGAAGCCCAGATCGATCCCTCTGGCAAGGTGCAGATCGGCAAACTGGATCGGATCGGCGGCGGTGCTTGCGGCAAGTAGTGACAGCACGGAGCGAACCTCTTATTGCAATGAGATGCCGTAACGGCGGGCTCGAGGGCCCCTGTCGCGCTGGCGCTTCTGGCACAGCCGGCGGGTGAGGGGAAGGGGCACGGGAATCCGCCGGACGCAATGGGACAGGTACTCGGGACGGGTCGCACCGGGCCGGGCGCCGCAAAAAACGAGAGAGAGAGGAAACCACCGCATGCCCACCCCGCTGGACAATGCGCTCGAAGCGATCATCGCCGGCCTCACCGCCGAGGGCCAGCCATTTGCCACCGTGCCCTTCGTGCGGGGCGGGGTGGAAATGCCCGTCTTTGCCGCCGCGCCCCCGACGCTCGCCCATTATTTCGCCCATTTCGCGAACCAGAACAAGGACATCCCCTTCCTCGTCGATGGCGACGTGCGTCTCACCTTCGGCGAGGCCTATGCCGCCGCGACCCATGTGGCAGAGGGACTGATCCGGCTCCACGGCGTCCAGAAGGGCGACCGCATCGGGCTGGCCGCGCGCAATTCGGCCAACTGGATGATCGCCTATATGGGGATCATCATGGCGGGCGGCTGCGCGACCCTGCTCAACGGCTTTTCGAGCGGCGAGGAGCTCGCCTATGCGATCGATCTGGCCGAAGCGAAACTGGTGCTCGCCGACGAGGGCCGCGCCGCGCGGCTCGAGGGCCATGCCCACGGCGCCAAGGTGGTCCTGTTCTCGCACGGCAATCCGCCCGCCGAGGGCCTCGCCGCCGCCTGGGCCGCGCCCGCGGGCACGCCCGCCGCGATCGCGCTGCTCGGCGCGCTCGGCCCCGACGATCTCGCGACGATCCTCTACACCTCGGGTTCGACCGGCAAGTCCAAGGGCGCGTGGTCCGATCACCGCGGCGTCGTCAACGCGGTGATGAACTATGTCTGCCAGTCGGCGATGGCCAAGCTCCACGTCGAATCGCAGGAAGGCCCGATGAGCGAGCAGCCCTGCGCGCTCGTCGCCGTGCCGCTGTTCCACGTCACCGGCGAAGTGCCGCTGTTCCTCCAGAGCTTCGCCATCGCGAGGAAGCTGGTGCTGATGCCCAAGTGGGACGCCGGCCTCGCGATCCGGCTGATGGCTGAGGAGAACGTCACCTACTTCGTGGGCGTGCCCTTGATGAGCTACGAAATCGCCAACCACCCCGACCGCGAGAAATACGACCTGTCGAAGTGCAAGAGCTTCGCCGCAGGCGGCGCGCCGCGCCCGGTGGAGCATGTCATCCGCATCAAGGAGGCTTTCCCCGGCGGCTTCCCGCTGCTGGGCTATGGCCTCACGGAAACCAACGCGGTCGGCTGCGGCAATTTCAACGAGAACTACCTTGCGAAGCCCGGTTCGACCGGGCGCGCGAGCAAGCCGATGGTCGATCTGGCGATCCTCGACGATGCCGGAAACCCGCTGCCCGCCGGCCGGGTGGGCGAGGTCTGCATCCGCTCGGTGTGCAACTTCCGCGGCTACTGGAAGAACGAGGAAGCCACCAAGGCTGCCTTCACCGACACCGGCTTTTTCCGCACCGGCGACCTCGGCTATCTCGACGAGGACGAGTATCTCTTCATCGTCGACCGCAAGAAGGACATCATCATCCGCGGCGGCGAGAACATCTCGTGCATCGAGGTCGAGGACGCGATCTACGCGCATGACGATGTCGGCGAATGTTCGGTCTTCGGCCTGCCCGACGAGCGGTTCGGCGAGGTGCCTGCGGCGGTCTATGCGATGAAGGAAGGCCGCCCCGCCATCACCCCGGGCGAATTGCGCGCCTTCCTGCTCGAGCGGATCGCGCCCTTCAAGGTGCCGCTCGAACACCAGATCTGGATCGTGCACGAGCCCCTGCCGCGGCTCGGCACGCAGAAGATCGACAAGCGCACGGTCAAGGCCCGCTATCTCGAACAGGCGGTCGCTGCGTGACCGCCGCATGAGTCCCGCTCGTGTCCCCGGCCAGCGCGCGATCATCGACCGGCGCGCGCTGGCCGAGGAGATCGAGGCGCTGTTCGAAGCCGGCGGGGCCGCCGCCCGCCCCGCCATCGTCGCCGCGCTGCGCACCGCGCTGCTCGAAGGGCGGGCCGAGCTCGCGCGGCGCCTGCTCGAGACGCCGTCTGCCGGGCACGAGGTCACCGCCGGGTTCAGCTTCCTGATGGACCAGCTGCTGCGGGTGATCCACGATCACGTCACCACGCATCTCTACCCCGTCTCCAACGCCACGCAGGCCGAGCGGCTCGCGATTCTTGCCGTGGGGGGATACGGCCGCGCCGAGATGGCGCCGCATTCGGATGTCGATGTCGCCTTCATCACCCCGGGCAAGCGCGCGCCGTGGTGCGAGCAGGTGATCGAGACGATGCTCTACCTGCTGTGGGACCTGGGGCTCAAGGTCGGCCATTCCAGCCGCACCGTCGCCGACACGATCCGCATGGCTAAAGAGGATCTGACGATCCGCACCGCGCTGCTCGAAAGCCGGCTCGTGTGGGGCGAGCAGGTGCTTTACGAAGAGCTGCGCGCGCGCTTCTGGAACGAGGTCGCCAAGGGGAGCGAGCGCCAGTTCCTGACCCAGAAGCTGGCCGAACGCGATGCCCGCCACAAGCGGATGGGGGACAGCCGCTACGTTGTCGAACCCAACGTCAAGGAGGGCAAGGGGGGCCTGCGCGATCTCCAGACGCTCTACTGGATCGGGAAGTATGTCCACCGCGTCGACAATGCCGCGCAGCTGGTCGATGTCGGCCTGCTCACGCAGAGCGAATACCGCAATTTCCGCCGCGCCGAGGGGTTCCTGCTGGCGGCGCGCTGCCACATGCACCTCATCACCGACCGCGCCGAGGACCGGCTGACCTTCGATCTCCAGCGTGCCGTGGCCGAACGCATGCTGTTCGCCGACCGCCCTGGCAAGAGCGCGGTCGAGCGGTTCATGCAGTACTACTTCCTGCAGGTGAAACGCGTCGGCAGCCTGACCGGGGTGTTCCTTGCGCACCTCGACGAGGAGATGGCCAGAAAGCGCCCGCGCACCGGCTTCTTCGCCGGCTGGACCCAGCGGCCCCGCCAGTTCAAGGGCTACACCGTCGAAGGCGGGCGCCTGCGCGCCCCGGGCGACGAGTGGTTCAAGGCCGATCCGGTGCGCCTGATCGAAGTCTTCCAGCTGGCCGAGGCCGAGGGGCTCGAGGTCCACCCCGAAACCATGCGCCAGGCCGGGCGCGACGCCAAGCTGATCGACGCCAAGCTGCGCCGCGACAGGCGCGCCAATGCGCTGTTCCTCGATCTGCTGAGCGGCCGCAAGGACCCCGAAACCGCATTGCGCTGGATGAACGAGGCGGGCGTCTTCGGCCGCTTCGTGCCCGATTTCGGCCGGGTCAACGCGCAGATGCAGTTCGACATGTATCACCACTACACCGTCGACGAGCACACCATCCGCGCGATCGGGCTCCTCTCGCAGATCGAACGCGGGTTGCTCACCGCCGATCACCCGCGCGCCACCCGCGAGTTCCCCAAGCTCGCCTCGCGCCGCGCGCTTTATGTCGCGGTGCTGCTCCACGATATCGCCAAGGGGCGCGGGGGCGACCATTCCGAACTGGGCGCCGAAGTCGCGCACCGCCTGTGCCCGCGCTTCGGCCTCGACGAGAAGGAGACCGCGCTGGTCGCCTGGCTGGTGCTCCACCACCTCCTCATGAGCCGCACCGCGCAGAAGCGCGACCTGACCGATCCCAAGACGATCGAGGATTTCGTCGGCCAGGTGCAGAGCCTCGAGCGGCTGCGCAACCTCGCGATCCTCACTGCGGTCGATATCCGCGCGGTCGGGCCGGGGACGTGGAACAGCTGGAAGGGCCAGCTTCTGGGCGAGCTTTACGATGCCGCGCAGGAACGCCTGCGCCTCGGCCACAAGGGCACCGGGCGCAAGGCGCGGGTCACGGCCAAGAAGGATGCGGTCCAGCGCCTGCTGGGGGATCAGGATTACCTCGTCGATTCGGTCGGCGCGCTGCTGGGGGATGCCTACTGGATCGCCGAGCCCGAGGAGATCATCGCCGCCAACCTTGCCCAGTACGACGCCGCCGCAGCTGCGGGCGAGGCGCTTTCGATCGCCTGCGAGGTCGACGAGACCCGCGGCGCGACCCGCATCAGCGTCATCGCACTGGACCATCCGGGGCTGTTCTACCGCATGGCGGGCGGCATCCACCTCGCCGGCGCGAACATCATCGACGCGCGCATCCACACCGCCCGGTCGGGCTATGCGGTCGACAATTTCCTCGTGCAGGACCACAACGCCCAGCCCTTCCGCGAGGACGCGCAGATGGCCCGCATCGAGAAAGGCATCCGCGATGCCCTGCTCGCCAAGGTCGAACTCGTGCCCAAGCTGGCCGCGCGCCCGCTGGCGCACTCCCGCGCGAAAGCCTTCGATGTCGCGCCGGGGGTGAGTTTCGACAATGATGCCTCGAACCACTTCACCGTGATCGAGGTCACCGCGCGCGACCGCCCGGCGCTGCTCAACCGGCTGGCGCATGCGCTCTACAAGGCCAACCTGATCGTCCATTCGGCGCACATCACCGCTTACGGCGAAGCGGCGGCGGACACCTTCTACGTCACCGATCTGACCGCCGCCAAGATCAAGGCGCCCGAACGCCTCGCCGAGATCGAGGCCGCGCTGCTTTCCGCGGCGAGCGACGAGCGGCAGGAGCAGCTCGAAAAGGCGTAAATGCCACACCCGTGGCGAAATTTGACGCCCGCGTGAAAGCCCGGTTTGCAGACCGGCCCGATCGGGTTAGTCCACTAGAGTCTGTCCTGTTTAGACTGAATCGATGTGGGATTCCCAAGGGGTGCTG
>NZ_LSKQ01000193.1 GCF_001557115.1 Erythrobacter sp. CCH5-A1
GGGAAACTGGCGGTGGAGACACCCCACAGCGCCCACGTCTGACTCTACTGTGAGGGGGACGAGATGAACCGCAAACTTCTCATGACGCTTGCGCTGATCGCCGGCTTTGCCGGGGTAGGCGCTGCGCTCGCCCAGACGGTCGACGGCCTCGACCTCGATGCGATCCGCGCCCGTGCCGCAGCCCAGAGCGAGGATGCGGCTATCCTCTCGGCCGAGGTCGCGCGTCGGGTGGAAGAGTACCGTCCCGACGCCGAAGCGCTCGATGCCGCGGCCAGGCAGAAGGTGCAGGGGCTCGATCCCGCCACGCTGCCCAAGGGCCCAGCGGGCGCGGTCGATTTTGACGAGATGATTGCTGCTGCCTCCGGGAACCTCAAGGACAATCGCGGAAGCGCGCCGCAGTTCATGGTCTTTGTGAGCCTCTCCATGCCAGAAGAATCGCTGAAGACGATCATCGATCAGACCTCGGCGGCCGGTGGCTTCGTGGTGTTTCGAGGCTTTCCCAACAATTCGGTCAAGCAGTTCGTCGCCGGCATGAGCAAGGTCGTCAGCAACGACGATCAGTTCGCTTCGATCGGTGTTGATCCCCGGCTGTTTCGTGCCTTCAATATCCAGGCCGTTCCAACATATGTCGCTGTGTCGAGCGATTTTACGCCCTGTGATGGCCTCAGCTGTATCACCACGCCACCGCCGTTCGACAGCATCAGTGGCAATGTAACTGTACGTTATGCGCTGGAGACCTTCGCTGAGGACAACGGCCCCGGTGCTCTGGTCGCGCGCACCGCGCTCGGCAATATCAGGGCTTCGAAATGAGGCGGGCGCTTGCCTCTGTTCTGGCCGGTGCCGTGTGCCTTTCAACAGCGGGTCCATTGCCTCTCTTTGCGCAGGCATCGCAGCCTGCGCCGGGTGGCGGCTTCTACGATCTCGACGATTACACCTACTTCCCGCAGCCTCAGCCGCAGCAGCGGTTTGAGCCGATCATCCCGATACTGCCTGACGATCCGATCCCGCCGGACGTCCCTGTCTTCCCGCAACCGCCGCAAAACCCGGCGCCTTCACCATCTCCAACTCCCACACCCGCGCCATCTCCGGGGAACCCGCCCCCCGCTGGCGGGGGCGGGGGAGGGGTTGTGCCAGTCGCGCCGTACGTCCCGGGCGGCCCACTTACGTTTCCTAAAGGAGACATCAGCGCTGCCAAGGCTGACGGGAAGACCTTCGTCACTGGCGCTCGAGCTGCCAGTGGTCAGATTTCGACGACCACGAACCTCACCGGCACAATCCCCGGCTATACGGGGCAGACGCTTCCGCAGGAAGCGCTGGCGGATGATCCGGATGGTCTGACGGCGCAGGGCGCAAGTGGCGCTCTGAGCAACGATGCATGGCGTCTTGTGACCAATCCAGACCGGACAGTTGTCACGCTGGATGCCGACGGGCTTCTGCGCGCACAGGCTGTCGCCGAAGATCCCGACGCCTATCTGGCCGGGTCGACGCTCGGTTCGACCAACAGTCAATGCGCGCCGCTTCCGCCGAGCGGCGCAGGAACTGAGTATTACGAGGCGACATGCGAGGAAGGTCTGCAGATCATCGATGAAGCGCGCAGCTGTCGGGTGCCACTCGAGGTTGATGTCCAAGGCAGCCCTGATCGCTATCAGTATATGTGTGATTTCGTCGAGGACTATTCGGGCGGAAGCCAAGTATGCCGCGGCTTTGAACCCGCTGTGGCCGCTGGCGTTTGCCGTGTTACGAACCGTGTTCGGATTGGTCGGACCTGCTTGCAGGGACGCTGGCCTAATTGCACGGAGCCCGGCGAGTTCATCTATCGTTTGACTGTTCAATGCAACAGCCCCGTGACATCTGCTCCGTACACGCTCGTTCCGGGTCAGAGTACGATCACCGATACGCGAAACGAAGCATTATGTCAGGCGGCAACCGATGGCCTCACGTGCACTCAGGTCGGTGAGGTCTGCACCGGCCAGTCCGAGACTCGTATGATTAATGGCGTTTCCGTGACCCGGCCCTGCTGGGAATGGGAGCGCACGTATCAGTGCAATGGAACGGGCCAAGCCACCGATTGCGGTGATATCGCCGGCAATCCTCAATGCACTTTCGTTCGGGATGAATGTCTTGACGATCCGCAGGTTGGAGCCTGTCAGGTGACAACCAATGTCTATCGTTGCCCCATCCCTGGTGTCGGCACCGATGATCCGGCTCAATATATCTGCGGTGACGATGTTTATTGCATTGACGGCGAGTGCGAGCCCATCGAGCGCGAGGCTTCTACTGAGTTCAAGGACGCGCTTGTCGGTCTCCACACCCTTGGACAGGCCAATGCCGAGTTCAATGAGGCGGATCTGACGCTGTTCGCGGGTTCGCGCGAGACCTGTTCGAAGAAGGTCTTCGGCCTGTCGAACTGCTGTTCGGGCAAGGGCGTGCCGTTGCTTACCCCGTTCCTGTGCAACGCGGCCGAGCGTGAGCTCGACAAGAAGGACGACAAGGGTCTGTGCCACCGGGTTGGATCCTATTGTTCAAGCCGTGTGCTGGGCGTCTGTACGACGCGCAGGGATGCCTATTGCTGCTTTGAGTCCAAGCTCAGCCGCATCCTCCAGCAGCAGGGCCGCCAGCAGATCAGCAAGCCTTGGGGTGCGCCCAAAAGCGAGACCTGCAAGGGCTTCACGCTTGAAGAGTTCTCACGTCTCGACCTGTCAGTGATGAATTTCTCCGAGGTCTACGCCGACTTTATCGACGCTGCCAAGCTCCCTGATGAATTGGACACGTCACAGCAAATCCAGCAACGCATAGAGGACTACTTGCAGCAGCATGGACCGAATTAATGGAAACGATAACACCGCTCTCAAGCGGACGTGCATTGCCCGACCTCAGCGTGGTCGAGTTTGCGATCATGATCGCCTTGATGCGGCTTGGCCCGCAGCCGGCACCCTCGCTGCTGCCGACGTTATCGGATTGGTTCGGCTATGCTATTTCGCTCGGCGATATTCGCCCTGCGGTTCGTCGTCTCGAGCATCAGGGGTATCTGACGACGCTCGAGGACGGATCACTGCGCACGCGGCGCGCCTCGGCCGAGCCGGTGGCGCTTTCGTTCACGGCACTCATCCGAATCGTGGGCAGCGAATTTGGCCGCGCGTTGAAGAAGGCCGATCCGCCGCTTCTGGCGCACATCATGAAGAAATCGGTGGAGGACGAGGCGGTCGCGGCCGAGGAGGCGCTGCGGAAGCGCGAGGGCAAGCCGAACCTCACGGACGCGCAGCGCGAGGATATCCGCGTGGCCGCGCGCAAGGAAGCGCGCGAAGCGCGTCTCAAACCGGTCGAGGCGGATGCAGGTGCTGTGAAGCCCAAACCGCCAAAGCGCAAAGGGAAGGGCAAGGGGCACGAGGCCTCGGACGACAGCAGCAAGGAGTGAGGCAATGACGCGGATATGGGGTGCTGTGCTGAGCGCAGCCATGTTGAGTGCGGCGCTCGCGCCGAGCTTTGCGGCAGCGCAGCATAGCGAGGAGGGCGATGATGGCCTGATCCGGGTTCAGCAGGGTGATGACTTCTATTGCCGCGAACGCAACCTCGGACAGTGGTTCTACTGCGAAAAGCCCAAGCCCGATCCTGAGACCGCCGCCCAGGCTCAGTCCAGCATTCCGGCCGCGGTCCGCCTTAAGGCGATCAGCGAAAAGCTGGAGGAGCTGAAGGCGAGGGCGATCCTCGAGCCGACCACGAAGAACGTGCAGGAATACATTTCCTTCCAGCGCGAGCAGCTCGACAGGGCCTCCGATTTTGCCGACGTGTGGCGCCGCGCTATCTGGCAGAACCCCGAGCTCGATTACACGCTTCAGCGCCCGATCAACGCACTCGGCAAGAAGACCTGGACTACCCAGCGCACCGCGCAGCGCGATGCCGCGCTTGCCGCTATCAGCCAGCGCTATGGGGTGTTCTATTTCTACTCCTCGGGCTGCGCGGCCTGCGAGGTGTTCTCTCCGATCATCAGGGGCGTCTCAGACCGCTTCGGAATGACCGTCATGGCGGTCTCGATCGATGGCGGGCCGAATGCCGCGTTTCCCAATTACCTGATCGATACGGGCCAGTTCCAGGCGATGGGCATGGCCGGCAAGCAGGTGCCTGCGCTGGTACTGTTCGACACCGTGACCAAGCAGCCGATGCCGATCGGTTACGGCGTGATGGCGGCCGACGATGTCATGGATCGCATTTTCACCCTCACCAACACCGAGCCGGGGAGTGACTTCTGATGAGCAAATCTCGCCAATCCTTCTGGGCCCGCGGCTTTCGCATCACCGGGAGCTCGCTCACCTGCCTTGCTGCCGTGAGCCTCGCGGCGTCGCCAGCGATGGCCAGCGTCGAGGGGGAGATGAACTCCTATTTCAACTCGTCCGGAGCGGCTGCCAATGTCACCGGCCCGTCTGCCTTCGACGGGCAGGCGGCAGGCTACTATTCCGGTGGCAGTCTGTGGACGCGGTTCCCGACCAAACAGATCAACCCGGTCAACCTGCAGCTGCCGCGTGCTAGCGGGGGCTGCGGCGGGATCGACCTGTTCGGCGGTTCCTTCAGCTTCATCAACACCGATGAGATCGTCGCGACCCTGAAGGCGACCGCCAACAATGCGATCGGCTTCGCCTTCCAGCTCGCGATCGATTCCATCTCCGCGCAGATCGGCGGTGTGATGAAGGACATGAGCCACAAGATCCAGCAGATGAACGAGTTCAACATGAACTCGTGCCAGTTCGCGCAGGAGGCCGTCGGCGCGCTTTGGCCTAAGATGGACGGGGCGAGCCAGACCATCTGCCAGAACCTTGGTCGCAGCAACGGGCTGTTCTCGGATGAGGCCAAGGCGCGCCACTCGTGTCAGGACCAGAGCGCGCGCAACGCTGCCATCAACGGCAGCACCGACCCGCAGGCCGCGCTCGCGAAAAGCAAAAACTACACCTGGAACGCCCTCATGAGCAACTCGGCGACGCGGCCCGACGAGGACTACGCGGAGTGGCTGATGACGATGGTCGGGACGGTGATCTACATCAAGCCCGAGACTGACAGCACTGACGGGCGGTTCCGTTTCATTGGTCCTGCGAGCTGGGACACATACACTGCGCTTCTCGACGGAACGTCGGTTGCGCCGGCCCAGATCTACCGCTGCCAAGGGTCAACGGGAGCCGATGAATGTCTCGATCCGCAGCCAAGGCCGTTGAACATCGGCCCGAACTCGGCCTACAAGGCGCGTGTCAAGGCGATGATGGAGAGCATCGCCCAGGATATCCGCATCAATTCGAGCTTGTCGAACGACGAGGTCAACCTCCTGGGGATGACGTCGATCCCTCTCTACAAGATTCTCGTGGTCAATTCCGCGTCACAGTTCGGTCTGGGTGCGGGCGAACTTGACTCCCTTGCCGAGATTGTCGCCGTCGAAGTGCTTCTCGGCAATATCGACCGCATGCTCGATGACGTCGCGCGTTCGCAGATCGGGTTCGATGCTCCCGAGCAGAAGAACTTCGATGACTGGCGCAGGCAGGTGCAGGATGTCCGCATCAATCTGAATGCCAAGCGCGCCGAGATGTCGGGCAAGCTGAGCGATACCTACCAGATCATCCAGCGCACCCAGCTCCTCGAGGCATCGCTCAAGAACACCATGAGCCCGCAGATCTCGGCGTCGCTCCGGTTTGGCCGTGGACTTTCGGCTCAGGGGATCAGGTAAGGCCCCGCGCTCGCGGGATTGAGGGAAGGGCGTAGGTAATGCTAGAGGTCTTCACGGTCGGCGGCGGCGAGTACATCGTCAATGTCCTCAATGCCGTCGCGGCATGGTCAGGGGGAGGGGGCTTCCGC
>NZ_LSKQ01000194.1 GCF_001557115.1 Erythrobacter sp. CCH5-A1
GGGTTCGGGCACCGTCGACTTTCCGACGCCTATCGGCGTCCGAAACTCTAAACGAAAGTAGAATGTCTGGTTCTGGGCTTCAGTCGCCAAATGCTGCCACGCGGCAATCGCCGCTGCCCTCTCGCCTCAGCTCAAATCAAACACATAGCCCAGCGATCGCACCGTGCGCAGCGGGTTGCCGCCGCCTGCGGCCTTGATCGCGCGGCGTAGGCGGCCGATCCACACGTCGACCGTGCGCTCGTCGATCGGGGGTTCGCGCTTGCCGAGGCCGTTGATGAGGTCCTCGCGGGTCAGCACACGGTTGGGGTTTTCGGCGAGGAAGCGCAGCAGGCGGAATTCGTTGGGGCGCAGCACGATCGGCTGCTCGTTCCAGCGTGCTTGCAAGGCGGCCATGTCGATCGTCAGCGCGCCGAGTTCAAAGCGCCGCGTCGCCTGGCGTTCGACCCCGCGCGATTGCAGCGCCAGCACCCGGTCGAGCACCGCGGTTCGCGTCAGCGGCCCGATCACGTAGTCATCCGCCCCGGCGCGCAGCGCGCGGCGGCGGTCCTCGGGATCGTCCTCCTCGAGCACCATGGTGACATGGGCATCGCTGGTGCGCGTGTCGGCGCGCAACCGGCGGCACATCTCGAGCCCGGCGAGCTCGGGCATCACCCAGTCGACAAAGGCCCACATCGGCCCCTCGACCAGCCGCCGCGGTCCCTCGGGCCCCAGCCGGTCGAAGGTGAAGCGGCGCTGGTCGTGAACGAAATCCTCAAGGCTCTCGCCCAGTTCGCTCGTCAGGAAGATATTGACGACATCCATGTTGCAGCCAGCCCCGGTTTTTTTGCGGGAGTGGCGCAAGGGTGTGACGCGTTTGTGACTGGTTTTCAGTTGTAGGTAATCGTCGCCGGGAAGCCTTGCGGCCTGTCCCGCGCAGGGTCAGGCGAGCGTCAGCCCTCCGTCGACCACCAGCGTCTGTCCGGTGATGTAGGCCGACAGCGGCGAGGCGAGGAACAGCGCGGCGCCGGCCATGTCCTCAGGCGTGCCCATGCGCCGGAGCGGGATGCGCTTGAGGCTGGCTTCGAGGCGTTCGGGATGGTCGGTGGTCACTGCGGTGAGCTTGGTCGGCACCAACCCTGGGGCGATGCCGTTGACGCGGATACCGTCGCGCGCCCAGGCCTCGCCGAGCGTCTTGGTAAGGCTCGCCGCTCCCGCCTTGGAGGCGGCATAGGCGGGGGTGCCGATGGTCGATTTGAACGCGGCGACGCTGGAGACGATGATGATCCTGCCATTCGCTTCCGCCAGCGCCGGGTAGAAGGCGCGGGCGGCGTCCATCACCGAATTGAGGTTGATGTCGACGACCTGATCCCACCCCTCGCGGGTGAACTCCTGCCGGCCGTAGCGGACGGTGCCCTGGCACAGCACCAGCACATCGAGCAGGCCGAAACCCTCCGCCAGCCGCCCTGCCGCATCGCGATCGGTGAGGTCGAGCTGGCGGTAATCGAGGCCGGTGAAGTCCGAATCTTCCGCCTCGAGATAGTCGCCGAAATCGGGCCGCGTGCCGGTGACAGTCACCCTCGCCCCGCGCTGGCGAAAGCCGTGGGCGATGCCGTTCCCGATCCCGCTCGACCCGCCGATGACGAGGACGCGCGCGCCGGTGAAGTCGAGGGGATCGGTCATGGATGGTTGCTCCGCACTTCTTCTCCCTTCCCCTTGGGGAAGGGCCGAGGATGGGGGTTCTGCCGTGGATGGGATCGAGCCCCCACCCCCGGCCCCTCCCCGCCGGGGAGGGGAGACATGGGCTCAGATCGAACGCGAGATCACTTCCTTCATGATCTCGTTCGTGCCGCCGAAGATGCGCGTCACGCGCGCATCGCGCCACAGGCGGGCGATGGCGTATTCGTTCATGTAGCCCGCCCCGCCGTGGAGTTGCAGTGCGGTGTCGCAGCATTCCCACTGGAGGTCGGTGTGCCACAGCTTGGCCGCGCTCGCCTCGTCGGTGGTGAGCTCGCCCGCGAGGTGCTTGCGGATCGCCCAGTCCAAGTGCGCCCAGCCCACCTGCAGCTTGGCCTTCAAATCGGCCAGGGTGAACTTGGTGTTCTGGAACTCGAACACGGTCTTGCCGAAAGCCTTCCTGTCCTTGGTGAACTTTACCGCCTCGTCGAACGCGCGCTGCGCCGCCGCCTGCGCGCCGACCGCGATGCCGAGGCGTTCCTGCGGGAGCTCCTCCATCAGGTGCACGAAGCCCATGCCCTCGGCGCCGAGGATGTTCGTCATCGGCACGCGGCAATCGTTGAAGAACAGTTCTGACGTATCGGCGGCGTGCTGGCCGATCTTGTCGAGATTGCGCCCGCGCTCGAAGCCGGGGGTGTCGGCGTCGACCAGCACGAGGCTGATGCCCTTGGCGCCTTTCTCCGGATCGGTCTTGGCGACCACGATCACGCAATCGGCGTTCTGGCCGTTGGTGATGTAGGTCTTGGAGCCGTTGATGACGAGGTGATTGCCGTCCTTCTTGGCGGTGGTGCGGATGCCCTGAAGGTCGGAGCCCGCGCCCGGCTCGGTCATGGCGATCGCGGTGATGATGTCGCCGCTGACCATGCCGGGGAGATATTTGGCGCGCTGTTCGGGATTGCCGAGGCGCTCGAAGTAATTGGCGGTGATGTCGTTCTGGAGCGTGAAGCCCGCCGAGGAGCCGAGGTAGCTCAATTCCTCGGTCAGCACGCAGTTGAAGCCGAAATCGAGGCCGAGGCCGCCATTCTCTTCCTTCACCGTCATGCACAGCATCCCGGCGTCGCCCATTGCCTTCCACACGTCGCGCGGGACGATGCCGTTGGCTTCGTGCTCGTCCATGTGGGGGGTCAGGTGTTCGGCGAAAACCTTGCGGACGGTGTCGCGGAAGGCCTCGTGGTCTTCGTTATAGGCGGTGCGATACGAGGTCGCGAGCATGGGGGTTCTCTCCGGGCAGATGGGTTTTGATTTGCCACGATTGAACAGGGGGTGGGGGTGGGGGTCAAGTGCGAAAGTGGTGAGCGTCAGAGCCAGACTTCCTGATACGGATCGGCCGGCTCCATTTCCCAGCATTCCACGAAATCTCTTACGTCACTGAGCGGCTCATCGGGATGGGATGAAGTGGTGACGTAGCGATCCGACTTGGAACCATCCCCGACCACAATCTCGTCGATAATGTCCTCAATGCGCGCGCAACCAGGGCCTACTACCGCGATAAGCGACACTTCATCGCGCAGACAGTTTTCCACGAACTCGTCGAGTAAACGCTCGTCCGAGATTGGAGCATGGAGAATGATCTTGCGGGCGAGCTTCATGGCTTGATTGTAGATCAGTCAGCATTCAGGCGCTACCTCCCTCAGCCATTGCGTCATCCCAGCGCAAGCTGGGACCTAGGGCGGCAAGTGCTGCCATGTGAGGCTCTAGGCCCCAGCTTGCGCTGGGGTGACGAGAGGGGTCTGAGCTCAATATCCTTCGTCACCCCGGACTTGATCCGGGGCTAGGCTTCTTCTTTGCTGCGTCACACCCGAAGGCAGCCAAGCCCCGTGTCAAGCACGGGGCGACGGGGTTAAGTTACCCCACAAACGCCCGCTCGATCACGAACTGCCCCGGCTTGTTGTTCGCGCCTTCCTCGAACCCGCGGCGTTCCAGGTCGGCGGCGTGGTCCTTGATCATCGCCATGCTCCCGCACAACATCACGCGGTCCTCTTCAGGCACGAAGCGCTGCGGGCCCTTCGATTGCTCGAACAGCCGCCCATCGTCGATCAGCGCCTGGATGCGGCCCTGGGTGCGGAAGGGTTCGCGGGTGACGGTGGGGACGTAGATCATCCGCGCGCGGTCCTCGTCTTCGAGCAGCGGGTCGCCTTCGAGCTTGCTCTCGAGCAACTCGCGATAGGCCAGCTCGTTCACGTTGCGCACCGAGTGCACCACGATCACTTCCTCGAACATCTGATAAACCTCGGGATCGCGCACGAGGCTCATGAACGGCGCCAGCCCCGTGCCGGTCGAGAGCATGAAGAGGCGCTTGCCCGGCAGCAGCGCGTCGGTGACGAGGGTGCCGGTCGGCTTCTTGCCGAGGTAGATCGGATCGCCGACCTGGATGTGCTGCAGCCGCGAGGTCAGGGGGCCGTCCTGCACCTTGATCGACAGGAACTCCAATTCCTCGGCGTAGGAGGGCGAGGCGACCGAATAGGCGCGCAGCAGCGGCTTGCCGTTGTCACCGGGAAGCCCGATCATCACGAACTCGCCCGAACGGAAGCGGAAGCTCGCTGGCCGCGTCATCTTGAGGCTGAACAGCCCGTCGCACCAGTGGTGGACATCGGTGATGGTCTCGACCGAGAGCGCGGCGCTTTCGGTGAACTGGTCGCGGGTCAGAGCGGTTTGGGTCACAAGGGGCCTCGAATAGGGGTGCAGGCCGCCCGGCAGGGGCGGTCAGGATGGCGGCGCAAATGGACTAGTGAAGCGCGCGCTTCAAGACAGTTTAGCGATAGGCCGTGAAAGCGGGCCTTGACCGCGCGCAAATCGGGCAAAGGGTCAATTCCATCCGGCCGCGTTGAACAATTCGACCGCGCGGGCCTGGTTCTTGCCGATCTCGGCGGGGGCAAGCGGGTCAGGCTTGAAGCTGCCGAGCTTCTCCACCGCCGACGTCGGTGCGACGCCGGTCGCCGTCGGATATTCGTTGTTGCCGTTCGCCAGCACCTGCTGCGCCTTGTCCGAGGCGAGGTATTCGAGGAACTTCACCGCGTTCTCGCGATTGGGCGCGGTCTTGACCAGCCCGGCGCCGCTCATGTTCACATGGGTGCCGGTGGTCGCCTGATTGGGGAAGATGATGCCGATCGAGTCCAGCACTTTGCGCTTCTCCGGCGTGTCGAAGCGGGCGAGGTAGTAGGTGTTGACCAGCGAGATATCGCACTCGCCCGCGGCCACGGCTTCGATGTTCGACATGTCGTTGCCCTCGGGCGGGCGCTGGAAATTGGCGACGACGCCCTTGGCCCATGCGCCCGCCTTGGCCTCGCCGTCATGGGCGATCAGGCTGGCGAGGAGCGCGACGTTGTAGACGCTCGAGGAGGAGCGCATGCAGAGGCGGCCCTTGAACTCCGGCTTGGCCAGGTCCTCGTAATTGGCGAGGCCCTGCGGCACCCCTTTGGCCTTGTTGTAGATGATGATGCGCGCGCGGGTGGTGAGCGCGAACCAGCGGTTCTGCGGATCGCGCAGATTGGCGGGGATGCGTGTCTGCAGCACCTTCGAATCGACCGGCGCGAGGAACCCCGCCTGCTCGGCCCGCCACAAACGGCCCGCGTCGACCGTCACGAACAGATCGGCCTGGCTGTATTCGCCTTCGGCTGCGATCCGCTCGATCAGTGCGTCGGCATCGGCTTCGAGGCGGTTGACCTTGATCCCGCTGGAGCAGGTGAAGTCCTCGTAGAGCGCGAGGTCGGTGTCGTAGTGGCGCGAGGTGTAGACATTGACGACGCCCGCGGGGGCGGCGCAGGCCTTCGTCTCGCCCCCGCCCTCTCCGGAGCAAGCGGCAAGCGCGGCAAGACTGACGCTGGCGAGGGCGGCGAGGAACAGGTGCTTCATGGAGGGCAGGCTTTCGCGGGAGAAGTTGTTGCGAATGACTTGCAATATTATCGCTCGCCGCGCAAGCCCTATCCGCGAACGAAGGCCCTCACGCTCCCGGGATCGGGGATCACGCTGTAAGTCCGCGCGGGATCGACCGACAGCACCGTCTCGACCGTGATCGCCGCCCCGTCGGCGCCATCGAGCAGGATGCGGTTCCTTGGCCCCATCGGATGGATATCGCGCACCCGCCCGCCGCGCATGTCGGAGACCGGGACCAGCCGGTCGGCCTGCACCAGCAGGTCGAGCCCGGTCGCCCCCTCGGGAAGCTCGGCCACGAGGCTCTCAAACGGCCAGAGCCCGAAGGCGGTGTCGAGGCCGCCCTCGGCGACCATTCCCGGCACCACCTGCGCGCCGCTGAAGATCGCGCCGACGGCAGCGGTGGCGGGGGCTTCGTGCAGCTCCAGCGGGGTGCCGAACTGGACGATGCGGCCCGCCTCCATCACCGCGATCCGATCCGCCACGTCGAGCGCTTCGGCCGGATCGTGAGTGACGAGGATCACGGTCGAGCCCGCCTCGCGCAGCAGAATGCGGCATTCGCGGCGCAAGGACCGGCGCAGCACGATATCGACGCTGGCGAAGGGCTCGTCCATCAGCAGCACCTCGGGGCCCGGCGCCATCGCCCGGGCGAGCGCGGCGCGCTGCTGCTGGCCGCCCGACAGCTCGTGCGGATAGCGCGCGCCCATGCCAGCGAGGCCCACCTTGGCGAGCCACGCATCCGCCTCGGAACGGCGCTCGCGCGGGAGGCCGAAGGCGACGTTGGCTGCCAGCGTCATGTGCGGGAACAGCGCGCCGTCCTGGAACACGAGGCCGACGGGGCGCGCCTCGGGCGGGGGGTTGTGTGCTGCGTCCGCCAGCACCTCCTCGCCCAGCGCGATCTCGCCCTGCTGGACCCGCAAGAGGCCCGCCGCGAGGCCCAAAAGCGTTGACTTCCCGCAACCCGACGCGCCAAGCAGGCAGGTGATCTCCCCCGCGGGCGCGGTGAAGCTCACGTCCTCCAGCGCCCGCACCGCACCGTAAGCATGGGCAATATGTCGAAATTCGAGGCTCAATGGCGCTGTCCGCAAGTCTATCGGTGAGCCGCCTTAGGCGAACTGCCAGCGCGGCTGCAAGCGGGGCTGCGGGGGCCGGCGGCTGGACCTTCGCCGCGCTGGCGCTGGCGGCGCTGGTCGGCCTGCCGATCGCGGCAGTCGCCGCGTCGGCGGTGAGCGGCGGGGGCGAGTCGATCGCCGCACTCGCGGGCACGGTGCTGCCGACCTACATCGCCAACACCGCATTGCTGATGGCGCTGGCAGGCGGGATCGCGGCGGTCACCGGCACCGGCACGGCATGGCTGATCGCCGCGACCCGCTTTCCCGGCCGCCGCGTGCTGAGCTGGGCGCTGGTGCTGCCGCTCGCGCTCCCCGCCTATCTCGCTGCCTATATCTATGCGGGCCTGCTCGATTATGCCGGGCCGGTGCAGAGCGCCCTGCGCGAAGCCACCGGATGGAGCGCGGGCGACTACTGGTTCCCCGACATCCGATCGCTTGGCGGCGGGGCCTTCGTGCTCGGCTTCGTGCTCTATCCTTACGTCTATCTCCTTGCGCGCACGGCCTTCCTCACCCAGAGCCCCACCCAGTTCCGCGCCGCGCGCAGCCTCGGCGCAGGCCCTGCCCTTGCCTTCCGCCGCGTCGCCCTCCCCGCCGCGCGCCCTGCCATCGCCGGGGGCCTCGCGCTGGTGCTGATGGAGGTGCTCGCCGATTTCGGTGTGGCCGAGTATTTCGCCATCCCCACCTTCTCGACCGGCATTTTCCGCAGCTGGCTGGCGATGGGGGACAAGCCCGCGGCGCTGAAGCTCGCCGCCGTCATGCTCCTGTTCGTCATCGCACTGGTGGCGTGGGAGGCACGCTCGCGGCGCGGGCGCAGCGACAGCCGTGACGGCCTCGCCGCGCGCGATACCGACGAGCCGCTGGTCCACCTCTCGCCCGCGGGCAAGGCGCTCGCCTTCGCGGCATGCTGCGCGCCCGTGCTGGCGGGCTTCGTGGTCCCGGCGGGCTACCTCGTCAGCCTCGCCTCGACCCCGACCGCGCAGGGCGCGGCTGGCGCGCTCGGGGAGTACCTCGGCGGGAGCCTGTCACTGGGCGTGGCGGCGGCCGCACTGTGCGTGGGCGCCGCGCTGGTGCTGGCCTTCGCCCGCGCGCGCTCGGCCTCGCGGGTGACGGAGGGCGCGATCCGGCTGGCGACGCTGGGCTATGCCCTGCCGGGCGCCTTGCTCGCGGTCGGCCTGCTTGCGCCGCTCGGCACCCTCGACATCGCGCTGACACGGCTGGCCCGCGACAGCCTGGGCTGGCAGGGCGGCCTGCTGCTGACAGGGACGAGCGCGGTGCTGGTCTATGCGCTGGGGGTGCGGTTCATGACCGTCGCCTACAACACCGTAAGCGGGGGGCTCGCGCGCATTCCCCCGGGGCTCGACGCCGCCGCACGCAGCCTCGGCGCGGGGCCATCGCGGGTGCTGGCGCGGATCTATGCCCCGCTGCTCGCCCCGAGCCTTGCGGGTGCCGCGGCGCTGGTGTTCATCGACACCCTGCGCGAGCTCCCGGCGACGTTGATCCTGCGCCCCTTCAATCTCGAAACCCTCGCCACCCGCACCTATCGCCTCGCGGGCGACGAGCGGCTGGTCGAGGCGGCGATCCCGGCGCTGATCCTGCTGGCGGCTGGACTTCTGCCGGTGCTGGCGTTGAACCGTTTAGGGAAGCGCTAAGACCCTCGTCATTGCGAGCGGCGCAGCCGCGCGGGAATCCATGGCCCGCCCTTGCGGCCAGCGAATGGGCAATGGATGGCCACGGGGCCTGCGGCCCCTCGCCATGACGAGGCAAAGGCAATGTGTAACGCCAGCCTGTCACTTCTGCTTGTCCAAAGCCGCCCGAACGTTCACAAGGTGCGGCACATGGCACGCTTCCCCTTCTCCGCGATCGTCGGTCAGGACGAGATGAAACAGGCGCTGCTGATCGCGGCGGTCGATCCGAGCATCGGCGGCGTCATGGTCTTCGGCGACCGCGGCACCGGCAAGAGCACCGCCGCGCGCGCGCTCGCCGGACTGCTGCCGCCGATCATGGCCGCCGAGGGCTGCCCCTATGGTGCCTCGAAGGAGGATCAGGCGCGCTACCCTGACGTGTGCGGACAGGGCAAGCTGGTCAAGCGCCCCGTGCCCTTCGTCGACATGCCTTTGGGCGCGACCGAGGACCGGGTGATCGGCTCGCTCGACCTCGAACGCGCGCTGCGTAGCGGCGAGAAGGCGTTCGAGCCCGGGCTGCTCGCCAAGGCCCACCGCGGGTTCCTCTATATCGACGAGATCAACCTGCTCGAGGATCACCTCGTCGACCTGCTGCTCGATGTCGCAGCCTCGGGCGAGAACGTGGTCGAGCGCGAGGGGTTGTCGGTACGCCACCCCGCCAAGTTCGTGTTGATCGGCAGCGGCAACCCCGAGGAAGGCGAGCTGCGCCCGCAGCTGCTCGACCGTTTCGGGCTCTCGGTCGAGGTGCGCACCCCCAAGGACATCGAGACCCGGATCGCGATCATGAAGCTGGTCGCCGCAAACGAGGCCGACCCGGAAGGCTTCGCCGCGCGCTGGGCGGAAGCCGACGAGACCATCCTCAAGCAGGTCGCCAAGGGCAAGGCGCGCCTGCCCAAGCTGTTGCCGGGCGAGGAGGTGCTGCGCGACGCCGCCGAGCTGTGCCTTGCCGTCGGCGCAGATGGCCTGCGCGGAGAGCTCACCCTGATGCGCGCCGCCCGCGCGCTGGCCGCGCTCGAGGGGGCCAAGAAGGTCACGCGCAAGCACCTCGTCGCCATCGCGCCCTCGGCCCTCAGGCACCGGCTCAGGCGCGACGTGCTCGACGAGACCGGCTCCACCACGCGCATCACCCGGGCGATCGCCGAGCTGTTCGGATGACGCCGCCCCCCGCCGCTGCCGCCGATCCGCTGGACGACGCGGTGCTGGCGGCGCGGCTGTTCCTCTTTGCGCCTGCCATCTTCAAGGGCCTGACCCTGCGCGGGAGCAGCCCGGCGCGCGAGGCGCTGGTCTTGGCGCTGACCGAGGCCATGCCGCTGCGCCGCCTGCCAGGCCATGTCGACGACGAGCGGCTGCTGGGCGGGATCGACCTTGCGGCGAGCCTCTCGGCAGGCAGGCCGGTGCGCCAGACCGGGCTGATCGAGGAGGCGCAAGGCGGCGCGCTGATCGCGGGCATGGCCGAGCGCATGGACGCCAGCATCGCGGGGCGGCTGGCGCAGGCGCTGGATGAAGGCGGCACCGCTCTGGTGCTGCTCGACGATGCCGCCGAGCCCGAGGAAGCCCCACCCGCGAGCCTCACCGAAAGGCTCGCCTTTCTGTGCGACCTTTCCTCTTCTCGCCGCTGGCAGGGGGTGGAACTGGCCCCGCCCGCAGGCAGGCTGGCCGATGTCGCCCCCCTTGCCGAGGATGATCTGCATGCGCTCGCCGCGACCGCCGAGTCGCTCGGGGTGGAGAGCCTGCGCGCGCTGATCCACGCTGCCGAAGCCGCCCGCAGCCTCGCGGCGCTCTCGGGACGCACCGAGGCCGGGAAGGCTGATCTTGCAGGCGCGGTGCGACTGGTGCTCGCCCCGCGCGCGACCCGTCTGCCGCCGCAGGACGCGGAAGCACCGCCCCCCGAGGAACCGCCCCCGCCTGACAACCAGCAGGACGACCAGTCCGACAGCGACCGCCAGCAGCCCGAGCCCGACCTCTCGGAAATACTCGTCGAGGCGGCCAGGGCGTCGATCCCAGCGGGGCTGCTCGAACAGCTCGCGCAAGGCAAGGCCCCGCGCCGCACGCAGTCGAGCGGCACCGGGCAGAAACGCAAGGCGGCGACCCGCGGCAAGCCGCTGGGCGCGCGTCCCGGGATGCCGCGCGGGGGGCACAAGCTGGCGCTGATCGATTCCCTGCGCGCCGCCGTCCCGTGGCAGGCGGTGCGGCGCAGGGAACTTGGGGGCGAGAACGGCGCGGACTCCGATGCGCCGATCATCATGCGCAAGGAAGACCTTCGCGTCCGCCGCTTCGAGGAGCGCGCGGCGCGGGTCACTATCTTTGCGGTCGACGCCAGCGGCTCGGCGGCGGCAGCGCGGCTCGCCGAGGCCAAGGGCGCGGTCGAGCTGATGCTGGCGCAGGCCTATGTCACTCGCTCGGAAGTCGCGCTGGTAGCATTTCGCGGCACCTCGGCCGAGCTGCTGCTCCCCCCCACCCGTTCGCTCACCCGCGCGCGCCGGACGCTCGCCGAGCTGCCCGGCGGCGGGGGGACGCCTCTGGCGATGGGCCTCAACGCCGCGCGCGAGGTGGCCGAGAGCGTGGTCGCCAAGGGCCGCAGCGCCGCGCTGGTCATCCTCACCGATGGCCGCGCCAATATCGCCGCCGACGGCTCCCCGGGCCGCCCGCAGGCCGCCAAGGATGCCGAGGCGGCAGCACGCGCAATTGCCGCGCGACAAATCGACAGCCTCGTGGTCGACATCTCCGCCCGCCCCGGACCCGAGGGCGCGGCCCTCGCTGCCGCCCTGGGCGGCCGCTTCCTCGCCCTGCCCCGCGCCGACGCGCGGATGCTCAAGCAGGCGATCGACGCCGTGCAGCCGCTCGGCAAAGCGGCATGAGCGCGCTCGACTGGCAGCGCGAGGGCCTGATCTGGCCGCACCGCGAGGCGAGTACCTTCATCCGCACCGGCGCGGCGCGCTGGCATGTGCAGCGCATGGGATCCGGCCCGCCCCTGCTGCTCCTCCACGGGACCGGCGCTTCGGTCCATTCGTGGCGCGGGCTCATGCCGCTTCTGGCACAGCGTCATGACGTCATCGCGGTGGACCTCCCCCGCCACGCCTTCACCACCGGACACGATGCCTATGCGATGAGCCTGCCCGCCATGGCGCGCGAGGTGACGCGGCTGATGGAGGCGCTCGCGGTCACGCCCGTCGCCATCATCGGGCACTCGGCGGGCGCAGCGATCGCGCTGCAACTGGCGCTCGACCACGCCTACCGAGGCCCCATCGTCGGCCTCTCCGCCGCCCTGCGCCCCTTCCCCGGCGCCTTCGCGCAAATCTTCCCTGCGATCGCCAAGACGCTGTTCGTCAATCCGCTGGTGCCGCGCATCTTCACCGGCAGCATCGACCTTGTCGGAGGGGCGGAGAGGTTCCTGTGGCGCTCGACCCACTCGCGCATCGATGCGGCGGGGCTGGCCTGTTACGCCCGGCTGCTGAAGCACCCCGGCCACGCGGGCGGGGCGCTCGCCATGATGGCGAACTGGGACCTGCCCGCCCTGCGCGAACAGATGGACGCGGTGCGCAATCCGGTGCTGCTGCTCCACGGCGCGAACGACCCCGCGATCCCGCCCGACTGGGCGCGCGATGCCGCAAGCTGGCTGCCCGACGCGCGGCTGGAACTTCTCCCCCGCCTCGGCCATTTGGCCCACGAGGAAGCCCCGCAAGACATCGCCGCGCACATCGCGGCGTTTCTCGCGGCAGCAGAAGCGGGAGAGGCACGGCGATGAACTTCGGCTGGATCGAGATCGGGCTGTTCTATGGCGTCGCAGTCGCCTTCGGGCTGTGGCAATACATCGCCATGGACCGGAAGCTCAAGCAGACCCGCGCCGAGCGGGAGGCGCGCGAGGCTGCCGAGCGCGAGGGGCCGCAGGCACCCGAGTAAAGACAGACCCGCAATCGCCCGATATGAGCGCGCGATGGCCCGGCTGCTCCTGTTCAACAAACCCTTCGGCGTGCTCTCGCAATTCACCGACACCCGCTCGCCCACGACGCGCGCGACCCTCAGCGACTTCATTGCGGCGAAGGGCGTCTACCCCGCCGGGCGGCTCGACCGCGACAGCGAGGGGCTGCTGCTCTTGACCGACGACGGGCGGCTCCAGGCGCGCATCGCCGACCCCCGCTTCAAGCTGCCCAAGACCTACCTCGTGCAGGTCGAGGGCGATCCCGACGAGGCGTCGCTCGAACCGCTGCGCAGGGGCGTGCGGCTGAACGACGGCATGACCCTCCCCGCAGAGGCCGCCCGCATTGCCCCGCCCGACCTGTGGGAGCGCGATCCGCCGATCCGGGTGCGCAAGTCCGTCCCCGATTGCTGGCTCTCGCTCACCATCCGCGAGGGCCGCAACCGGCAGGTGCGGCGGATGACCGCGGCGGTGGGCCTGCCCACCTTGCGGCTGGTGCGCTGGCGGGTGGGCGACTGGACGCTCGAGGGGCTGGCCCCAGGCGAGGTCAGGGAGGTCGCCGCATGAACTACCGCCATGCCTTCCACGCCGGCAACAGCGCCGATGTCGTCAAGCACGCCCTGCTGATCGCGCTGATCCACGCGCTCCAGCTCAAGCCCTCCGCGCTTACCCTGATCGACACCCACGCGGGCTGCGGGCTCTATGACCTCGCAGGCGACGAGGCCGGGCGCACCGGCGAGGCGGCGGGCGGCGTGCTGCGCGCCTTTGCCGATGCGCACCCGCTGCTGGACGACTACTGCGCCGCAGTGCGCGCCGTGAACGAAGCGCCCGAGCCCCGCCTCTACCCCGGCAGCCCCCGCATCCTCGCCGGGCTACTGCGCGAGCAGGACAGCCTGATCCTCAACGAGAAGCACCCCGAGGACGCGCGCTCCCTGCGCGAGGCGATGAAGGGCACTTCGGCCGCGATCCACACCCGCGACGCCTACGAGCTGTGGCTCGCCATGCTCCCCACCCGCACCCCGCGCGGGGTCGTGGTGGTCGACCCGCCCTACGAAGCGATCGACGAGCGCGCCCGCATCACCGCCACCCTCGCCGCCGCGCACCGCAAGTGGGCGCACGGGGTGACGGTGATCTGGTATCCGCTCAAGGAACGGCCCGCCCACGCGCTCTGGAAGGACAAGCTGCGGCGGCTCGGCATCCCCAAGTTCCTCAATGTCGAGCACTGGCTCTACGACGCCGACCAGCCGGGGATCTACAACGGCGCAGGCCTGTTCATCGTGAACCCGCCCTATGCCTTCACGCAAGAGCTGCCCCCGCTGCTCGAAGCCCTGCGCGCAAGCCTCGCGCCCGGGGGGCACCGGGGGACGCTGAAGGCGGAGTGGCTTGTGCCCTGACACTGTAATCGCCTGCCTTTTCAGCCGATCTTAGGAGTTTTGCGGCAAGGCTCCGGGCCTCACGACGGAGGCCCGATGTTCGACAAACTCGCCAAGGCGGCCGCGCGCGCCGCGCTGCTTGCCATCGCCGACAACGTTGCCCGGTCGCAGACGCAAACGCGCAGCGGCGGCGCCTTCGCGCGCGAGGCGCATGGCGGTTCGGTTAGCGGTTCGGGCGGCGGCTTCGGGCGCGCCCGGCGCGATGCGCCCCGCCACGTCAACGAGAACGTCACCGCCGTGCTCAAGCGCCAGATCCCGCTGCGCGACGAGCCGCCGCGCTCGTGGATCGGCGGCCTGCCGATGCTGCCAGACGGGATTGCATGGCCGCGCCAGAGCTCGCGCGCGCATCCCGACAAGGGCGCAATCCCGCTCAATTTCCTCGCGCAGATCGCCTGCGCCGACCTTCCCGCCGACCTGTGGGGCGGACTCGGCCCGCGCCATGGCTGGCTGGTTGTCTTCGCGCCGCGTCCGGGCGACGGGCCGCGCGGGGACTTCTCACCCATGACCGTCCTGCACACGAGCGAACTCGGCCGCGAGCGGGCAGCGCCTGCCGACAAGCTACAGGTTGCCGAGACGCGCCATACCGAAGGCTACCACCCCGGCCCGCTCTACCGGCGCTGCCCGGTCGATATCGTGTGCATGGACAATGATCCGGTCCACCCGATCGACCTGCCCTTCGCCGACGAAGAGACCGGCTCGCCCATGCCGCCCAATCTGGCGCAGGTGCTCTATGGCGATGCGCCCGTGGGCCCTACCTACTGGAACCCCGAGGGCCGCCCCTTCAACCGCGCCGCGCTCGCGCTGATGCTGACGCGCGCGATCGAGGATCGCGAGCGGCAGCGCGAGAAGGACGAATGGACCGCCGAATACCGCCGCAAGCAGGCCGAGGAACGCGCCGCCAAGGGCGAGCCGCCCGAGCCGCGGCGCGGTCCCCGCTTCGACGCCGAGGCCGTCGCCTGCGCGCTCGAAACCCTGCGCGAGGAGGAGGCCAAGCTCGCCGAGATCCCCGAAGGCCTCGACGCGGAACGCGCCGCGCGCCGCGCCGCCTATGTCGCGCACCGCACGGCCGAAATCGGCGAACAGCGCGCCTGCCTCGGCCTGTTCGGCGATCCCTTCGACAGCAATGCCTTCGCCACCTTCCTCGAGGATCAGGAGGCCGCGCGCGCGGCGTGGCTCGCGGGGCAGGAGCGGGTCATGCGCGAACTGCTCGCCACGCAGGCGCAATGGCCGCAGCACGCGCCGATCGACGATGCTGCGTGGGCCGAGCTCGACCGGGTGTTCTCGCGCGGGCACGACCGCTGGTTCCTCGGCTATACCGACGGTCGCGTGCCCTGCCCCGAGCGCACGACGCTGACGCTGTGGGATCTCGTCAAGCGCCACGCGGGTGCGGCCAATGCGGCGGTCGCGCGCGATCTCTATTTCGCCGGGCCCGAGGCGCGCGCGACGCTCCCCGAGGCGCTGCGCGAAGGGGTCGAGGCGAGCGCGCGGGCGATCGAGAAATTCTTCATCAGCCCCGATGGCAAGCCCACGGTCGACGCCATCGTCAACCTCACCGGCTTCAGCCTGGTGGGCGGCCCGGCCTATTCCGACGCGCCCGCCGCGCGCGCGATGCTGTGTGATCTCGATCTGCCCTACCTCGCCGCGCACGCGATCGAGTTCCAGACCATCGAGGATTGGGCCCACCGCCCGCAGGGGCTGCTGCCGCTCGAATCCACCATGATGGTCGCGCTTCCCGAGCTTGACGGCTCGACTGTCCCGCACGTGTTTGGCGGGCGCGCGGGGCAGTCGGGAGCAGGGTGCAGCGGGTGCGACCGGCATTGCGCCCGCCCGCAATCGCACAAGGCGCGGCCCATGCAGGCCTGCCCCGAACGGGCCGAGGCCCTGGCCTCCAAGACGCTGAAGCTGATCCAGCTGCGCCGCGCCGAGCGTGCCAGCCGCAAGCTCGCCATCGTCGTCTTCAACTTCCCGCCCAATGCCGGGGCGACCGGCACCGCGGCCTTCATGGGCGTCCACGAAAGCCTCTACGCGACGCTCCAGCGCCTTTCTGTCGAGGGTTACACGGTCGACGTCCCCGAAAGCCTGGATGCGATGCGCGACGCGCTCTTGCACGGCAACCGCGAGCGCTTCGGCACCGACGCCAATGTCGCCCACCGCATCCCGGCCGACGAGCACGTCCGGCGCGAAAAGCACCTTGCCGAGATCGAGGCCGCCTGGGGCCCGGCACCCGGCAAGCAGCTGTCGGACGGCGGCAACATCCTCATCCAGGGCGCGCGCTTCGGCAATGTCTTCGTCGGCGTGCAGCCCGGCTTCGGCTACGAAGGCGATCCGATGCGCCTGCTGTTCGAGGGCACCTTCGCCCCGACCCACGCCTTCAGCGCCTTCTACCGTTACATTCGAGAGGACTTCGGCGCGCATGCTGTGCTGCATTTCGGCACCCACGGCGCGCTGGAATTCATGCCGGGCAAGCAGGCGGGGATGTCGGGCAAGTGCTGGCCGGACCGGCTGATCGGCGACACGCCCAATTTCTACCTCTATGCCGCCAACAACCCCTCCGAGGGGATGCTGGCCAAGCGCCGTTCAGGGGCGACGCTCATCAGCTACCTCACCCCGCCGCTGGCGCAGGCGGGCCTCTACAAGGGGCTGTCGGAGCTGAAGGCGAGCGTCGAGCGGTGGCGGGCGACCATCGACGATGCCGATCACGCGGGCGAGCGCGCCGATCTGGCCGCATTGATCGCCGACCAGTGCGAGGCACTCGACATCACCTATGCCGATATCGGCGAATTACCCGCCCGTCTCTATGAGATGGAGCAGGCGCTGATCCCGCACGGCCTCCACGTCTTCGGCCGCAACCCGCAGGGGGCCGAGCGCGAGGACATGCTCGACGCGATGATGGAAGCGGGCAGCCATGACGGTCCGACGCCCGACCGCGCCCGCCTTGCGGCGCTGCTGGACTCGTCGGACGAGATGGCCTCGCTGATCCACGCGCTCGACGGCGGCTATGTCGCGCCCGCGCCGGGCGGCGATGTGGTGGTCAATCCCGATGTGCTGCCCACGGGGCGCAACATCCACGGCTTCGACCCCTTCCTCATCCCCTCGTCCTTCGCCTGCCGGATGGGCAGCGAGCAGGCCGAGCAACTGATCGCGCGCCATGTCAACGGCGGCCAGCCCTTCCCCGAAAGCATCGCGATGGTGCTGTGGGGCACCGACAACATGAAGTCCGAAGGCGTCCAGATCGCGCAGGCGATGACTCTGATGGGCGCGCGCCCGCGCCGCGACACCTATGGTCGCCTCGCGGGCGCGGAGCTGATCCCGCTGGCCGAACTCGGCCGCCCGCGCATCGACGTGGTGATGACCCTCTCGGGCATCTTCCGCGACCTCCTGCCGATGCAGACCCGGATGCTCGCCGAGGCTGCGCTGCTCGCCAGCCAGGCCGATGAAACGGTCGAGGCGAACTTCGTCCGCAAGCACACGCTCGAGCATCAGGCCCGGCATGGCTGCGATCTCGAGACCGCCGCGCTGCGCGTCTTCTCCAATGCCGAAGGGGCCTACGGCGCCAACGTCAACCAGATGATCGAAGGCGGTGTATGGGCTGATCCCGATGAACTCGCCAACGCCTTCGAGAGCAACAAGGGCTTTGCCTACGGGGTCTCGGGCAAGCCGGTGCAGCAGCGCGAACTGCTCCAGAGCGCACTCGGCACGGTGGATTTCACCTACCAGAACCTCGAGAGCATCGAGCTCGGCATCAATGACGTCGACCAATATGTCGATGGCCTCGGCGGCGTGACCCGTTCGGTCGCGCGCGCCAAGGGGGCCGAGACGCCGGTCTACATCCTCGATGCGACCCGCGGCACCACCAAGGTGCGCACCCTGTCGGAACAGATCGACCTCGAAGCGCGCACCCGCACCTTGAACCCCAAGTGGTTCGAGGGGCTGCTGGAACACGGCTACGAGGGCGTGCGCCAGATCGAGGGGCATGTGACCAGCACATTGGGCTGGTCGGCCACCACCGGCCAGGTCGCGCCCTGGGTCTACCAGAAGATTTCCGAGACTTTCGTGCTCGATGCCGAAATGCGTCGCCGTTTGTCCGAGCTCAATCCCAAGAGTGCGGGCCGTGTGGCAGGGCGGCTGCTCGAAGCCTGCGACCGCAATCTCTGGGCACCCGACGAAGCGACGCTCGCCGCCCTGCGCGAAGCCAATGACGAGCTGGAGGACCGCCTCGAAGGCGTGTTCCCGGCCGAATGAGAGAGGGATCTCCCGAATGAACCTGCACAGCCCGTCATCCAGCTTCAACCCGCCAGACGGGGAAGGCTCGGTCCAGGTCGCGCTCGATCCTGCCGACAAGATCAAGGGCGCAAAGGTGTTTGCGGTCTACGGCAAGGGCGGGATCGGCAAGTCGACCACCTCCTCGAACCTGTCGGCCGCCTTCTCGAAGCTCGGCCACCGGGTGCTACAGATCGGCTGCGATCCCAAGCACGACAGCACCTTCACGCTGACGAAGAAGCTGATGCCGACGGTGATCGACGTGCTCGAGACGGTCGAATTCCACTCGGAGGAACTGCGGCCCGAGGATTACATGTTCGAAGGCTACAACGGCGTGATGTGCGTCGAAGCCGGGGGTCCGCCGGCGGGCACGGGATGCGGCGGCTATGTCGTCGGGCAGACGGTCAAGCTGCTGAAACAGCACCATCTTCTTGAAGAGACCGACGTCGTCATCTTCGACGTGCTGGGCGATGTGGTGTGCGGCGGGTTCGCCGCCCCGCTCCAGCATGCCGAGCGCGCCCTGGTGGTGGCCGCCAATGATTTCGACTCCATCTTCGCGATGAACCGCATCGTCGCGGCGATCGCGGCGAAGTCGAAGAACTACGACGTTCGCCTCGCCGGCGTGGTCGCCAACCGCAGCCGCGAGACCGACGAGATCGACCGCTTCTGCGACAAGATCGGCATGCAGCGCCTCGCCCACTTCAAGGATGTCGACGCGATCCGCCGCTCGCGCCTCAAAAAGTGCACCTTGTTCGAGATGGGCGACGATCCCGAGGTCGTCGCCGCGCAGAACGAATACCTGCGGCTTGCGGCCATGCTGTGGGCGGGCGTCGAGCCGTCCGCCGCGCAGCCGATGAAGGACCGCGACATCTTCGATTTCCTGGGGTTCGAGTGATGGCAACGCGCAACCCTTCCGAGTATGACGACCGCCGCGAGGCGCTGGCGACCTATTTCGACAGCACTGCGCGCCAGGCGTGGATCGACCTTACGTCCGACGCCAAGGTCTCCGGCATCCGCGCCACGGTGCGCGCCGGGCGCGATGCGATGCGCGGCCTCCTGATGGACTGGCTCCCGACCGACCTCAGACGCACCCGCCTGCTCGATGCCGGTTGCGGCACCGGATCGCTCGCGGTCGCGGCCGCCTGCCGGGGCGCGGAGGTCACCGGGATCGATGTCGCCGCCGGGCTCGTCGAGGTCGCGCGCGAGCGCACGCCTTCGTTCATCGGGCATGGGCGCATCCACTGGCTTGCCGGCGACATGCTCGACCCCTCGCTGGGCACCTTCGCCCATGTGGTGGCGATGGATTCGCTGATCCATTACGAACCCGAGGATCTGGTGGCTGCCCTCGCCAGACTGGCGCAGCGCACCACCGGCTCGATCCTGTTCACCTTTGCCCCGCGCACCACGCTGCTCGCCGCGATGCACACGGTCGGCAAGGCCTTCCCCAAATCCGACCGCAGCCCCGCGATCGTGCCGGTCGCCGAGGGCGAGCTGCGCGAACGCCTTGCGCGCCTCCAGGGCTGGAGCATCGGCCGCACGCAGCGCATTTCGAGCGGGTTCTACACCTCGCAGGCGCTCGAACTGGTGCGGCACGGATGAACCGCCCCGCTCGCCATGATGCTCCGCAGAGCTTTGCCGAACTGGTGTTCCGGCTGCTCCCCTTTGCGGACGCGGCGAGCGTCGATCTGCCCCTGCCGCGCCTGCTGCGCCTGTCGCTGTTCCAGTTCAGCGTCGGCATGGCGATGGTGCTGCTCAACGGCACCTTGAACCGGGTGATGGTGGTCGAGCTCGGCACACCCACTTGGCTGGTCGCGCTGCTGATCGCGGTGCCGCTGCTCGCCGCGCCGTTCCGCGCGCTGATCGGGCACAAGTCCGACACCCACCGTTCGGTGCTTGGTTGGCGGCGGGTGCCCTATATCTGGTTCGGCTCGATGATGCAGTTCGGCGGCCTCGCCATCATGCCCTTCGCGCTGCTGCTGCTTGACGAGCCGGGCCGCTTCACGATCGGCCTTGTCGCGGCGGCGGCAGCTTTCCTGCTGACCGGCATCGGCTTTCACACCACCCAGACCGCAGGCCTCGCGCTGGTCGCCGACCTTGCCCCCGAAGACAAGCGCCCGCGTGCGGTAGCGCTGCATTACGTGATGCTGCTGGTCGGCATGATGTTCTCGGCCTTCGTGATCGGCGGGGTGCTGGCGGACTTCACCAACACCAAGCTGGTGCAGGTGATCCAGGGCTGCGCGGTGCTGACGATCATCATCAACGTGGTCGCGATCTGGAAGCAGGAAGCGCGCAACCCGGCCATCACCAAGGGCCCGCAGCCCGGCGCGCCCAGCTTCTCGCAGCTGTGGAACGATTTCGTGAAGAGCGGCCGCAATGCGCGCCTCTTGACCGCGATCGGCATCGGGGCGGCAGGCTTTGCGATGCAGGACGCGCTGCTCGAGCCCTATGGCGGCGAGATTCTCGGCCTGTCGGTCGGGGCCACCACCGGGCTGACCGGGGCCTGGGCGCTGGGATCGCTGCTGGGCTTCGTGCTGTCGGGCCGGGCGCTCGCACGCGGGTGGGACCCGCTCCGGCTGGCAGGCGCGGGGCTGGTGATCGGGATCAATGCCTTTCTGGTGGTGCTCTTCGCCGGGCCCTTTGCCGCGCCGCTGATGCTTTATGCCGGTGCGCTGGGGATCGGGGTCGGGCTCGGCCTGTTCTCGGTCGGCACGCTGATGGAAGCGATGAACCTTGCCGAGGGCGAGACCGCCGGCCTTGCGCTCGGCGCATGGGGCGCGGTGCAGGCGAGCTGCGCAGGCCTCGGCATCGCGGTCGGCGGCCTGCTGCGCGACGCGGTCGCGGCCGCCGTGCAAAGCCACGAGCCCGCCGCCAGCATGGCGATGCGCGCCACCGGCTACGGCACTGTCTACATTCTCGAAATCGCGCTGCTCCTGGCCGGCCTTGCCGCCATCGGGCCCCTCGTGGGCTACCAGCGCCAACCTGCCTCGGGGGAAGGGGATCCCCTCGCGCGGCCGTTCGGACTTGCGGAGTTTCCGACATGATTACCCGTGCCCGCCTGCCAATCCCGTCCCTTTGCCCGGCTTCGCCTCAGCCGGCTTCTTCCATGAGAGGAATGTGAAATGAACGCTGCCTATATCGTCGGCACTTTCGATGTTGCCGAACTCGCCTTTCTGCTGTTTTTCGGCTTCTTCGTCGCGCTGGTGTTCTACCTGAACAAGGAAAGCCGCCGCGAAGGCTACCCGCTCGAGGACGAAGTCACCGGCGCGGTCGAGAACGACAGCCGCCTGTTCGACGGCGCCAAGAAGAGCTTCCAGCTCCCCAACGGCCGCGGCACCTACGTGCCCGAGGATGTTGCCCGCGACGACGTGAACGTGCCCGCGGTCCAGGCCTTCCGCGCTGGCGGCGCACCCTGGGTCCCGACCGGCGATGCCATGGCCGACGGCATGGGCCCGGCCGCCTTCGCCAACCGCGCGAAGTATCCCGACCTCACCTTCGACGGCAAGCCGCGGATCGTGCCGATCGCGCAGAGCCACGAGCTGGTGATCGCCCCCAATGATCCGCAGCTGGTTGGCTATCCCGTGGTCGCCGCCGACGGCGTCACGGTCGGCACGGTGAGCGACATCTGGGTCGACCAGTCCGAGCACATGGTTCGCTATCTCGAAGTCGAGTTGACCGGCGGCAAGAAAGTGCTCGCGCCGATGATGGTCGCCGCGGTCCACGGCAACAGCCTGCTGGCCGCGATCCTGCCGACCACCAGCGACGAGAAGCAGTTCGTCGAGATCGACGCGATCACCGCCGCGCAGTTCGAGGGCGTTCCCGCGCTCGAGACCGCGGGCACCATCACCCGCTACGAGGAAGACCGCATCCAGGCCTACTTCGGCGGGGGCTACATGTATGCCACTCCCGAAAGGTCGGAAGCATGGATCTGACAGCCAAGGCGGACGTGATGGCAGCACCGGGGGCGGCGGGGGAAACGCCGCTGCCCACCGGCGGCTTCGATCACGCCGCGCTCGAGAATGACGGCCCCAAGGCCTTCGGCGACCGCATGGGCACGCCGCAGCCTGACGAGCGCGTGCTGTGGAAGGGCCGCCCGCAGCGCGGCCTGCTCGCGCGCACCGCGTTCCACAGCCGCAGCGCGAGCGCCTACATGGCCGCGCTGGTGGTGATCGCGCTGGTGACGGGCCGCAATGATGCCGCGATCGTCGCCGCACTGCTCGGTGTTGCGCTTGCCGCGATCCTGCACCTGCTCGCCTGGGCGAGCGCGCGCTCGACGCTCTACATCCTAACCGACCAGCGCCTGATCATGCGCATCGGCATCGCGATCGAGACGCGGGTGAACATTCCGCTGAAGCAGATCACGGCCGCGCATCTCGCGGTACGCAGCAAGGACGGCCACGGCGATATTGCCTTCGAGCTGGCCGGCGAACGCCTGCTGACCACGCTGCTGCTGTGGCCGCATGTCCGCCCCTTCCGCTATGCCCGGCCCGAGCCGATGCTGCGCGCCGTGCCCGACGCCGCCGCGCTCGCGCAGATGGTCGCCGAGGCGCGTGCGCGGTTCGGCGCGATCGAGCGCAATTTGAGCGAGATCAAGGAAGCCGCCCCGGCCAGCGGGCAGACCGCAGGGCAAGGTACGGCCGTGCCGCCGCGCCTCGCCCCGGCAATCCGCCGCGGCGAGCCCGGCCTCGAAGGAGCCCCCGCATGATCGTTCGCGAATACGAGAAGGACGAGATCACCGTCCACAGGGCGCCGCTCATGCTGATGGGCGGGATCGTCGCCATTTCGCTGGCGCTGACCGCCTCGGTAACGCTGGGCTTCGTCCCCAGGCAATCGGTGCCCGCCGAAGCGCGCGCTGCTGCCGGGATCGGCATGGCGCAGGAACGCACCCTGCGCTTCTTCGACGAGCCCGACGGCAGCGTCCGGATCGAGGACGGCACGACCGGCGAGGTGCTGGCACGCCACGGCGTCGGCGAAGGCGGCTTCATCCGTGCCACGGTGCGTAGCCTCGTCCACCAGCGCCGCATCCGCAATATCGGGCCCGAGACCGCCTTCACCCTCACCGAATGGCAGAACGGCAACCTCACCCTCGCCGACCCGGCGACGGGGCGCTCCGTCGAGGTCAGCTCCTTCGGGCCGGACAACCGTGCGGTCTATCAGACCTTGCTGCCCGCAAAGGGAGCGACCCGCTGATGGCGCTCGGCTTCCTCACCGCGACCAGCTTCGATACGCCCTGCACGATCACGGTGGAGCAGAGCTCGGAACACTTCCACGCCCATGTCGAGCTTGATGGCGACATCGCCATGGAGCCGGGCGACAAGGTCCGCGTCCACGGTGCGCCGATCCAGATTCCGTTCGGCACCCGCCAGGTGTTCGAACGCCGCGCCACCGTCACCCGCGCGAGCCCGCTGAAGCGCGCCCTGACCAAGGCCGCCGCCTATTTCGATCTGGCCGAACTCTACGAAGTCAGCTTCAACGCCGGGAGGATCAAATGAACGCCTACAAGCCGATGACCAGCGAAGAGGCGATGGCGATCGCCACGCAGGACACGATGCTGACCCCGCGTTTCTACACCACCGATTACGACGCGCTGGACGCGATCGACGTCACCCCCGTGCGCGCCGAATGGGACCAGCTGATCGCCGACATGGTGGGCGATCCCAACAAGCTCCACTTCAAGCACAACGACAGCTTCAAGGGCGTGATCGAGGGGCTCGAGCCTGCGCTGCGGCGCGAATTCACCGATTTCATGGTGAGCTCTATGACCAGCGAGTTCTCGGGCTGCGTCCTCTATGCCGAGATCGCCCGGCGCACCAAGAACCCGGACGTGAAGCAGCTCTTCCGCCTGCTCGCGCGCGACGAGAGCCGCCATGCCGGCTTCATCAACGAGAGCCTCAAGGATGCCGGCATCGGCGTCGACCTCGGCTATCTGACCCGGACCAAGAAATACACCTACTTCAAGCCGAAGTTCATCTTCTACGCGGTCTACCTGTCCGAGAAGATCGGCTATGCGCGCTACATCACGATCTTCCGCCATCTGGCGAGGAACCCGCAATACAAGTTCCACCCGATCTTCGACTGGTTCGAGGAATGGTGCAACGACGAGTTCCGCCACGGCGAGGCCTTCGCCATGCTGCTGCGCTCGGACCCCAAGCTGCTCGAGGGCGCCAACAAGCTGTGGGTGCGCTTCTTCCTGCTCTCGGTCTATGCAACCATGTACGTCCGCGATCACAACCGCCCGGTGTTCCACGCCGCGCTGGGCGTCGATCCGACCGAGTATGACTACAAGGTCTTCGCCATCTGCAACCAGATCGCCCGGCAGGTCTTCCCGGTCGAGCTCGACATCGACAGCCCGGCCTTCCGCCGCCAGATGGAAAAGCTGCGTCTCGCCGCCGCCCGCATCGAGGACGGCAAGGCGAAAGGCGGCATCGGCGGGATGATCGCGCGGGCCAGCGGCATGGCGAGCGCTGGCCTCGCCTTTGCCCGCATGTACCTGCAGCGGCCCAAGCCCAACACCCTCCCCCGCTCGATCCGGCTGCAACCCGCGTGGTGAGCTGGAGCGGCCATGTTGTCCCGTTCATGGTGACGGTGGCGATCTGGTTCGTCGCGACCGGGCTGATCGCCTGGGCGGACAACCGCGAGCGCGCCACCTTCTCGCGCTCGCTGCTGATCGGCAGCGTGGCGGGGATCGCGGGGCTGCTGGTGATCCTGCTGTCCTCGCTCGTCGTGCATGTCTGGGCGGTGTACCTGTCCTTCCTCGGCGCGCTGATGGTGTGGGGGTGGCACGAGCTCAGCTTCCTCACCGGCGCCTCGGCCGGCCCGCGCCGCGGCCCTGCCGACCCTTCGCTCACCGGAATCGCCCGCTTCCGCCAGGCCGCGGCCACAGTGATGCACCACGAGGTCGCCCTCGCGGTGACGGCGCTGCTGCTGATCTCGCTCTCGTGGAACGCCCCCAACCAGATCGGCGCGACGGTGTTTGTGCTGATGTTCGGGATGCGGCTGATCTCGAAGATCAACCTCTTCGTGGGCGTGCCCAATTCCTCGTCGGAGATGCTCCCCGACCAGCTCGCCTACCTCAAAACTTATTTCGGCCCCAATCGGATGACGCTGCTGCTTGGCCTTTCGATCGCGGCCATCGCCGGGGCAACCGCGTGGTTCGCCGCCCTCGCGCTCGCCGCCCCCGTGGGCAGCGCCGCCATGGTCGGCGCGAGCCTGCTGACCACGCTCGCCCTCCTGGGCGTGCTCGAACACCTGTTTCTGGCCCTCCCCTTCCGTGACGGGATGCTGTGGGGCTGGGCCTATCCGCAGCGCCGCGCGGCGGCGCCAAGCAAACGAGACTGAAAGCAAGATAATGACGACAGAGGGAACCCGCATGGACTTCGAAGCCTTTTTCGCCGGTGAACTGGACGTGGTGCGCGCCGATGGCCGCTACCGGGTGTTCACCGACATCAAGCGCCACCGCGGCCGCTTCCCCCACGCCACCCGCTTCGTCGAAAACGAGACTCAGGCGGTGACCGTGTGGTGCTCGAACGATTATCTCGGCATGGGGCAGCACCCCGCGGTGCTCGAGGCGATGCATGCCTGCCTCGACGAATGCGGCGCGGGCGCAGGCGGTACACGCAATATCTCGGGCACCAACCACTACCACGTGGAACTCGAAGCCGAGCTCGCCGACCTCCACAACAAGGAAGCCGCGCTGCTGTTCACCTCGGGCTACGTCTCGAACTGGGCGGGCCTCGGCACGCTCGCGAGCAAGATCCCGGGCTGCGTCGTGTTCTCCGATGCGCTCAACCACGCCTCGATGATCGAAGGCATCCGCCACTCCCGCGCGCCCTACAAGGTGTGGCGCCACAATGACGCGGAGCACCTCGACGAGCTGCTCTCGCTATACGGCCCCGAAGTGCCCAAGCTGGTCGCCTTCGAGAGCGTCTATTCGATGGACGGCGACATCGCCCCCATCGCCGACATCCTCGACGTGTGCGAGAAGCACGGCGCGATGAGCTATATCGATGAAGTCCACGCCGTCGGCCTCTACGGCCCGCGCGGCGGCGGGGTGGCCGAGCGCGAAGGGCTGATGGACCGCATCACCGTGATCGAAGGTACGCTCGGCAAGGCGTACGGCGTCATGGGTGGCTATATCGCGGCTTCGGCCAACCTCGTCGATTTCGTGCGCAGCTTCGCCAGCGGCTTCATCTTCTCGACCGCGCTGCCCCCCGCCATCGCGGCGGGCGCGGCGGCCAGCATCCGGCACCTGAAAACCAGCAGCGCCGAGCGCGAGCTTCAGCAGAAGCGCGTCGCGCAGGTGCGCCGCGCGCTCGACATCATGGGCATCCCGCACCTCGACAACCCGAGCCACATCATCCCGGTGATGGTGGGCGATGCCAAGAAGTGCAAGATGATCAGCGACTGGCTGATGGACAACCACGGCATCTACGTCCAGCCGATCAACTACCCGACCGTGCCGGTGGGCACAGAGCGCCTGCGCGTGACGCCCTCGCCGGTGCACTCGGATGGCGACATCGACCGGCTGATCAAGGCGCTTTCCGAAATCTGGTCGCATTGCGAACTGGCGCGGATGGCCACCGCCGCCTGAGGTTTCCAGACTGACAGGACTACCGGCTCTCCCTTGGACGGGAGCGAGGGCGGTCGCCTTTGGGGGAAGGCGGTCGCCCTCTTTGCGTTGCGGGGCGGCGGTTTATGGGTCATGGCGTAAGCGGGGCGAATGTCGGCAAGTGGGTGGAGAGCAGTCAGTCACTCTACGCCCGGCTATTTACCGGAACAGCGATCGGACCAAAGCCAATGTGCGTTTATACTATGGTTCAGTTGACGTCGACGCCGGATTAGAAGATAGGGACGGCTTCCAATATACTGCAACGTCGTCCGGATCGTATTCAGGGAAGGCTATTTCGAGCGAAGCGTCTCTTCGCCATTCGCTGTAGCCTTGCCAGTCAGTAATGACGTTATCTTGCACATACTCGGAGTGCCCGGAATACCAATACTCGAGAACTCGGAGTGTTTCGCTCAAGGCGGACGCGTTGACGCCTCCGACATTTGGGGGATCGCCGTAACCTAAGGTGCGGTTTCGGATTGCCGCCGCGATTGCGCGATCCTGACCGCCTTCAAGGGCTACGACGAACCGGATACCTGTGTCTTGACAAGCGATCTCGACCAGCGCTGCCTCTTTTGCGCCGATGCCAGTCGAGTATTCAGGATCGAAAGCATCATAGCGGGGGATGCCTCCTTGTTGCCACCATATTGGAGGCTCAGGAATGCGCGAGATGATGTCGTAGTAGTCTCGATACATGACCTGTCAGTACAGCACTGAGGTCAAAAAAGAATGAAGTCCGCAACTGATGTCGTGGACGGCTCTCCACCCCGCGGGGTAATTTCTGCGGATC
>NZ_LSKQ01000195.1 GCF_001557115.1 Erythrobacter sp. CCH5-A1
AACACAGTGTAGGGCGAGCCACCTCAAACACCGAGGCGGACATACGGTCTTACCGGCAGAACTTCGCGCCCGTGCCTTCCAGATGGAAATGGTCCTGATGCGCCGCGTTGTATTCGGGGCCGAGCACCGTGCCGAAACGCTTGCACGCGCTCTTGTGCACCACCCGCAGGAACTCGCGCGTCGCCGCATCGCCGCCCTGCCAGTCGCGCTTCAAGACGATCCGCCGCCCGTCCGCCAGCACGAAGGCCGAAACGTCGATCGCCTCGGCGCGGGCATGGGCCGAACGCACTTCGGTGCCCGCGACATTGCGGCAGTTGTAGGAGCCCATGGTCTCGATCCGCGCCACCGGGCTGCCGAGCAGCTGGCGCGCGGCGCGATCGACCCCGAAGCGCGCCCAATCGCCGAACGTCTTGGCCACCTGGCACTGCACCGGCCCGAGATTGGCGATGCTGAGCGGGGCGCGGTCGCCGGCGAGCGCCATCAGCTGGACCGTGCCGAGCTGGTTGCACCCCGGAGCGGCATAGGTATCGGGAACCGGATCGAAGCGCGCGCCGCTCGCGCCGAGATCGGCAAGACAGCCCGCCTCGCTGGTGCGCGGTGCAAAGCTGCGCGGGGCCGAGGCGACGGCGACCGCAGGGCGCGCCGGGGCGCTCGCGCGCGTTGGCGCAGGGCCCTGACCGACGCCGGGTGACGCCACGCCGGGAACGATCGAACCGCAGCCCGCCAGCGTCACCAGGGCGCCCGCCAGCAAACCCGCTCTGCCAAGAAATGCCATGTGCCTCATACCTAGGCACTATTGCGCAGGCATCCTTAAGGCCCGCGCAAGAAACTCGGTTAAGAAAACCTTACGTCGTTACCAAGTAACCCTAACGGGTGCTTGCGTCAGGGCAGACGGTCCTCGACCTGCTCCCAAAGCTCGATCTTCACCCCGTCGGGGTCGAGCAGCCAAGCGAACTTGCCGTAGCCCTCGTCCGCCTCGCCCAGTATCTCGACGCCCTTGGCGCGCAGGCCCGCGACAAAGCCGCCCAGATCGTCGACGCGCAGGTTGATCATGAAGCCGCCCGTGCCCGGCTTGATGTAACCATCATCGCCGAAATGGCTGATCAGCGAATAGGGGTGCGCGCGCGGCTCGTCCGCCCAGGCGAGCTGGGGCCCGTATTCGCCGTCGATGCCCAGCACCTCGCGATACCACGCGCGGCTCGCGGCCGGGTCCTTCACGATGTAGAAAATGCCGCCCAGCCCGGTGATCCGCGCGCCGCTTGCTGCCTGTTCCGCCATGCCCTGTCCTCCCCGCCGGGATTATGCCTGAATCAGCGGGCGGGGGAAAGGGCGCGAGACCCGCCATCCGACCGGGAGCTGGAGGGGGCAGGGACTGGAAGCGGGCCTCGCTTCCCCCTGTTCGCGCGCTGGCGCTGTGCGGTTACACGCGCCCGGTGCGCGGGGCGGTGAGGCGGCTTACCACCACGATCGCCAGAAGCGCGGCGATGAAGCCCGGCACGATCTCGTAGAGCCATTTGGAAAGCGTCAGGCCATCCTTGACGACATCTGGATTGGCGGGATCGATCCCCGCTTGGGCCGCGATCCAATCGAACATGAACGAACCGGGATAGTAGGTTGGAAGCACCCAGAGCGCGACCACGCCCGCGCCCGTGACCAGCCCCGCCACCGCGCCCGCGCCGGTCATCCGGTCCCATGTCAGCGCGAGCAGGATCAGCGGGCCGAACGCCGCGCCGAACCCCGCCCAGGCATTGGCGACGAGGCCCAGCACCTCGCTCTCCGGGTCAGCCGCGATCACCAGCGCGGCCGCCGCGACCAGCGCGACGCACAGTCGCCCGATATTGACCGCCTCGGCCTCCGAGGCGTGGCGGCGCAGGAACAGGCGGTAGAAATCTTCCGTGAGCGAGGAGGAGGAGACCAGCAGCTGCGAGGAAATCGTGCTCATGATCGCCGCCAGCAGCGCGGCATAGAGGAAGCCCGTCACCGCCGGATGGAACAGGATCTGTGCGAGGAGGATGAAGATCGTCTCGGGGTCCGCGACCTTCAGTCCGTGGGTATCGGCATAGGCGCGCCCCGCCAGCCCCACCGCGACCGCGCCGACCAGCGAGATCACCATCCAGCTCATCCCGATCGCGCGCGCAGTCGGCACGTTCTCGACCCGGTCGATCGCCATGAAGCGCACGATGATATGCGGCTGGCCGAAATAGCCCAGGCCCCAGGTGAACGCGCTGATCACCCCCACCAGCGTTGCGCCGTGGGTTAGGCTGAGAAAGCCCTCGGGCGGGGAAGCGGCAACCGTGCCGGGGGGCGCCGCGAACAGGATGACGAGCGGCATCACCACCAGCGCAGCCATCATGATCATGCCTTGGACAAAATCGGTGAGGCTGACCGCGAGGAACCCGCCGATCATGGTGTAGACCAGCACGATCCCCGCAGTGATGAGGATGCCGACCATGTAGTCGGACAGCCCCGCCACCGGCATGGCGCCCGCAAAGGCGGTCTCGAACAGCTTGCCCCCGCCGACCATGCCGGAGGCGGTGTAGACCGTGAAGAACCCGACGATGATGATCGCCGAGGTGACCCGAAGGAGCGTCCCGGCTTCCGGAAAGCGGTTGGCGAGGAATTGCGGGATCGTCAGCGCATCGCCCAGCCGCTCGGTCTGCTCGCGCAGGCGCGGCGCGACGATGATCCAGTTGAGGCCCGCCCCGATGGTGAGCCCGATGGCGATCCACGCCTCGACCAGCCCGGAGGCGAACAGCGCGCCGGGAAGCCCGAGCAAGAGCCACCCCGACATGTCGGACGCCCCCGCGCTAAGCGCCGTCACCCCCGGCCCGAGGTTCCGCCCCGCAAGCAGATAGCCCTCCGACGTCGCCCGGGTCTTGGCCCAGGCATAGACGCCGATGGCAATCATCAGCAGGAAATAGGCGGCCAACGCGGCGAGGGTGTAGATGTTCATGGGGGCGTTGGGTAACAAGCGCGCCGACGCTTGACCACATTCGCCTCAGAGTTTCCCGCAGGCGGGCGCGTTTGACGGGCCCACCCCCAGGCCCTCCCGCAAGCGGGAGGGGAGCGAGACTTGGCGGCTTTGCCGCCTAGTCGCAG
>NZ_LSKQ01000196.1 GCF_001557115.1 Erythrobacter sp. CCH5-A1
AGGGGTTAGGGGTGGGCGCGGCGCGCGCTGCCCTTGCTTTCCCACCCCCGGCCCCTCCCGCAAGCGGGAGGGGGGAAGGACGCGCGATGAAACTGAAGGACACCTACCCCCTCTATCTCAACAACAAGGCGGTGCAGCCCAACACCGATCTCGAGGTGACCGACAAATACACCGGCGAGGTCGCCTTCCGCACCGCGCTCGCCACGCCCGATGTGATCGAGGAGGGCATCGCCGGGGCCGTGCGCGCGGCCGAGCCGATGGCGCGGCTTGCCTCCTACGAAAAACAGGACGTGCTGATGCACTGCGTCCGCCGCTTCCGCGAGCGCTACGATGAACTCGCCTATGCCCTGTGCGTCGAGGCGGGCAAGCCGATCAAGGATGCCGAGGGCGAGGTTACGCGTCTGATTGACACCTTCCGCATCGCCGCCGAGGAGGCGGTCAGGAATTACGGCGAGGTCCAGCCGCTCGACATCTCGCCGCGCGCGAAGGGCTATCAGGGGATGTGGAAGCGCGTTCCTATCGGGCCGTGCAGCTTCATCAGCCCCTTCAACTTCCCGCTGAACCTCGCCGCGCACAAGATCGCGCCCGCCATCGCGGTCGGCTGCCCCTTCGTGATGAAGCCCGCGTCGAAGACCCCGCTGGGCGCGATCATCATGGGCGAGGTGCTGGCCGAGTGCGATATCCTGCCCGAGGGCGCGTTCAGCATCCTCCCCGCCAGCCGAGACGGCGCGGACCTGTTCACCGAGGACGAACGGCTGAAGCTGCTGTCTTTCACCGGATCGCCGGGGGTGGGCTGGGACCTCAAGGCCAAGGCGGGCAAGAAGAAGGTCGTGCTCGAACTGGGCGGCAATGCGGCGGTGATCATCGACCGCGATGCCGACCTTGCCGACGCATTGGAGCGGGTGATTTTCGGGGCCTTCTACCAGTCGGGCCAGTCCTGCATCGGGGTGCAGCGCATCCTGATCCACGCCGATGTCTACGACGCCTTCAAGGCGATGCTGGTCGAGCGCGCGGGCAAGCTCGTCGCGGGCGACCCCAAGGACCGCGACACCTTCATCGGTCCGATGATCTCGGACGGGGAGGCCAAGCGCCTCAAGGGCTGGATCGACGAGGCGGTCGAAGCGGGCGCGACGCTGTTGTGCGGCGGCGGCCTGTCGCGCGGCAACATGCTGGAGGCGACGCTGCTCGAGAATGTGCCCGCGGATGCCAAGGCGAAGAACGAGGAAGCCTTCGGGCCGCTTGCGATCCTCCAGAAGTTTGACCACTTCGACGAAGCGCTGGAGGAGGTCAACAACTCCAGGTTCGGCCTTCAGGCAGGCATCTTCACCCGCGACCTGTTCCAGATGTTCGATGCCTGGGACCGGCTCGATGTAGGCGGCATCGTCATCAACGACGTGCCGAGCTACAGGGTCGACAACATGCCCTACGGGGGCGTGAAGGATTCAGGCCTGGGGCGCGAGGGCATCCGCTTTGCCATGGAAGACATGAGCGAGATCCGGAATCTGGTGATCCGCAGGACCTAGAAATCTTCGTCTCCCCGGCCCCCGAGCCGGGGCCCCGCTTTCTTCCTCGAAGTAGGAAGGCAACGGGGTCCCGGGTCAAGCCCGGGAAGGCTTAATTGCGCTTACCCCTCCTCCAGCAGCAGCAGAACCGCCGTCACTTCCAGCCGTTCCATCGCGCCGAAGCGGTGATCGACCTTTGTGATCGTCGCGTCGGCGACCAGCTGGCGGGGAATCGCGAACTCATGATCGGGCAGGCGCTCGATCAGCTCTTCTCCCGCCGCGACCGCATCGGCGCCGCAGAATTCGAGCACCACCTCGTGCCGCGTGCCCGAAAAGGTGATCGAGGCCCAGGCCTTCTCCTCGTGGGCGAGGACCGTGCCGGCGCCCCCCGTGATTTCCATCAGGCCGCTGCGCACCCGGTCCGCAAGCGTGCGGCGCTGGCGCAGCGCGGCGGGCGCGCCGACAGCCAGCGGGGCGGACTTGACCTCGACAGCCGCGAAGTCGGCGGTGAGGTGGGCGAAGGGATCGCGCAGGCTTTCGGTCAGCATCATGCCATCTCCCCCGGCTTGGTGAATTCGGTCTCGGCCGCTCCGGCCGCGTAGCCCTGCATCCACGCACGGGTGCGCATTTCGGTGTCGCGGCGCGGCGTGCGGCCCATGCGCAGGTCGAGCACGAAGCGCGGGTCATGGGCAGCGAGACGTCCGAACTTGGTGGCGGGCAGATTGTGTGTCCTCAGGAAGGTTTCGATGGACCTTAGCAGCATGGTTTTGCGTCCCTCAAATTGCTGATCTGGGCGATTCGCACCGGGCGACTCGCCCGATGTTCCTGATTTGTTTCACTACATTTCCTACTTGTCTAGGAAAAATCCTTCGTATAGGATATTTCCATGGCTGAGATCCTCCAAAACGCCCGTGAAATCCCCGATGGCCCCCGTGCGCGCCTGCTTGCCCTATCGCAGGCGAGGGGAGTGAGCCTTGCCGCGTTATCCGAGTTGCTCGGGCGCAATCCGTCCTATCTGCAGCAATTCATTCGCAAAGGCAGTCCCCGTAAACTGGAGGAAGAAGACCGCGCCACGCTCGCCCGCTTCCTCGGCGTGGGCGAGGAGGAGTTGCGCGAGGCGCAGGAAAATTCCTACGTAAAACTACCTAGGCAGCGGGATGAAGCCGAATGGGTGGAGGTGCCCCGCCTCGATCTCGGTGCGGCTGCCGGAGCAGGGCGGGTGCCGGGGGGCGAGGCCGCCTTCGACATCTTCCGCTTCTCGCGCCGTTGGCTGGAAGAACAGGGCCTCGCCCGCGCCGAGCTCTCCGCGATCCGGGTCGAGGGGGACTCGATGGAGCCGCTCCTCAACGACGGCGACGAAATCCTCGTCGACCGCGCGCCGCGCGCGTTCAGGGATGGCATCCATGTGGTGCGTCTTGGCGAGACGCTGATGGTCAAGCGCGTCGCCAGCGCCGGACCGGGGCGGGTGGCGCTGCTGTCGCAGAATTTTGCTTATCCGCCTGTGGAGGTCGCCGCCGAGGAGGTGGAGATCATCGGACGGGTTGTGTGGAAGGGGGGGCGGGTTTAGTCGCGCCGCCCATGACCGATCTCGCCAGCGACCACGCCATCGCCGCTCACGCCGCAAAGGTGCAGGCGGCGTGTTTGCCCAAGGTCGAATGGACCCATGCAGGCCATTTCGCCTACGCGCTCTGGTGCCTGCGCCATGCGCCCGACAGCGCGACGCCGGAGGCAATGCGCGAGACCATCATGGCGCTCAACGATGCGCACGGCACGCCTAACACCGACAGCGCAGGCTACCACCACACCATTACCATTGCCTCGCTCCACGCCGCACAGGCGGTGCTGGAGGCGCATCCCGGCGCGCCGCTCGGCGACGTCCTTGCGGCGCTGATGGCGGGGCGGTTCGGGCGTTCAGACTGGATCCTGGATCACTGGTCGCGCGAGGTGCTGTTCACCCCCGCAGCGCGGCGCGACTGGATCGCGCCCGATCGCGCGCCGCTCCCGACCGCGCGCTTTGGGTGATTGCATTTGGCGGTAGCGAGCGGCATTTGCGGGGTATGACTGACCAGCCCCAACTCCCCATGCGCGCCGCGATCATTCCGGTGACGCCGCTCCAGCAGAATTGCTCGCTGATCTGGTGCACCAGGACCATGCGCGGGGCGCTGGTCGATCCGGGCGGGGACTTGGACAAGCTCAAGGAAGGCGTCGCCAAGGCGGGCGTTAGCCTCGAAAAGCTGCTCGTCACCCACGGGCACCTCGACCATTGCGGGCAGACCGGGATGCTGGCGGACGAGCTGGGCCTGCCCATCGAGGGCCCGCACGAGGATGACCGCTTCTGGATCGACCAGCTCAATGACGACGGCCCGCGCTGGGGGATGGTCGCCAAAAGCTTCACGCCCACCCGCTGGCTCAAGCACGGCGACACGGTGACGGTGGGCGAACTGACGCTCGATGTGATCCACTGCCCCGGCCACACCCCAGGCCACGTGGTGTTCTTCCATGAACCCAGCCGCTTCGCGATCGTCGGCGACGTGCTGTTCCAGGGCTCGATCGGCCGCACCGATTTCCCGCGCGGCAATCACCAGGACCTGATCGACTCGATCACCCAGCGCCTCTGGCCGCTGGGCGAGGACGTGATGTTCATCCCCGGCCACGGCCCCACCAGCACCTTCGGGCGCGAGCGCAAGACCAATGCGTTCGTGAGCGATTATATTCTTTCCTGATTGCGACCTCGCCTCCGCGGGATCGTCCTCGGCGCGTCTTATCTGCCCTACCGCTTCGCTGTTTTAGGGCGATAAACCTCCGCTGCGCTACGGGCACCTGCGGGCGGCCGGTCGGCCTTGCGGCCCGTACCTTGGCGGGCCGATGCCAGCGCTAGGTTGACCTAGCCCTCGTCGCGATCCGCACCCTTCGCCGCATCGCTCAGCGCCTTGCTCTCCTTCTTGAGCGGGCGCGAGACCGGGCAGACTTCCTGCACATAGGAATTGAGCGTGTTCGCAAGGTTCTCGCGTACCAGCCGGTAATGCACGAACTGCCCGCGCTTCTCGCTCTCCACCAGCCCGGCATTCTCCAGCACGGACAGGTGCTGCGAGACCGCCGGCTTGGAAATCTCGAATCGCTCCGCGATCTGACCCGCGGTCAGCTCGGATTCCGAAAGGTACGCCAGAATCTTGCGGCGCACCGTCGAGGCGAGGGCTTCGAACACTTTCTGCATGGTCCCGGCATATAAGGGCTTGCTTAAATGCTTTCCAGTGCTATCCAATAATTAAGCGATGCATTAATTATCTACACAATGGAGAGCCCGATGACGCGCGACCGCTGCGAGGTGAACTGGATCGTCGAAACTCCGGGTGCCGATGCGGTGCAGGGTCGGGTGCGCTGGGACCCGGTGATGAGCCTGTGGAACGGCGGCATGCTGCTCGCCGCGCTCGGCCTTGCGCCGTTCTTCACCACCCCCGCCGCTATCGTCACCGGCATCGGCCTTACCGGCGCGATGCTGCTGCTGGGCCATTCGGTCGGCTTCCACCGCCTGCTGATCCACGGAAGCTTCCGCACCCACCCCGCCTTGCGCGGCTTTCTGATCTGGTGCGGGACCGTGGCGGGGATGAGCGGGCCGATCGGGATCGTGAAGGCGCACGACCTGCGCGACTGGGGCCAGCGGCAGAGCGATTGCCACGATTACCTCGCCAACCGCCGGCCGCTCTTGGTCGACGCTATCTGGCTGATGCATTGCCGGCTCGAACTCAACCATCCGCCGCGCTTCGACGTCAGCGCGCTCGAGGCCTCACCCTTCCTGCGCTGGCTCGAGCGGACGTGGATGCTCCAGCAGTTGCCGGTCGCGGGCGTGCTGTTCTGGGTCGGCGGCTGGCCCTTCGTGGTCTGGGGCGTGTTCGTGCGGGTCGCGCTGACGGTGCACGGGCATTTCCTCGTCGGCCACCTCGCGCACCGGCGCGGCCCGCAGCACTGGCAGGTCGCGGAGGCCGGGGTGCAGGCGCATGACGTGCCCTGGGCCGGGCTTCTCACCATGGGCGAGGCGTGGCACAACAATCACCACGCCTACCCCGGCAGCGCGCGCATCGGGCTGCATCCGGGGCAGAGCGACTGGGGCTACGCCTTCATCCGCCTGCTCGAGCGCATGGGCCTTGCCTGGGACGTCTGCCTCCCCGCCGACATGCCCGGGCGGGCGGGCAAGCTGGTGCGGGTCTAGATGATACCGGCCATGATCAGCGCGGCGGCGACCGACAGGCCGAGCAGGGTCAGCAGCGTGGTCATCGTGCCGATGAAGCGCCCCTTCAGCAGCGCGCCGCCGTCCATCCCGAAACCGTGGCCGATGCGTCCCGCGAAATAGACCGCCGCGACCACCCCCAGCCACCAGCTGCCCTTGCCCGACAGCTCGATCACCAGGATCAGCGCGAGCACGAAGGGGGTGTATTCGACATAATTCGCCTGCGAGCGCATCCGGCGCTGCAACGCCTCGCTCCCGCCATCGCCAAGATAGACCCCGGAGGCACTGCGCGCCGCGTTGATCCTGAGCGCCAGCCAGATATTGAGGATGCCAGCCGCAGCAGCGGCAGCGAGCGTTACGGGCAGCACGGTCATGTAGCGATCCCTTCACTATTTCGGCGTTGTGCTACGCCGCGCCAAGGCACCTTGCAACGCGCGATTTTTCCGCTATAGCGCGCCGCTTCCCGCCGCAGCTGGCCAAGGAAAGCGCGCAAGTCTCGTGCTTGTGTGCGCACCCTCCTTGCCGTAAGGGCGGCCTTCGAGAATCGCAGGCGCCCGCCCGGTGCCAGACACGTTATTTGAGGAAATGGTGCGACCATGGCTGTCCCCAAGAGAAAAGTTTCGCCCTCCCGTCGCGGCATGCGTCGCTCGCACGATGCGCTGAAGGTCGAGGCGTTCCACGAATGCTCGAACTGCGGCGAGCTGAAGCGCCCGCACAACATCTGCGGCCACTGCGGCCACTACAACGGGCGTCAGGTCGTCGCCGTCGGCTAAGCCGGTGGCCCTCACGATAGACCGGAGAGAAGCACGATGAGCCTGCCCCGTATCGCGGTCGATGCGATGGGCGGCGATGAAGGCGTGCGCGTCATGGTCGAAGGCGCCGCGCTTGCTCGCCGCGATCACGACAAGTTCAAGTTTCTGCTGGTCGGCGATCAGGCGCGGATCGAAGCCGCGCTCGAGAACCACCCGAACCTGCGCGCCGCCTCCGAAATCCTCCACTGCGACGATGTGGTGGGTGGCGACGAGCTGCCGAGCAAGGCGATCCGCCGCGCCAAGACCACCTCGATGGGCCTTGCCGTCAATGCGGTGAAGACCGGCGAGGCGGGCGCTGCGGTCAGTGCCGGCAACACCGGCGCGCTGATGGCGATGAGCAAGCTTGCGCTGCGTACCATGCCGGGGATCGATCGCCCCGCGCTCGCCGCGATCATGCCGACCCTGCAGGCGCATGATGTTGTCATGCTCGACCTCGGCGCCAACACCGAGGCAGATGCCCGCAATCTCGTTCAGTACGCGGTGATGGGCGCGGCCTATTCGCGGATCGTCAACGGCTTCGACAAGCCGGTCGTCCGCCTGCTCAACATCGGCACCGAAGAGATCAAGGGCACCGAGGAACTGCGCGATGCCGCTGCCATGCTCACCGCCGCCTCGGCCGAAGGCGGGCTGGACCTGCATTTCGACGGTTTCGTCGAGAGCGACAAGATCAACCGCGGCGAGACCCACGTGGTCGTCACCGACGGCTTTTCGGGCAATATCGCGCTGAAGGCGATCGAGGGATCGGCGCGCTTCGTGACCGATCTGCTGCGCCAGGCCTTCACCTCTTCGCTGCGGAGCAAGATCGGTTTTCTCGTCTCGCGCCCGGCGACCGAATTGCTCCGGCATCACCTTGATCCCAACAACCACAATGGCGCGGTATTCCTCGGTTTGAACGGCGTGGTGGTGAAGAGCCACGGCAGCGCCAATGCCAAGGGCGTCGCCCACGCGGTCGCCGTGACCGCGCGGCTGCTCGAGAACAAGCTCACCGAACGGATCGCGCAGGACCTCTCGCGGCTGGGCGAGGGCACACTGCGCCAGAGCGCGCCGACGCCCACCCCCAAGGCCAGCGAGGCCCCTTTGTGAGTCAAGGGCGCGTGAGCGGTTCGCGTGTGCTCGGCACCGGTTCGGCGCTGCCCCGGCGGGTGGTGACCAATGCCGAACTGGCCGAGACCGTCGACACCTCCGACGAATGGATCGTCGCCCGCACCGGCATCCGCCAGCGCCACATCGCGGGCGAGGGCGAGACCACCGCGAGCCTCGCCATCGCCGCCGCGCGCGCGGCGCTTGACGATGCCGGGGTCGAGGCGTCCTCGATCGGCCTGATCGTGCTCGCCACCGCGACGCCCGACAACACCTTTCCCGCCACCGCCACCAAGGTCCAGGCCGCGCTCGGCTGCCAGGGCGGGGTCGCCTTCGATGTCGCGGCGGTGTGCTCGGGCTTCCTCTACGCGCTGGCCACGGCCGATTCGCTGCTCAGGACCGGCATGGCTGCCCGTGCATTGGTGATCGGAGCGGAAACCTTCAGCCGCATTCTCGACTGGGAAGACCGCACCACCTGCGTGCTGTTCGGTGACGGCGCGGGCGCGGTGGTGCTCGAGGCACCCTCGGGTGACAGCGACGGGGTCGGCATCCTCGGCACCAGGCTGCACGCGGACGGCGACCAGCACGATCTGCTCTATGTCGATGGCGGGCCTTCGAGCACGCAGACCGTGGGCCATGTCCGTATGCGCGGGCCCGAGGTTTTTCGCCACGCGGTCGTCAATCTCGCCGATGTTCTCAAGGAAGTGCTTGAGGATACAGGCGTTTCAGTGAGCGAGATCGACTGGGTCGTGCCCCATCAGGCCAATGCTCGGATCCTCGACGCGACGGCGAGGAAGCTCGGCCTTGGGCCCGAAAAGGTGGTCGTGACGGTGCAGGATCACGCCAATACCTCGGCCGCCTCGGTGCCGCTCGCGCTCGATGTCGCGCGCAAGGACGGGCGGATAAAGCAGGGCGATCTGGTGATGCTCGAGGCGATGGGCGGCGGCTTTACCTGGGGGGCGAGCCTCATCCGGATGTGAGGCGCGGGGGCCCGTCCCCTTACTTTTGTTAGGTCAATTGCGGATAACACAACAATCCGTAACGCATCGCTTTGCAATCGTGCCGAAAAATCGTAAGCACCTGCCACCTTTGTTCGGGTCGCGCCGCGAAGGAGAATTCGCATGATGCGTTCGGTTGGCACTTTGACCCGCGCCGATCTGGCGGAAACCATCAACCGCAAGATGGGCTTCAGCCGCGCGGAGTCGCTCGATCTGGTCGAGGCAATCCTCGCCAAGATGAGCGACGCGCTTGCCCGGGGCGAGAACGTCAAGATTTCGGGCTTCGGCAGCTTCGTGCTGCGCGACAAGAATGAACGGATTGGCCGCAATCCCAAGACCGGGATCGAAGTGCCGATCACCCCGCGCCGGGTTATGACCTTCCGCGCCAGCCAGCTGCTCAAGGAACGGATCGCCAAGGGGTGACCGCAAGAGGTGAGGCCAGATGACCGCATTCGATGACGGCAAGGACGAGGGCGCGCTGCGCACCATCGGCGAAGTCAGCGAGGCGCTGGGCATCCGGCCTCACGTGCTCAGGTACTGGGAGGCGCAGTTCCCTCTCCTGAAGCCGCTGAAGCGCAGCGGCTTCAGGAGAGGGAACTGCGCCTCCCAGTACCTGAGCA